>JBQCHN010000244.1:0-16609 GCA_051954615.1 Mesorhizobium sp. | reverse complement strand
GACGTGTAGCCCATCAGCGGATCGATCTTGCGCGGCTGCGCAGGATCGAACTCCAGCACCCAGTAACCGGTCTTGGCCTTGCCCGACTGCATGGCGGTCTTGGCGGGGCTGAAAATGCGCGCTGACATTTGCACCTCATAGCGGCTGCGGCCGAACGGCCCTTGCTTGTCCTGTGCTTACTGTGCAACCGCGGCAAGGGCAAGGCTTCGTCCATTTTACGCTTGCCTTGCAGCAAGTGAACCACTAGGCAACGTGGCGGTTCGGAGTGTAGCGCAGTCTGGTAGCGCATCTGGTTTGGGACCAGAGGGTCGGGAGTTCGAATCTCTCCACTCCGACCAATTTTCTCCAAAATTTGAAGAACAGGCGCGCTTGCCTGGGGTCGCAGGTTCAAATCCTGCCGCCCCATTCGGCCGAGCCTCAAAAATCCAGTTCGCCCTGCCCTTCATCCATGGCGCTGACCGCCTCGGCGGCGAGCGCGCGGGTGATGCGCGTCTTCTGCTCCAGGGCTGCCCGGTCCAGGCGCTCCACGACGCGCATCGCCGTCGCCAGCGAGCGCTCGATACGGCGTACCAGATATTGCACGACATGCGGCTCGACCTCGACCTGGCGGTCGGCGAACAGCTTCGTCAGCACCCCGGCGAGCAGAAGATCGTCCGGTTCATGGATCTCGACCGTGGCCGCCGCCTTCAGGCGCGAAGCGAGATCGGGCAGCGTTACCCTCCAGGCCGAAGGAAAGCCGCGGGCGGTGAGCAGCAAGTGAGATCCAGCGCCGCGCACGGCATTGATGAGATGGAACAGGCCCGGCTCGTCGATGGGCGCCGAATCGACATCGTCGATCAGCACGGGTCGGTGGCCGATACCGGCGGCGGCTGAGCCGATAGCCGATGCGGGAATGGCGAGCGCGCCGGCCGCCTCGCGCCAGATCGCCGCAAGATGCGTCTTGCCGGCGCCCGAAGGTCCGGCCAGCACGACCACCGGGGCCGGCCAGTCCGGCCAGCGATCCACCAACGCAACCGCTTCGGCATTGGCGCGTGAGACGACGAGGTCGTCGCGCGAGTAGGCGGTGCCGTGGCCAAGATCGAGGGGAAGCTGGCGCGGCTTTTGCACTGCCCGCATCACTTGGTTTTCCGCACCCTGTCGAGGCGGCGTGGCAACGGCGGCGGCGGTTCGGGGTCGTGGCCTTTGTAGAGCGGCGATTCCAGGTAGCGGGCTATGGCGAAGCGCACCAGCACGGCGATCGCCGCAGCGGCCGGCACCGCCACCAGCAGGCCGACGAAGCCGAACAGCGCGCCGAAGGCGAACAGCGCGAACATCAGCCAGACCGGATGCAGGCCGACGCTCTTGCCCACCAGCTTCGGCGACAGGATGTTGCCCTCGATGAACTGGCCGACGAAGAAGACGGCCGCGACCGCCACCACCATCTGCCAGTCCGGCCAGAACTGCACGAAGGCGACGCCGACGGCGAGCACCAGCCCGGTCAACGAACCGACATAGGGGATGAAGGAGATGAGGCCGGCGAACAGCCCGATCAGGATGGCGAAGTTCAGGCCTGTCAGCGTGAGCCCGATGGCGTACATGGCGCCAAGGACAAGACAAAGCGTGCCCTGCCCGCGCACGAAGCCGGCAGTGGCGGTGTTGATGTCGGTGGCGATCTGGCGCACCGTCTTTACGTGGTCGCGCGGCACCCAGCTGTCGACGACCGCCACCATGCGGTCCCAGTCGAGCAGCATGTAGAAGGCGACGACCGGCGTCACCACGAACAGGCTGACGACGGAAACCAGCGCCTTACCGGAATTCCAGATCGATTCGAACACCGTGGTGAGCAGGCCGAAGCCGGACGTCAGCAAAGAATTCAGGCCGTCGCGCAGGCTGGCCGGATCGACACCGAACCTTTCCTTCAACCACTGCGGATCGAAGCTGGTGATGAGGTTCTGCAGCCGCGTCAGGTAATCCGGCAGCTTGCCGGCGAAATCCGCCATCTGCGAGGCCAGCACCGGGATCAGGATGACGAAGGCGAGCACCAACACGATGATGAAGGCGAACAGGATGACGACCGTCGCCATGACGCGCGACAGGCCGAGCCGTTCCAGCCGGTCGGCCACCGGGTCGAGGAAATAAGCCAGAACCATGCCGGCGACGAACGGCAGCAGGATGTCGCTGAAAACGTAAAGGAAGAGCGCCAGCACGACCACGCTGGCCAGCCAGAAGCGGAACTGCCGCCGGAAGGTGGCGGAGACCGCCGCTTCGGCCGCTTCCTGCTCAGTTGCTCGGGTGGGTGCCTTCGCCATAACCGCTCATATGTCTCAGCCAGGCGACGAGATAGGCTGCCGCCGAAGCCACGGTCAAGAGGCCCGACAGCAAGACCAGCCCGCGCCTGAGCAATCCGAGGTCGAAGCCGAAGGTGAGTTCGGCCAGCACTTCGGCCGCCACGACGATCTGCACGGCGGTGTTGGCCTTCGACACCATCAGCGGCTTCATCTCTACCGGATGGCCCATGACGGTGGACAGGAGCACCGCGCAGATGATCAGCGCATCGCGCGAGACGACCGCCACCACCAGCCACAACGGCAACTGCCCGCCGATGCCGAGCACGACGAAGACGCTGACCAGCAGGACCTTGTCGGCCATCGGGTCGAGGTAGGCGCCTAGCCTTGAGCGCTGGTTGAATTGACGGGCGATGAAACCGTCGACACCGTCCGAAACGCCCGCCACGACGAAACCGAAGAAAGCCCATTCCCAGCGCGATTGCAGCATGGCCAGCACCACGGCCGGCACCAGCAGGAAGCGCAGGATGGTAATCAGGTTGGGGATAGTCACCAAGGAGCGGCCACCCGGGGTCAGGACCTTTCGCTATAGATGGGCGAAGTCGGCGGCGAGCGCAATGGCCTGCCGCGCATCCTCGCTATCCACGGTTTTGGCAACGGCAGGCCCCACGGTTCTTGCGGCTCCTGCCGGTTCATGCGAAGACCCCGCTTCCAGAAAGACCCGCTTCCAGGTAGGGAACCGCGATGGCCAAAAACGGGCTTACCTATGCCGAGGCGGGCGTCGACATCGACGCCGGCAACCTCATGGTGGAAAAGATCAAGCCGCTGGTACGCGCCACGCGGCGGCCGGGCGCGGACGGCGAGATCGGCGGTTTCGGCGGCCTGTTCGACTTGAAGGCGGCCGGTTTCAGCGATCCCGTGCTGGTCGCCGCCAACGACGGCGTCGGCACCAAGCTCAGGGTCGCCATCGAGGCCGGCAAGCACGACACCATCGGCATCGATCTCGTCGCCATGTGCGTCAACGACCTCGTCGTGCAGGGCGCGGAGCCCTTGTTCTTCCTCGACTATTTCGCCACCGGCAAGCTCGACCCCGAGCAGGGCGTGGCGATCGTCTCCGGCATCGCGGATGGTTGCCGCCAAGCCGGCTGTGCGCTGATCGGCGGCGAAACGGCCGAGATGCCGGGCATGTACCAGGAGAAGGACTACGACCTCGCCGGCTTCGCGGTGGGCGCGGCCGAGCGCGGACAACTCCTGCCGACCGACGACATTGCCGAGGGTGACGTGCTGCTCGGCCTGGCCTCGTCTGGCGTCCATTCCAACGGGTTCTCGCTGGTGCGCCGCATCGTCGAGACGAGCGGGCTGGGATGGGATGCCAGGGCGCCGTTCGGCAGCGGCGAAACGCTGGCCGAGGCGCTGCTGGAGCCGACCCGCATCTATGTGAAATCCATCCTCAAGGCGATCCGCAATACGCACGGCATCAAGGCGCTCGCCCATATCACCGGCGGCGGCTTTCCCGACAATATCCCGCGCGTGCTGCCGAAGGATTTCTCGGCCGAGCTCGATCTCGACGCCATCGACGTCCCGCCGGTATTCTCCTGGCTGGCGAAGACCGGCGGTGTTGCGCCGGAAGAAATGATGCGCACTTTCAACTGCGGCATCGGCATGGTGATCGCGGTGGCCTCGGGACAGGCCGCGCAGGTCGCCGCCGTCTTGCAGGAAGCCGGCGAGACCGTGGCGCCGATCGGCCGCATCGTCCCGCGCCGCGACGCCGGCGTCATCTATCGCGGCAGGATCGACCTATGACCCGCAAACGCACAGTCATCCTGATTTCCGGACGCGGCTCCAACATGACGGCGCTGATCGCGGCGGCCGCCGATCCCGCCTATCCGGCCGAAATCGTCGGCGTCATTTCCGACAAGGCTGACGCGGCCGGCCTCGGCATAGCTGTGGCGCGCGGCGTGCCGGTGCAGGTGGTGGCGCGCGGCGATTTCGCCAGCAAGGAGGCCCATGATGCGGCCATCGACAAGGCGCTGACGAAGCTCGGCGCGGAGATCGTGGCGCTGGCCGGCTACATGCGGCTCTTGACGACGCCCTTCGTCGAGAAGTGGCAAGGCCGCATGATCAACATCCACCCTGCCCTGCTGCCCTTGTTCAAGGGGTTGGACTCGCACAGGCGCGCGCTCGAGGCGGGCATGCGCGTGCATGGCTGCACGGTCCATTTCGTCACGCCGGAGATGGACGACGGCCCGATCATCGCGCAGGCGGCCGTGCCTGTCATGCTGGGCGACGACGAAACCGCGCTTTCAGCGCGGGTCCTGAAGGCTGAACACCAGCTCTACCCGATGGCGCTGCGGCTGGTGGCCGAAGGCAAGGCCCACATGGAGAACAGCCGCGTCGCTCTCTCCGGTTTCTCCGACGACAGCGGCAATACGGCGGCCGTGGTGATGGCGCCGAGCCCGCTGCGCGATGAGGTGGACCTGGAGCAGCTGGCGCGCATCACGCCCTAAGGTCTACTGGACGGCACCCGGCGAGGCGGATGTGTCGGTGAGCAGCGGGACGAGGCGGAAACTGTCCTCGCTGCCGGTGCCCGCAAGGTCGACCTGCCTTGCCGCCACCTTGAACATGTCGTCGAATTCGACCTGCTTCTCATAGAGCACGCCCCCAACCCGCACCACCAGCGCTTCCGATTGCTCGGCGGGAGCGAAATAGACCGCGCCGACGGCCGATACGATGCGATTGCCGATTTCCTTGGCATCCCGCTCGGTGGCACCAGGCAGGAACACGCCGAATTCGGCCTCGCCGACGCGGCCGACCACATCGTCCTGACGTACAGAGCGCTTGATCGTGCCAGCGATGAGCCGCAACGCCTCATCCTTCCAGCTCAGCCCGAAACGGGCGCCGACCGACATCAATCCCTCGACATGGACGACAAGGAGCGCGCCGCTGCGCCCCATCGGACCGGTGGGAACATATTTGCGCCGCGTCTCCACCAGACCGGTGAACGCGGTGGAGCGGAAACAGTCGGTGACGGGATCGTAGGTGGTCGAGCGATTGAGCCGTTGCCTCAGGCTACGCACTTCCGCCAGCTTCATTCCGAGAGCGACAAACAGCGGAACGCCGATCAGCAGCGGCACGGCAATCGCGGTGATCACGCCGCGCTCGAAGGCGCCGAGCCTATCGCTGAACAGAAGCAGGTAGTTGAGCACCAACGAAAGGCACACGCACGCCGCCACACCCAGCAGCGCAAAGCCTGCGATGCCCTTCCAGCGGCGAAAATCGAATCCCGACGAATGGTCCATGCGACGCCTCCAGCAAACGCGCCGATCATGTACCGGTGAGTCGTGCAGCCGCCCTTTCCAGAAAAGAACGCTTTTGAACGATCCCCCGAAAAGTTCGCAAGAATCGGAGGTCAAAGGCCATCGAACCAGGCAGCACGGCTAGTCAGCCGCGCGCCGCACCCACACCTTGCTGTCGTGCACGGCCGCCCCGCTGTAGGGCGCCGGCGCGTCGGCACCGGTCAGCACGTTGATGCCCTCGCCACGCTCATGCGCGCTGTTCGGCCACACGCCCTCGGCAATGACGACACCACGCTTCAGGCCATCGAACAGTTTCGCATGCAGCACCACCTCGCCGCGCATGTTGCCGATTTCGACGCGATCCTCCTCGGCTACGCCAAGCGCCGCGGCGTCCTCGGGGTGGATGAGCAGGGATGGCCGAACCTCCTTCTCCTTCGACACCGGCGTCTCGGTGAAGCTGGAATTGAGGAAGTTGCGCGCCGGAGAGGTCGCCAGCCGGAACGGATGTTTCTCGTCCGCGACCTCGATCAAATCGACATGGTCCGGAAACTGTGGCAGTCGGTCGTAAGGCCCGAACGCCTTGCCCATCACCTTCGGCGGCCGGTTCGGCGCGAACCCGCCGACCCATTCCGGCTTGAAGCGATATTTCCCGTCGGGGTGGCCGAAGCCGGTGAGGAAATGCGCCTCCTCGAACGGCGGCTGCAGATCCACCCAGCGCTGCGCCTTGAGCGTGTCGAAGCTCAGGCCGCGCCTGGCCAGCATGATGTCGATATGCTCGCGTTCCGTCAGGCCGAAGCCCGGCAGGTGCGCGACGCCGAGCCGCTTGCCCAACTCCTCGATGACGAAATGGTTCGGCATCGGCCCCGGCGGCGGCTCGATCACCTTCGGTCCCAGCGTGACGTGCTGGTTGCCGCCGCCCTTGTAGATATCGTCATGCTCGAGGAACATGGTCGCCGGCAGCACGACATCGGCGAGCTTGGCCGTATCGGTCATGAACTGCTCATGCACGCAGGTGAACAGGTCGTCGCGCAAAAACCCCTGCTTCACCAACCGCTGCTCAGGCGCCACATTGGCCGGATTGGTGTTCTGGATCAGCATCGCCGTCACCGGCGGACCGCCGAACAACGCGTCCTCATGGTTCATCAGCACCGGGCCGATGCGCGAATGGTCAAGATAGCGGATTGAGGGATCACGCAGCGTCACGCCTTCCAGCGTCCCCGTATCGAGCTTGAGGACGCCCGAATTGGAGTTGAAGGCGCCGCCGCCCTCATATTGCCAGCAGCCGGTGACGGCGGCGATGGAGAGCGCGGCATGCATGTTCACCGGCCCGTTGCGTTGGCGCGAAAAGCCGTAGCCGAGGCGAAAGAAGGTTTTCTTCGTCGTGCCGACGAGATTGGCGAAGGCTTCGATCTCCGCCGCCGACAGACCGGTGATGGCGGACGCCCATTCCGGCGTCTTGTCCTTCAGATGCGCTTCCAGCGCCTTCGGATCGTCGGTGTATTTTTCGAGATAGGGCCAGTCCGCAAGGCCGTCCCGGAACAGGATGTGCATGACCGCGCAGGCCAGCGCGCCGTCGGTGCCCGGCCTCAGCACAAGGCCCATGTCGGCCTGTTTGACGGTCGCGTTCTCGTAGATGTCGATGGCGACGATCTTGGCCCCGCGCTCCTTGCGGGCACGGATGGCGTGGGTCATCACGTTCACTTGCGTGACGACAGCATTGGTGCCCCAAATCACCACGCAATCCGACTTCGCCATCTCGCGCGGGTCCGAACCGCGCAGCGAACCGGTGCCCATGACATAGCCGGTCCACGCCAGATTGGTGCAGATGGAGCCGAAGAAGCCGGAATACTTCTTCGCATGCCGCAGCCGTTCGATGCCGTCGCGCTGCACCAGCCCCATCGTGCCGGCATAGAAATACGGCCACACCGTCTCGGAGCCGTACTTCGCCTCGGCCGCATCAAACTTTTCCGCCACGAGGTCGAGGGCTGATTCCCAGCTCGCCTCTTTCCAGATGCCCTCGCCCTTCCCGCCGGCGCGCACCAGTGGCTTGAGCAGCCGGTCAGGGTGGTGCACGCGGTCGGCGTAGCGCGCGACCTTGGCGCAGACGACGCCGGCCGTATAGGAGTTGTCGCGCGCACCGTGGATGCGGCCGATGCGGTCAGGCGCGAGGACTTCGACGTCGAGCGCGCAGGTGGAAGGACAATCGTGCGGGCAGGCCGAATAGCCGACGCTGACACCGGCTTTCGTGACGGGAGCATGCTGGTTCATGGAAGAACCCTATAGTCCGGTTTCGGCGAGCCGTGTAGGGCCAGCGATCCGCGACAGCATCGTCAAAACACACGCCCCTTCACAGCCCACGCTCTTACAGCCAAGAGGACTTCGCCATCGGGGCCTGTCGGGAGTCGCCGCTGGACCTCCTGCCTCAGGCGGTCGCGCGCTGGCTCGTCGAGCGACATGCAATATTTCGGCGCGGACCCGGTACCTCCCAGAAACGGCGCCCAGTAGTCGTCGAAGCTGTCGAATGCCGCCGGGATGTCGATCGCACGGACCTCGACATCGCGCAGACCGGAACGCGTCAGGATTTCCACGAGCGCTTTCGGCCGGCAGATCGGTGCTTTTATCCCATCGTCATATTCGGCGGCCGCCGGGTCGAGGGCGATCGCAACATCGAAAAACCTGCGCATCACCTGCATGTGCCCGGCATAGTCCCAGACATACAAGGCGACGATGCCGCCCGGCCGAACAATGCGCGCCATCTCCCGGACCGCCGCGTCCTTGTCCAGAAGGAAGTTGAGCACAAGGCCCGACACAGCCATGTCGAATCCGTCGTCGGGCTCCGTGATTGCCTGGGCGTTGCCCTGCCTGAACGATACGCGCGGATCGGCAACGTTCGCCGCAGCCGATCGTAAAAACACATCCGAACTGTCGATACCCAGAACCTCGGACGGGTCGCAGGCGGCGAGAACGGCCTGTGTCACGACACCCGTACCGCAGCCGATGTCGGCCCAGCGTGCGCCGGGCGCGACCTCGAGCCATCGTATGAAGATGGGAGCGATCCCCCGGCTCCATCGACCCATGTACCGCTCATAGGCGCCGCCTGCGCCCCACAGATTCGGATCATGCGTAGGCATGGAGGCCACCCGTGGCTGCCGCTCATCCCGCACCGGTGCGGATAAGGTATCACGGCTCACCACCGACTGCGAGTTGGATTGCCTGGCGGCATGGACCAGCGATGAGGTCCGGCTCCGACAGATTACTCCGCGATCCCCTCTTCGTATTCCGCGCTCATCTCCAGCCACTTTTCCTCGTGACGGGAGAGCTGGCCGGAAAGGTCGGAGCGTTCCTTGGCGAGCCGTGTGGCGCCGACCGGGTCCTTTTCATAGAGCGCCGGGTCGGCGAGTTGGTCCTCGATCGTGTCGATGCGCTTGCGCAGACGTTCCATCAACCCCTCGGTGGTGCGGATTTCCTTGGCCAGCGGCTCAAGTGCCGCGCGACGGGCTGCCGCCTCGCGGCGCCGGTCGGCCTTGGACGCCTTTTCGGCTTCGCGCTTTTCGCGGCTGTTGGCCGAAACGCCGGTGACCAGCGTCTTGTAATCGTCGAGGTCGCCATCATAGGGCGCGACGGTACCGTCCTTGACCAGCCACAGCCTATCGGCCGTCGCCTCCAGAAGGTGCCGGTCGTGCGAGATCAGGATGACGGCACCGGGGAAGTCGTTCAGCGCGTGCACCAGCGCCTCGCGGCTGTCGATATCGAGGTGGTTGGTCGGCTCGTCGAGGATGAACAGGTTCGGCCCCTCGAAGGCGGCGAGCCCCATCAGGAGCCGCGCCTTCTCGCCGCCGGACAGATCCTTGGCGGCCGTGTTCATCTTCTCGGTCGCCAGGCCGAAATTGGCGACGCGGGCACGCACCTTCGATTCCGGCGCTTCCGGCATCAGCCGGCGCACATGCTCGTAGGCGTTCTCTTCAGGGCGCAGATCGTCCAGCTGGTGCTGGGCGAAGATTGCCACCTTGAGGCCGGGCGCGACGGTGATCGTGCCCGTTTCGCCCTTCAAGCGGCCGGCGAGCAGCTTGGCGAAAGTGGACTTGCCGTTGCCGTTGGCGCCGAGCAGCGCGATGCGGTCGTCGTTGTCGATGCGCAGGGTGAGTTTCTTCAGGACCGGCTTGCCCGGCGCATAACCGACATCGACGCCCGACAGCGCGACGATCGGCGAAGCGACCGTCTTGACCGGCTCGGGGAAGGAGAACGGCCGCACCGTGTCGTCCACGAGGGCGGCGATCGGCTTCATCTTCTCCAACGCCTTGATGCGCGACTGCGCCTGCCTCGCCTTGGACGCCTTGGCCCGGAAGCGATCCACGAAGGACTGCAGATGCTTGCGCGCGGCTTCCTGCTTGACGCGGCTCTTTTCCTGCAACTCGCGCTGTTCGGTCCACTGGCGTTCGAACTGGTCGTAGCCGCCGCGCCAGAACGTCAGCCTCTTCTGGTCGAGGTGGACGATGGAATTGACGGCGCGGTTCAAGAGGTCGCGGTCATGCGAGATCAGGAGCACGGTGTGCGGATATTTCGCGACGTAGTTCTCCAGCCACAGCGTGCCTTCGAGGTCGAGGTAGTTGGTCGGCTCGTCGAGCAGCAGAAGATCCGGCTGCGAAAATAGGACCGAAGCGAGCGCCACGCGCATGCGCCAGCCGCCGGAGAAGGACGAGGCCGGCCGCCGCTGCGCATCGTCGTCGAAGCCGAGGCCGGCCAGGATGGTCGCGGCGCGCGATTCGGCCGAATGGGCGTCGATATCGGCGAGGCGGATATGGATGTCCGCGATGCGGTGCGGATCGGTGGCGGTCTTTTCCTCTTCCAGCAGCGCCGCGCGTTCCTTGTCGGCCTTGAGCACGATCTCGATCAGCGGCTCCTCGGTGCCGGGCGCTTCCTGCGCCACCTGGCCGATGCGCGTGTTCTTCGGCAGGTCGATGGAGCCCGTCTCGGTCGGCATGTCGCCGGTGATGGCGCGAAACAGCGTCGTCTTGCCGGTACCGTTGCGGCCGACAAGCCCGGCCTTGGTGCCCGCCGGCAGCGTCAGCGAGGCATGGTCGAGAAGCAGGCGCCCGGCGATGCGGAGCGAAAGGTCGTTTATGGTCAGCATAGCGGGCTTTTGGCCGAGACAGCGCAGAACCGCAAGCCCACCGATGACGTTCGACGGGAAGGAAAGGGCGAACGGCTCGCCAAAACGAGCCGTTCGTCACGCCTGCGCCTAGCGCGCGGCTCGCCGGATCATCGAACAAAGTTCAAAAAGACTGCGGTCGTAGCTGCCTTGCCCGTTTACGACTTCCGCGCACCGGACCTTGTACTTGGCAAGCTTCGCGCTGGACATGTTCGAAACCGTGTTGACGAGTTGCCGGTTGTTCACTCCGGTCGGTCCGGTATTCGTTCCTGCCGCGCCGGGATCGACGCCGCCGCCCGGCGTATTCGTTCCACCGGACGCGGTCGGGCCGTTGCCGATGCCCACTCCGACACCCAGCCCCACGCCGCTGCCTCCGCCAACGGAGGCGCCCAGACCTGCCGTCACGCCGGAACCTCCACCCACGGCCGCGCCGACGCCCGCATCGACACCGTTACCGCCACCGACGGACAGGCCGAGCCCGGCGCCTATGCCGTTGCCACCTCCGACAGAAGCACCCAACCCAGCGTTGACCCCTCCCGTTCCGCCTACCGAGGCATCGACGCCGAGGCCGAGGCCCTGCGCGTTCACCGGCGCGCACAGGAACGCGGCGACGACACCGCCTGCCAACGTCGCGGCGAAGGTTTTCAAGATACTGGCCATGATATGCTCCTCTCAGTGTTTCCGGCGTCCGGGATGCCGTCCGCCTGCATTGCTAAGACGAGAGGAACTGCTTGGTTTCCTTGCGCTTTTAGAAAGGGTTTCCGCGCGGTAGCGGCGAGAGGAAGAATTTGCCTCAAATGCGAGACGACGGGGCGGCTCAATCTGCCCCTATGCGAAGGCCCTGCCCTCTTCCGTGCGCTGGAAGTAGATCAGGTCGAGCGGCACCGACGGACGACCGAGGATCGTCAGGATCGTATGCGCCTGGCCGCGGTGGTGCGTCTGGTGGTTGAACAGGTGCGACAGTGCCGGCGCCAGCCGCTGCGAGACGGTGCGCATGTCGGTCACGGTCATGTAGGTGAAACGCCCGGCCAGCGCCTTTTCGCTCAGCCCTCCGACCCATTCGACGATGCGCCTGTCCTCCACCTCGCGCGCCATGCGCAGGGCGCCGAGCGCGCGATGGACGATCGTGTCGAGCGTGGCCGGCGCATCGCCTTCACCGGTGAACCGCTTCATCCAGATCCGGTCGGCGACCATGAGATGATTCAGAGTGCCCATAAGCGAACCGAAGAAGGCCCCGACCGGCCGGCCGAACTCCTCGTCGGTGAGGTCGAGCGCGGCATCGTAGATGCGCTCGTTGGCCCATTGATTGTAGGCCGCGAACATCATGAAATGCTGCTTCATCGAATTTCCTGTGCGCCTTTTGCGCGCATACCTAAACCTTCATGAGGCCGACCGCCAATGACCATTCTGCTCTACGATCTCGTCCCGGCCGATATGGCGCGCCCCTTCAGCCCGCATTGCTGGAAGGCCAGGATGGCGCTCGCCCACAAGGGGCTCGACTACCGCGCCGTGCCGACGCGCTTCATCGAGGTGCCGAAGGTGGAAGACGGCATCTCCAAGACGATACCCGTCATCCGCGACGGCGAGCGGGTGGTGGCCGATTCCTTCGCCATCGCTCTTTACCTCGAAGATGCCTATCCCGAGCGGCCGACCCTGTTCGGCGGCGACGGCGGCAAGGCTATGGCGCGCTTCATCGAGCGCTGGTCGCAAACGCAGCTGCATCCCTTTCTCGGTTCGGCCGCGCTGCTGGAGATCTACCGGCTGCAGGACGAGGAGAATGGCATTTATTTCCGGGAAAGCCGCGAAGAGCGCTACGGCAAGACGCTGGAGGCGGTCGGAGCCGAGCGCGACGCGCATCTCGCCGCTTTCCGCAAGAAACTGGAGCCACTGCGCAGCATGCTGGACTACCAGCCCTTTATCGGCGGTGCGGCACCGCTCTTTGCCGACTACATCGTCTTCGGCGCGCTGCAATGGGTGCGGGTGACATCCACCTACGAATTCCTACAGTCCGGCGATCCGATCCTGCCGTGGTTCGAGCGCTGCCTGGACCTTCACGGCGGAATCGGCCGCGCCACGCCGGCCGCCGCCTGAGTACGGTCCGGATCATGCGACCTGCCGGCGATCAATCTTCCCGGCCGTAGCGCAACAGCCTCGTGCCCTGCGGAAGCTCCTCCCAGCCGAGCGGCTTCAAGTTCAGTCGCGTGCCCAGCTCGAAGAACGGCGTGCCGCCGCCCACGACGACAGGTCGGAAGAAGAGCTGGTACTCGTCGATCAGGCCGAGTTTCGAAAGACTGCCGGCCAAAGCAGCACCGGAAACGGCAATCTCGCCCTGTGTATCGGCCTTGAGCTTGAGGACCGCCGCCTCGATATCGTCGCGCACGAGGCTGGCATTCGGTCCCACCTCGGTCAACGTGGTCGAGACGACGACCTTCGGCACGGCGCGCCAGGCGCGTGCAAAGTCGGCCAACACCTCCGAGACATCCGGTTGGCTGTCCAAGTCCTGCCAGACCTTCATGGTCTCGTACATGCGGCGGCCGTAAAGAGAAACGGCAGTCCGCTTCACCAGATTGTTGAAATACCAGTGCAACTCCGGCTCCGGTTCCGGCAGATCGGTGATGCCGTTCGGACCGGCGATGTAGCCGTCCAGCGACAACATCATGCCGAAGACGATCCTGCCCATGGAGCTCTCCTTAAAACCAATTGCGAAATGCAATCAGTTTAACAAAACATAGCTTGAGCGCAAGCCACCGCATGCAGCGCCTTGACGCGGATCGACGGAGGCCGCCTCCCCTTGGCAATAGGCGGGGCGGCTTGTATAGAGCCGCCACTCCAATTCATCCCAATCCGTCCAATCCAATCTGCAAGGACTTCCCATGGCGATCGAACGCACCTTCTCGATGATCAAGCCCGACGCGACCAAGCGCAACCTGACCGGCGCCATCACCAGGATGCTGGAAGAGGCCGGCCTGCGCGTCGTCGCTTCCAAGCGCGTATGGATGAGCCGTCGCGAGGCGGAAGGCTTCTATGCCGTCCACAAGGGCCGCCCCTTCTTCGAGGAACTGGTGGAATTCATGTCGTCGGCGCCGACCGTGGTGCAGGTACTGGAAGGCGAAAACGCCATCGCGAAGAACCGCGAAGTGATGGGCGCCACCAATCCGGCCAACGCGGCCGAAGGCACCATCCGCAAGGTGCATGCGCTGTCCATCGGCGAGAACTCGGTGCACGGCTCGGACGCGCCCGAGACGGCGGCGCAGGAAATCCGCTTCTGGTTCTCCGACACCGAGATCGTCGGCTGATCCGACAGGACCGGACCACAAACAAAGCCGGGCGCCCTGCCCGGCTTTTTTGTTGGGAAACGGTCAGGCGGTGGCGGCAAACCTCAACAGCACGCGGCCGTCCTGCGCCGTCAGCATCAGCGCGCCGTTCTCGACCTTGAAGCCGGCGACCTTCTCGAAAGCGGCGAAGAACGCTTGCTCCTGCTTCATCAGCGCCTCTTCGCAAGCCATCATCGTCGCGCCCGGCTTGGCGATGGTCATCTCCTTGCCCTTGATCTCGGCGCTGGCGAAGTAGCCGTTGCACGGCGCCCGGCCGGTGATCTTGCCGTTCTCCTCGACCCGGAAGGTGGCCTTCGATCCCTCGATGGCGCCAAGGCCGTCGATGAAGGTCAAAGCCCAGGTCTGATCGAAGATGGAGGCCGCGTCGCCGCTGTCCGCCTGTTGCTTGACCATCTTGACCAGGATCGTCTGCGGTCCGTCGGCGGCCAGCAGATCGACCTGATGCCTTTCGTCGTTGATGAACATCAGCTTGTCGTCGACATCGATGCGCGCCTGCAAGGCGTAGGTGTTCTTCTCAAGGATCGCCGAGGTATCGAACTTCAGCTCGAAGGGGATGGGAACCTGGCCTGTCGGCGTGATCTTCTGCTCGGCGACGATCGCCGCCGGCGCATCGGCCAGCGAGACGTCGGTGAGTTGCACCGTTACCCTGGCACCGGGCGGCAAGGCGATGCGCTCGCGGTAGACGACTTCGCCTTTCAGCACCTGTTCGGCGGCCACGGAAGCAACCGGCGTCGCCAGCATGCCGACAGCCAGCGGCACGAGGCCGAAGACGAAGAACTCGGCGATCCGATCCAGCATTGGACAGTCTCCTTTATCGCCGCCAGCATGATCGGACGATTGCGGGTAAACCGTGACCGGAAAAGGAAATTTGAGTGGTGGCGCCGTTACCGGCGCCAGCGCGCCGCCGCCTCGTCGTCGGCCTCCTTGGCGTCGACCCAGTCGCCTGCGGTGCCGTCGGCGCCATGTTCCTTCTTCCAGAAGGGGGCGCGCGATTTCAGGTAATCCATCAGGAAGCTGGCCGCCTCGAAAGCCGCCTGCCGATGCGTCGAAGCCGTGACCACGAGCACGATATTGTCGCCCGGTTTCATGCGACCGTAGCGATGGATGACGGTCACGCCCTGCAACGGCCAGCGCCCGACCGCTTCCATGGCGATGCGGCCGATCTCGGCCTCGGCCATGCCCGGATAATGCTCCAGTTCCAGCGCCGAAAGCTGCCCGCCCTCGTCGCGGCACAGGCCGCAAAAAGTGACGACGGCGCCGATGTCGGTGCGCCCCTGGGTCATGGCCGCCACCTCGGCCGCCGTATCGAATTCGCCGGCCTGGATGCGGATCGTCGGGCGGACCGCGCCGGACATCGCTCAGCCGCCCGTCATTGGCGGGAACAGGGCGATCTCGCGGGCGCCGGCGATCTTCTCGCCGTGTTCGACATGCTCCTGGTCGATCGCCACGCGGATGATCTTCTGATGCTGGAGCGCGTGTTCGTATTCCTCGCCGCGCGTGCGCAACCACGAAAGCAGGTCGGCGACCGTCTCGACGCCCGCCGGAAGATCGATGTCTTCCTGCGGCTTGCCGATCCGTTCGCGCACCCAGGCGAAATAGATGAGTTTCATCGCCCTACTCGTCGACGATATGCTTCAGCCCGGCGCGGAAATAGTCGTAGCCGGTGTAGAGCGTCACCACCGCCGCCACCCACAGCAGCACCAGTCCGACCTGCGTGGTGTAGGGGAAAATCTTGTCACCGGCAGGACCGACGAGCAGGAAGGCGATGGCGATCATCTGGATGGTCGTCTTCCATTTGGCGAGCTTGGTGACGGGCACCGAGACCTTGAGTGCCGCCAGATATTCCCGCAGGCCGGAAACCAGGATTTCCCGGCACAGGATGATGATGGCCGCCCATAGCGACCAGCCGGCGATGCCGGCGTGGCGGTCCGTGTCGGCGGCCAGCAGCAACAGGCACGTCGACACGAGCAGCTTGTCGGCGATGGGATCGAGCATCCTGCCGATGTTCGACGTCTGCTGCCAGGCGCGCGCCAGATAGCCGTCGAAATAGTCGGTCACCGAGGCCGCGATGAAAATGACGAGCGCCGACCAGCGAGCGAAATCGCTCGACTTCAGGTGACCTTCGAGGAAAAAGCACAGCACCACCAGCGGCACCGCGACGATGCGGGCGTAGGTGAGGATGTTGGGCAGGTTGAATGCGCGCTTGGCCATCGTCAAAACTCATTCGTCGCTACGTACTCAAACCAGAAGCGCCTATCGGGGGTCAACTGGCGAATTCAGTCGGCGGGCGCAAATGCCGCGCCAAGCGGCGAATTCTCGCCGTCAGCCCTCGTGGAAGTGGTTGTAGACGGTGCGCGCGACGGACTCCGAAATGCCTTCCACTGTCATCAGGTCTTCCATCGCCGCGCGGCTGACCGCCTTGGCGGTACCGAAATGCAGCAGAAGCGCGCGTTTGCGGCCCGGTCCGATGCCGGCGATCTCGTCCAGCGGGTTCCTGACCATCTCCTTTTTGCGCCGCGCCCGATGCGAGCCGATGGCGAAGCGGTGCGCCTCGTCGCGCAGCCG
>JBQCHN010000243.1:0-10582 GCA_051954615.1 Mesorhizobium sp. | reverse complement strand
AACGCGAATTCGGCATGGCTTGAAACGACGGAGGCGAGCGTTTACAGCCCCGGTCATGGATTTATCCCCGTCCGAGCCGCCGTTTCGCGTTGCCGCGCTCTATCGCTTCGCCCGTCTGGACGGGCATGAGGCGTTGCGCGCGCCGCTCGCCGCCTTCTGTTGCGCGCGCGGCATCAAGGGTACGCTGCTGCTGGCGTCCGAAGGCATCAACGGCACTGTCGCCGGGAGCGCGGAAGCGATTTGCGAGCTTGTCGCCCATCTGCAGGCGCTGCCCGGCCTCGACGGGCTCGACGTCAAGTACAGCCACGCGGCCGACATGCCGTTCCATCGCATGAAGGTCAGGCTCAAGCGCGAGATCGTCACGATGGGTGTCGAGGGCATCGATCCGGGCATGAGCGCCGGGACCTATGTCGAACCGTCCGAGTGGAACGCGCTGATTTCCGATCCGGATACAGTCGTCATCGACACCCGCAACGCCTACGAGGTTTCGTTGGGCAGCTTTCGCGGCGCGCTCGATCCGCAAACGGCCAGCTTCCGGCAGTTCCCCGGCTGGGTGGACGAGCATCGCGCCAACCTTGAGGGCAGGAAGGTCGCCATGTTCTGCACCGGCGGCATACGCTGCGAGAAGGCGACGGTCTATGTGAAGGCGCTCGGCATCGAGGAGGTCTTCCACCTCAGAGGCGGGATCCTGAGATATCTGGAGGAGGTGCCGCAGGCCGAGAGCCTGTGGCAGGGCGAATGCTTCGTCTTCGACGAGCGGGTTTCGGTGTCACACGGACTGGAAGAGGGCGAGGCGGAGCTTTGCCGCGCCTGCCGCCGCCCGCTGACGCCGCAGGACCGGCAATCGCCGCGCTATGTCGCCGGCGTCTCCTGTCCCCATTGCCATGACGAGCGCTCCGATGCCGACCGCGACCGCTATGCCGAGCGGCATCGACAGGTGGAGCTCGCCCGCAAGCGCGGCGCGGCGGCGCATATCGGAAGCTGACCCGGCCGGCGCGACGTCAGGCTTGTCGCGCGTTTCGGTGGAAAGTCGGCGTCAGGCCACCTATGTCTGCCAGAGCATTTTGCAGCCAGACGGAATCGTCTGGCGTCGCACAAATGCGGCTAAAACAATGATGTAGGCAATCGATCCCTGCCGCGCCCACGGCGCCTGATCCGGAGGACTTGATGTTCGATCCCAAGAAGTTGCTCGACGACCTGCTCGGGTCCAAAATCCCCGGCACGGAAGGAACCGTGCGCGACAAGGCCGGGCAAGCGGTGCAGATGGCGAAGGACAATCCTCTTGCCGCCGGCGCTCTCGCCGCCGTGCTGCTCGGCACCGGTGCCGGGCGGCAACTGACGGGCACGGCGATCAAGCTTGGCGGCATCGCCGCCATCGGCGGGCTCGCTTACAAGGCCTACCAGAACTACAAAAACGGCGACCAGCCGGCTAAAGGAACCGCGCCGGCCAGGAGCGAGCCGGAGCTTTTGCCGCCGCCGGCGGGCACCGATTTCCATCCAGCTTCGGCGCCGCAGGGCGAGGGCGAGTTCGCGCTGACGCTGGTGCGCGCCATGGTCGCGGCGGCCAAGGCCGACGGCCATATCGACGACGAGGAACGCAAGCGCATCGGCGACAAGCTCAGCCTGTCGGGCATCGGCAGTGAGGCCGAGGCCTTCATGCGCAAGGAACTCGAGGCGCCGCTCGATCTCGGCGCGCTGATCGCGGCGGCGCGGACGGAGGCGCAAAAGGTCGAGCTCTACACCGCCTCGCGGCTGGCCATCGAGCCCGATACGCGCGCCGAGCGCGGCTATCTCGACCTGCTCGCCGGCCGCCTCGGGCTGCCCGACGCACTGGTCGACCATATCGAGGCGACGGTCTCGGCGGCGAAGGTGCCGGCGGCATAGGACCGGCTGTTCGTTGTTAACTTTTCGTTAACCGAACAAGCGCATCATTTTCACCAGTCGGATCGGTTTTCCTCCTCCCAAGCCGGTTCAGATTAGAGGGCGGTCGCCAATGACCGCCCTTTTTGTGCGGTGGCCCGCGAGCGGCTTGCCAGCGGCGACGGCATCTGCGATGCCACGGTCGTTTCGGGAGGATCTCATGAGCGCGAGCAAGACAGCCATCGTCACCGGCGCGGGCACAGGCATCGGCAAGGCCGCGGCTATCGCCTTCATGAAAGCCGGCTGGAACACGGTGTTCTGCGGCCGGCGCGAAGCGCTGCTCGCCGAAGCCATCGCCGAAGCGGGCAGGACCGAAGGGCGGGGGCTGGCGGTCGCCTGCGACATTGCCCGGCCGGAGGAGGTGGATGCGCTGTTTGCGAAAGCCGTCGAGGCGTTCGGCCGCGTCGACCTGCTCTTCAACAATGCGGGCATGGGCTACAAATCGGCGCCGATCGACGAAATCCCGGTCGAGGTGTGGAACGACGTGGTGGGGGTAAACCTCACCGGCTCGTTCCTGTGCGCCCGCGCCGCCTTCCACCAGATGCGCCGACAGACACCCCAGGGCGGGCGCATCGTCAACAACGGCTCGGTGTCGGCCTATGCGCCGCGGCCGGGCTCCGTGCCCTACACCGCCACCAAGCACGCCATCACCGGTTTGACAAAGACACTTGCGCTGGACGGACGGCCCTTCGATATCGCCTGCGGGCAGATCGACATCGGCAATGCGCTGACAGACATGGCCGTGCCGATGACAGTGGGCGTGCCGCAGGCCAACGGAACGGTCGCGCCCGAAGCGGTGATGGACGTGCGGCACGTGGCCGACGCCGTGCTGCACATGGCCGGCCTGCCGCTCGACGCCAACGTGCTGTTCATGACCGTGATGGCGACCAAGATGCCCTATGTCGGGCGCGGTTGAGGTCTGGTCCGCTTCGTCCGATTGCAATCTTGCATGGTCCCGATCTTGCGTGACGGAAAATACCTGACTAAAGTCAGGCAATGCGATCGCAAGACATCCAGCAGGTCCGCCGCTTCAACCGGCTCGTCACCCAGCGCATCGGCGCGCTGGGCGACAGCTACCTGTCGCGCGGGCGGCCGCTCGGCGAGGCGCGGCTGATCTTCGAACTCGGAAGCGGGGGCGCAAGCGACCTCGGCACGCTGCGGCAGAGACTCGGGCTCGATTCAGGTTATCTCAGCCGTCTGCTGCGCTCGCTCGAAAATAAGGGCGTTGTCGAATTGCAAAAAAGCCGGGAGGACGGGCGCGCCCGCGATGTCGCGCTGACGGCGAAGGGCAGGGAGGAATTTTCCGCCTACGACACGCTATCCGACACCTTCGCCCGCGATCTGCTGGCGCCGCTCGGCGATGCGCAGCGGCAGCGTCTCGTCGCTGCGATGGGCGAGGTGGAACGGCTTTTGCGGGCGGCGTCCGTGACGGTCGCGCCGGAAGCCGCCGACAGCGCCGACGCTCGCCGCTGCCTCGACGCCTATATCGGCGAACTGGCCGAGCGTTTCGAAGACGGCTTCGAGGGCGGTTCCTTCGGCACGGCCGACATGACGCCGCCTGTCGGCTGGCTCCTGCTTGCCCGGCTGGACGGCGAGGCGATCGGCTGCGGCGCGCTGAAACGGCTCGATGCGACCACCGGCGAGATCAAACGGGTATGGGTTTCGCCCGCCGCGCGCGGCATGGGCGTCGCCGCGCGACTGATGGACCGGCTGGAAGCGCTGGCCGGCGAGATCGGCTGCCAACGCGTTCTTCTCGATACGAACCGGACGCTGACGGAGGCGAAAGCCATGTACCTCAAGCGTGGCTATAGCGAGATCGGCCGCTACAACGACAATCCCTACGCCGACCACTGGTTCGAGAAGCGGTTTTAGAGCTTACGGCGCTTTGCCCAGAAACACTTCGATGCGCTCCAGCGCGCGTAAAATGTTCTCCTCGGAGTTGGCGTAGGACAGGCGCATGTAGCCTTCGCCGAGCACGCCGAAGTCCGGCCCGCCGATCAGCGCCACGCCGGCTTCCTCCAGAAGCGCGGAAGCCAGAGCCTTCGCCTTGCGGCCGGTGGCCGAGACGTTGGGGAAGGCATAGAAGGCGCCCTTCGGCGTCACGCAGGAGATGCCGGGAATGGCGTTCAGCCCTTCCACCACGATACGGCGGCGGCGATCGAAGGCGGCCATCATCTTCTCCACCTCGTCCTGCGGCCCGTCTATGGCGGCGATGCCGGCATATTGGCTGGGTGCGTTGACACAGGACCAGCAGTTGACCGCCAGCTTGCGCACCTTGTCGTAGAGATGTCCGCCTTTCTCGCCGTTCGGCCAGATCGACCAGCCCATGCGCCAGCCGGTCATCGCCCATGTCTTCGACCAGCCGTTGAGCACGACCAGCCGGTCGCGGATTTCGGAGAATTGCAGCAGCGAGGTATGCTTCTCTCCGTCATAGGTCATGACGTCGTAGATCTCGTCGGACAGGATGGCGACGTCCGGGTGCTTCTCCAACCCCTTCACCAGTTTCTCGATCTCGGCGCGCGGGGTGACGCCGCCGGTCGGGTTTGCCGGCGAGTTGAGGATCAACAGCCGCGTCCTCGGCGTGATCAGCGACAGCGTTTCTTCTGCCGAGAAGGCGAAGCCGTTTTCCTCGCGGATGGGCACCGGCACCGGCTTTGCCCCGGTGAACTCGATCATCGAGCGGTAGATCGGAAAGCCGGGATCGGGATAGAGGATTTCCGCGGCCGGCTCGCCGAACATCAGGATGGCGGCGAACATGGTCGGCTTGCCGCCGGGCAGGATCATGACGCTCTCGGGCGAAACCTCGACGCCGGTCGTCGCCAGCGTGCGGCGCACCACCGCCTCGCGCGTCGCCAAAAGGCCGTTGGCCGGCGTGTAGCCATGGTGGCCGTCGCGCAGCGCCTTGATCGCCGCCTCGACGATATGGTCGGGCGTGCGGAAATCCGGCTGGCCGATGCCGAGGTTGACGATGTCGCGGCCCTCATGGGCGAGCGCGGTCGCCCGCGCCAGCACGGCGAAGGCGTTTTCCTCGCCGAGACGGTCGAAGGCTGCGATGGTGTGGAGCATTTTGTTGGTCCAGATTGGCGCTAATGGCGGGCCGGCATTTTTGGGAGGCTGCGCGGCATCTGTCAAACTCCAAGGGCCATTCCCATGTCCGAAGATCTGAAAAACTGGCAGCCGCGGCCGCGGCCCGAGCGCAAGGTTATGGAAGGGCGGCTGGTGCGGCTGGAGCCGTTGAGCGCGGCAAGGCACGGGGACGATCTGTTCGCGGCCTCCTCGGTGCCCGATGCCATGGAACGGTTCCGCTGGCTGCCGGACTATCCGCCGAAGACGCGGGCCGAGTTCCAGCCCTGGCTGGAGAAGGCCGAGGCCAGTCCCGATCCGCTGCACTTCGCCGTCATCGACAAGGCCAGCGGCAAGGTGGTCGGCCGCCAGACGCTGATGCGCATCGAGCCGACGCATGGCGTCATCGAGATCGGCAACGTCTATTGGGGGCCGCAGATGGCGCGCACGCCGTTGGCGACCGAAGCGCAGTTCCTGTTCACCCGCTATGCCTTCGACGAGCTCGGCTATCGACGCTATGAATGGAAGTGCGACAACGACAACCGTCCCTCCAAGCGGGCGGCGGAACGTTTCGGCTTCACCTTCGAAGGCATTTTCCGCCAGGATCGGGTGGTCAAGGGCAAGAACCGCGACACGGCCTGGTTCTCGATCATCGACAAGGAATGGCCGATACTCAAAAAAGCCTATGAGGACTGGCTCGCGCCTAGCAACTTCGACGGCGAAGGCGTACAGAAAAAGCGCCTCGAGGATTTCCGTAAGTGATTGAGGCGTAAGGTTATTTTGTTACGCGAAAGGCTCTGCCATGGCGCACGGGCACTCTCATGAGGGACATTCCCACGCCGGTCACTCGCATGACCACGGCGCCGGCCATGTCCACGGCTCGACGGACAAGCGCCGGGTCCTGATCGCCGCCTGCCTGACCGGCGGCTTCATGGTTGCCGAAGCGGTCGGCGGTTGGCTGACCGGCTCGCTGGCGCTTCTGGCCGACGCCGGCCACATGCTGACCGACTCGCTTGCGCTGGCGCTGGCCTGGTATGCCTTCCATCTCGGCGAGCGGCCGGCGACGGGCCGGCTGACCTACGGTTTCGGCCGGGTCAAGACACTGGTCGCCTACACCAACGGCATCGCCATCTTCGTCATCGCGCTGTGGATCGTCTACGAGGCCTGGCAGCGCTTCCAGGCGCCGCCGCCGGTGCTCGGCGGACCGATGCTGGTCGTCGCGGTGCTCGGCCTCCTGGTCAACATCGCCGGCTTCCTCATCCTGCACGGCGGCGACCGCGACAGCCTCAACATGCGCGGCGCCATCCTGCATGTGCTGGGCGACCTGCTCGGCTCGGTGGCGGCGATCGCCGCCGCCCTCGTCATCCTCGCCACCGGCTGGACGCCGATCGACCCGATCCTGTCGGTGCTGGTGGCGGTGCTGATCCTGTCGACGGCATGGCGGCTGATGAGCGATGCCGCGCATGTGCTTCTGGAAGGCACACCGCCGCATCTCGACCGCGACGCGGTTGCCGGTGACATCGTCGCAAACGTCGCCGGCGTCCGCGAGGTGCATCACATGCATGTCTGGTCCATGGATGGAAGCCGTACCATGGCCACCTTGCACGCCTGCCTGAACGACGGCGTCGACGCGCATGGCGCGGTCAGCGCCATCAAGGCGCGGCTGGCGGCCGAGCACGGCATCGAGCACGCCACAGTGGAGCCCGAATACGGCCATTGCGCCGACGGGGACGGAGACCACGACCACCATCACGGCAGCGGCGGCCACGACCATGACGACGAAGGCCACGGCCATGCCCACGGCGCGCTGCACGGCGCTCCCGCCGACCGCCGCCACTATCACTAGAGCGTCCAGCAAACGTGTGAAACGGTTTCACGTCCGGAAATGCGGCCAAATCAAAAAGATAGAGCGGTCCCCACGATGCCGCTTGCACGGAAGCCGCTCCAGGATATTTCCGCCAAAAATCCAAAGATTTCCAGGAAATTTCCGTCCGGAAAAGCTGTCAGTGACAACCCTCTAATATTACGCTTCCCGATGAGGGGGTAATGGCGGATTCGACCTCCGGCAAGCGCCTGAAATTCGTTCCCGAACGCCTGGCATCGGCTTCGGAGGCGCGAGGCACGTACGAAATTGAGAATCCGAGCCGTGCGGACGAAATCGAAAGGCGCGACGCGCAGCAGGCCGCACGATGGAAGGAAGAAGAAGATGTTGCGTACCGGACTTGTGCTCGCAATCCTCGTGTCCGCCTCGGCCGCGACCGCAGCGGAGGGTGTCTCCATAGAGGAAGGACTGCGCATCGCCACGATCGGCGGCTGCCACGATTGCCATACCGAAGGTTTCGCCGAGAGCGGCGGCCAGGTCGACCCTTCAAAGGCGCTGATGGGCAGCCATGTCGGCTTCCAGGGGCCATGGGGAACGACCTATCCCGCCAACGTCCGCCTTGTCCTGTCCAGGATGAGCGAGGACGAGTTCGTCCGCTACGGCCACGAGGTCAAGACGCGGCCGCCGATGCCGTGGTTCGGCCTTCACGCGATGACGGACAACGAGTTGCGGTCGATCTATCAATACGTCAAGTCGCTCGGGGCGCCGGGCGAGCCCGTGCCGGACTATGTGAAACCCGGCGAAGCGCCCAAAACCCCCTTCATCGTCTTCGCTCCGCCGCAGATGCCGGCGAACTAGGCGACGGCCGCCCGTGTCAGTCGCAGTCGTGTCACGGCATGCCGTCCCGTATCGAGCGGGAGGCAGGGGAAATCGGCGCCCTCGAGCGAAACCAAAGGACACGCGCAGGGTCTTCCGGTGTCTTCGGCCCGGTCGGGCTCTGTTCGCGGACAATGCCCCGGGCATCGGTTTGACGATCGCGATCGGCAGGTATTCAACCGCAATTCATCTTCCGCGGCGGCGGGAATCAGGGGCGTTGGGGTAATGCAGCAGTTTAACCAGTTGTGGGTAGCGCGCAGGCGCGCCCTTCTCTCTGGCACGGCTTTCGCCGGCGTGTTGCTGGCCGGTGTCGCGGGTCAGGCGGACGGAGCGCTGGCGGCCTGTACCTTTTCGGACGCCAATACGTTTTCCTGCGGCTCGATGGTGACGACACCTGCGGACGGTGTGCCCATTACCGCCAATGGAGTGACCACAGGCACGGTCGAAGCCGGTGCGACGATCAGTGGAGTGGGGCTCGGCGTTGGGACGGCAGGTGGCTCCTTCATCATCGTCAACAACGGCACAGTGACCGGAACCACCACGGGCTTGAGCCTTCAGGCTCTCCAGCCCCAGGGAGGGGATATCACCTATTTGGGCAATGGCAGCGCCAGCGCCACCGCTGGTGTTGGCCTCAGTATTCTCACCACGACCGGCGCCATCGGGGTCGGCACGGCCAACACGCCCGTCGTGCCGACCTTTTCGGGCGCCTATGGTCTTCAGGCCCAATCGGACACCGGTCCGATCTCGGTCTTCCTGAACGGTGGCAGCGTGACCAGCTTCGGCGGCGGTCTGGCCATGGTAAGTGGAGGGAACATCTCCGCCACGCTGACAGGCGGCACCACCATCAGTGCCGGCTTGGCAGGGGTTGGCTTCGGCATTGGTGTGGGGGCGCCCAACGGCTCACAGGGCGGGCAGAGCGTCACGTCAGACGCCAACATCGGCAGCGCCGCCAGCAGGTTCCAGTACGGCATCGCCGCCTCCGGAGCAGGGTCAGGCAACGTCGCCTTGTCCCAGACCGGCGGGGCGATTTATGCGGTTGACGGCGGCCTGGCAGTATTGGACCTCGGAGGCACGGGCACGGCATCCGTCGATACCAGCGCAGGCAGCTCGATCTCCGTGAATGGCACAGCGGCCACCAGTGCGGGTATCCAGGCCACGGCTACCGGTGACGTCACCATCAGGGCCGCCGGTGCGATCAGCGGAGGCGCGAGCGGCATCGCGGCCACCAGCAAGACCGGAGGGGCCAACGTCACCGCCACCGGCACGATCAGCGACACTGGGAACGGGATCTCGGCCGCAGGCTTCGGCCGGGCCAATGTCGCGGTCTCCGGCACGATCAGTGCTTCGTCGATAGGCGTCCTGGCGGCTGGCGATGACAGCACCGTCACGGCAGAAGGGGAAATTACTGCTGGTGGCGTTGGTATTCTCGCTGGAAGCTCGACCGCCCACAAAGCGCATGTCTCGGTGGGTAGTGGCACGGTGGTACAAGGTACGGGCCTGCTGGGCGTGTGGGTTAACTCTGGTAACAGTCGCATTGACAACAACGGCACGATCGTCGGCGGCCTGTTCGGCGGTGTCGCATCCTCTGCCGGCAGCACGACGGTCAACAACGCCGGCAGCATCGTTGGCACCAGCGGTGTTGCAGTGAACTTCCACTTTGCCGCGCCTACCACCAACAACGTTTTGATCATGAGCGGGCCGAGCGCGACGCTGACCGGCCAGGCCATAGGCAGCGGCACCGATATCTTCCGCTTCGCCGGCTCCGGCTCCAACAGCTTCGATGTCGGCCAGATCGATGCAGGCTGGACGCTGCTCGACAAGATCGGCTCGTCCAACTGGTCGCTTACCGGCACGTCAACCTACGCGGGGCCGGTTACCGTCAACGGTGGCATCCTGTCGGTGAACGGCGATCTTACCTCGGCGTCGGACATCTCGGTCAACGCGGGTGGCGCGCTCGGCGGCAACGGTACGGTCGGCAACACCACCATCAGCGGCGGCACGCTGGCACCGGGCAATTCGGTCGGCATGCTGACGGTCAACGGAAATCTGACGTTCAACGGCAGCTCGAATTACCTGACCGAGGTGACGCGCGCCGGCGCTGACAAGACCATCGTCACCGGCACCGCCAATCTCGACGGCAAGGTGGTGGTGAAGCCGCTGGCGCATATCGGAAAGACGACGACCTATACGATCATGACGGCGGGTACCGAAAACGGCGCCTTCTCCGGCGTGGATTTCCTTGCCGTGAACAATTTTGCGAGCAACCCGCAACTGACCTATGCCGGCAACGATGTTCTGCTGACGCTCGACGCGGGCCTGCTGATGCCGGAACTGCTGGGCGACGTTACTCCCAATCAGAAGAGTGTCGCGACGGGAATCAACAATTCGATACTCGGCGGCACGATTATGCCGGACAGCTTCGACGCGCTGTTCGCGCTATCGGGTAGTCCTCTGCGCGCTGCGCTGGATACGCTCTCGGGCGAAATCCATGCCTCCGCCAGGACGGCGCTGGTCGAGGACAGCCGCTTCCTGCGCGATGCGGTCAACGAGCGCATCCGCGCCGCCTTCGCCGGTGTCGGCGCTGCGGCCTCGCCGGTGCTGGCCTATGGCGAGACGGGAACGGGTAGTACTGCTACGGCAGCCATCAGCCACGCGCTGGCGCCGGCCGATACGGCAGGCCTCGCCGCCTGGGGCTCGGTCTTCGGCTCCTGGGGCTCGACCGACGGCGACGGCAATGCCGCCGGCCTCGACCGTTCAACCGGCGGCTTCTTCACCGGCATCGACGGACTGGTCGCGGACAATGTCCGCCTCGGCATCATGACCGGCTACAGCCATTCCAGCTTCGATGTCGACGGCCGCGCCTCTTCCGGCTCCAGCGACAGCTATCATCTCGGCCTTTAT
>JBQCHN010000242.1:0-11766 GCA_051954615.1 Mesorhizobium sp. | reverse complement strand
GCCCAGGCGGCGTAGCCGATCTTCTCCCACAGCTCGCGCGCCGGGATTTCCTTGTGCACCTTGCCGTCGATGCGGCGGATCAGCTTCCACGCCTCGTCCTTCTCGACGGCGCGCAGGAAGTCGTCCTTCAGCGAGACGGAGTTGTTCGAGTTTTGGCCCGAAACGGTGAGGTAGGCTTCCGAATCCCAGTCGGTGTCGTAGGTCGAGAACTGAATGGTGGTGTAGCCCTGCCGCGCGAACTGGATGACGCGCTGGACGTAGTTCTCCGGCACGGCGTCCTTCTTGGCCGCCTTGATGGCGCGCTTCAGCGCGGTGTTGATGGCCGGGTCGAAGCAGTCGTCGTCGCTGCCTTCGCAGTTGACGCAGGCCTTCATGATGGCGTCGAGGTGCTTCTTGACGATCTTGGAGCCGGTGACGAGGCTTGCGACCTTCTGCTCCTCCTTCACTTTCCAGTCGATGAAGGCCTCGATGTCCGGGTGGTCGGCGTCGACGATGACCATCTTGGCGGCGCGGGGCGTCGTGCCGCCCGACTTGATGGCACCGGCGGCGCGGTCGCCGATTTTCAGGAAGCTCATCAGGCCGGACGACTTGCCGCCGCCCGAAAGCCGCTCGCCTTCGCCGCGCAGGTGCGAGAAGTTGGAGCCCGTGCCGGAGCCGTACTTGAACAGGCGCGCCTCGCGCACCCACAGGTCCATGATGCCGCCCTCGTTGACGAGGTCATCGCCGACGGACTGGATGAAGCAGGCATGCGGCTGCGGATGCTCGTAGGCCGACTTCGACTTGGTCAGCTTGCCGGTGAAGGGGTCGACGTAGAAATGGCCCTGGCCGGGGCCGTCGATGCCGTAGGCCCAGTGCAGGCCGGTGTTGAACCACTGCGGCGAGTTCGGCGCCACGCGCTGGGTAGCGAGCATGTAGGCAAGCTCGTCGCGGAAGGCGAGCGCATCCGCCTCGGACTTGAAGTAGCCGCCTTTCCAGCCCCAGTAGGTCCAAGTGCCGGACAGCCGGTCGAAGACCTGCCGCGCGTCGCGCTCGGAACCGTAGCGTTCGGCCTCGGGCAGCTTGGCAAGCTCGGCCTCGTCGGCCACCGAGCGCCACAGGAAGGACGGAACGTCGTTCTCCTCGATCTTCTTGAGGCGCGCCGGCACGCCGGCCTTGCGGAAATACTTCTGCGCCAGAATGTCGGCGGCAACCTGGGAGAACTGCGCCGGCACGTCGATGTCGTCGAGTCGGAACACCACGGAGCCGTCGGGATTCTTGATCTCCGACAGGGCCTTGCGGAATTCGATCTCCGCATAGGGAGATTGACCCGCCTTGGTGAAGTGCCGCTCGATGCGCATCGTCGTTGTGTCCCTTTGACTATATATAGCGCTTTTTGCGGTGGATTTCCCGTCTTCCGTACCGCAAGGCGCAGGTCCGCCGTTCGCCGGATGCGCCAAGGCCCATCCGACCCTCCATTCGTGCCGGTTCCCGTTCCCTGGCCGTTCGGCGTTTCATCGCCTTTGCGGGGCAGGGCGAGGACCCGGCGGGTCCCTCAAAACTGAAAACTGTGCCCGACGTCATGTCGAAGCCGACTTACTTTATATGGTGTCGAACCTACCCGCAAACACTAAATATAGTGTTAACAGACAATTTATTCCAGTCCGACAATTCTCCTTTTCACTGTCGCCAAGGCACCAAATCCCCACGCTCTCGCCGGCCTCGTGAACGGGCGAAAATGCGGGAAAACGCACTGAAATCTGGAAAAAAAGACCGGGCTCTGAACTTTCCGGTCGCGTCCTCAACAAGGGCGCATGACCTATAAAAGGCGACTCGCCCCGGCTCGTCAAGGAGTCGTTTTTATCGAATTTGTGACCCCAACATATTGTGTGTCACGCATGTGGATAACGGGGATGGAATCTGCCCGCCGCGTCCGCCGGCGGATGGGACCGGTTCTATGCCGCGAACGACGCGGGATCGGCCGAGAATCGGGCGATGATCCGGCCGAGGTCCGGCTCCTTGACCATGCCGGCCGCTTCTGGGGCGTCCACCCAGCGCCGCTCGCGCTCGTGACGCTCCTTCCACTTGTCGGCCATCGCGTCGACCTTGAGCGGAAACACCAGCACCTCGCACGGCACTTCTTCGCCCGAGGCCAGTCCCTTGGCGTAGAAATAACGTCCGGCCTCGATGTGGGAAATGGTGCCGGTCAGCCCGGCTTCCTCAACCGCCTCGCGGGCGGCGGCCTCGCTGAGCGGCTCGCGCGCTTCCGGCCAGCCTTTCGGCAACACCCAGCGCCCGGTGTCGCGGCTGGTGATCAGCAGGATCTCGACGCCTTTTCCATTCATGCGCCAGGGCAGGGCGGCGACTTGGAGCCGGCACGGGACCGAACCAAACAGTTTGCGCACCCGCTCGGCCATCTGGCTTTGCTCTGCTGGCTGACTGTATGTCTGAGGTTCCCGCATGCGAGCTGCCCAGCCCGGAATATGATTTGCCGTCTTACGAATCGTAGCCGCAATTATATGCAGAGAAAGTAAAAAATTGCACGAATCGCAGGCTTTTCGCAGCATAGGCGACAACCGTCGCGCTTTTGCGACAGTTCCGTGACGCGGCGGGGGTGTATTGAGGATTCAGCCGGCGTGGTCGTCGGCGATCGGCTTCTGGTAGGTGAAGCCCATGTCCCACGGGAAGTAGATCCAGGTGTCCTGGCTGACCTCGGTGACGAAGGTGTCGACCAGCGGCCGGCCTTTCGGCTTGGCGTAGACGGTGGCGAAATGCGCCTTCGGCAGCATGGCGCGCACCACGCCGGCGGTCTTGCCGGTGTCGGTCAGGTCGTCGATGATGAGCACGCCCGCGCCTTCGTCAGCCAGAAGGGCAGGGGTGATCTCCTTCAGCACCTGCATCTGCCCCTGGCTGGTATAGTCGTGATAGGAGGCGACCGAGACGGTCTCGATGACGCGGATGCCGAGTTCGCGAGAGATGATGGCCGCCGGTACCAGCCCGCCGCGGGTGATGCACACGATGGCCTTCCACTGGCCGTTCTGGCCCGCCAGCCGCCACGCCAGCGCACGCGCGTCGCGGTGGAACTGGTCCCAGGAAACGGGAAAGGCCTTTTCGGGAAGGGACATCGCTCGGCACTCCCGCGCGGACGCGCGCGATCAGGTTGGGAATGCGGGCGGAATTAGCCGGAAAGGCAAGGGTTTGGCAAGGTGGCCGCTTGGCGAAGCGACGGCTTCGCGCGCAGTTTTCCACTGCGGCGATGCCGGCTTGCGCTTCGCCTCCCGTGCTTGCCCCACGGATTGCTCTGGCTCTTGCATCGCCAGCCGTTGCGGTTTACCCCGCAGGGCGCCAATTCAGGACGGTTTTCTCATGCTCGACATCAAATGGATTCGCGACAATCCGCAGGCTCTGGCCGACGCGCTGGCCAAGCGCCCGTCCTATGCTGCGTCGGCGCAATCCACCGTCGACGACGTGCTCGCCAAAGACGAGGCGCGCCGCGCGCATCTGGGCGAACTCCAGGCCAAGCAAGAGCGCCGCAACGCCGCCTCGAAGGAGATCGGCAATGCCATGCGCGACAAGAACATGGAGCTCGCCGAGACGCTGAAAGGCGAGGTCAACGAGATCAAGACCTTCATCCAGAACGGCGAGGCGCGCGAGCGCGAATTGGACAAGGCGCTGAACGACGCGCTCTCCGTGCTGCCCAACGTGCCGCTGGACGACGTGCCGCTCGGCGCCGACGAGCATGACAATATCGAGGTGCGCCGCTTCGGCGAGGAACTGATCGCCCAGCGCCAGCCGCGCATGGGCAACAAGCCGAAGGAGCATTTCGAGATCGGCGAGCGGTTGGGCATGATGGATTTCGAGCGCGCCGCGAAGCTTTCCGGCTCGCGCTTCACCGTGCTGTCCGGCAAGCTGGCGCGGTTGGAACGCGCGCTCGGCCAGTTCATGCTGGATACCCACACCACCGAGCACGGCTATACGGAAGTGCAACCGCCGCTGATGGTGCGCGAGGAGGCGCTTTACGGCACCGGGCAGTTGCCGAAGTTCGAGGAAGACCTGTTCTTCACGCCGCACGGCGAAAGCCGGCTCGGCCTCATCCCCACCGCCGAGGTGCCGTTGACCAATCTTGTCCGCGAGGAGATCACCGCGCACGACAAGCTTCCGCTGCGTTATACGGCGCTCACGCCGTGCTTCCGCTCCGAGGCAGGCTCGGCCGGGCGCGACACGCGCGGCATGCTGCGCCAGCATCAGTTCTATAAGGTCGAACTCGTCTCGATCACCGATCAGGAAAGCTCGCTCGCCGAGCACGAGCGCATGACCGAATGCGCCGAGACGGTGCTGAAGAAGCTGGAACTGCCGTTCCGCACGGTGGCGCTGTGCACCGGCGACATGGGCTTTGGTGCGCAGAAGACCTACGACATCGAGGTCTGGCTGCCAGGCCAGAACAGCTATCGCGAGATATCGTCCTGCTCGGTCTGCGGCGATTTCCAGGCGCGCCGCATGAACGCCCGCTACAAGGACAGGGACGGCAACGGCAACCTCTTCGTCCATACGCTGAACGGCTCCGGCACCGCTGTCGGCCGCGCGCTGATCGCCGTCATGGAAAATTACCAGAACGAGGACGGCAGCGTAACCATTCCTGAAGCGCTGCGTCCTTACATGGGCGGTCTGGAAAAGATCGAAAAGAACTGATGCGTATTCTGCTCACGAATGACGACGGCATCCATGCCGAGGGCTTGGCCTCGCTGGAGCGCGTCGCGCGCCAGCTTTCCGACGACGTCTGGGTGGTGGCGCCGGAAATGGACCAGTCGGGCTATGCCCACTCGCTGTCGCTGTCCGAGCCGCTGCGGTTGCGAAGGATCAGCGAGCGCCATTACGCCGTTCGCGGCACGCCGACCGATTGCGTTATCATGGGCGCGAAGAAGGTCCTGCCCGGCATGCCGGACCTGATCCTGTCGGGAATCAATTCGGGCGCCAACCTCGCCGACGACGTGACCTATTCGGGCACGGTGGCGGGTGCCATGGAAGGCGCGCTGCTCGGCATCCGCTCCATCGCCGTCAGCCAAGCCTACACCTATGTCGGCGAAGACCGGCATGTTCCTTACGAGACGGCCGAGGCGCTGGCGCCGGCGCTGCTCGACAGGCTTGTTTCGACGCCGCTGCCGGACGGCGTGCTGCTCAACGTCAACTTCCCCAACATCGCGCCGGAAAAGGTCGCCGGCACCGTCGTCACCTCGCAGGGGCGGCTGGTTCACAGCCTGTGGCTGGACGAGCGCCGCGACGGCCGCGGCATTCCCTATTACTGGATGCGCTTCGGCCGCGAGCCGGCCGAGAGCAAGGCCGGTTCCGACCTGGAGGCGCTGCGCAACGGCTTCGTCTCGGTGACGCCGCTGCATCTCGACCTTACCGCCTACGAAGTGAAGGACCGCTTGGCCAAGGCGCTCTCATGAACCAGGGAACCACGATCGAGGATCGGGAGGGATTTGCCGCGTTGCTTCTGCGGCTGCGCGGCAAGGGCAGCGTGCCCAAGGCGCTGATCGCCGCCTTCGAGGCGACGCCGCGGCGCGGTTTCCTCGACGGACTCTACCATTCGATCGCCTGGAGCGACCGCATGCTGCCGATCGAGTGCGGCGAGGCGATGGAGGGCGCCGACCTGCAGGCGGCGGTGATCGCCGCGCTGGCGCTGGAGCCGGGCAACCGCGTGCTGGAGATCGGCACCGGCTCTGGGTTTACCGCCGCCGTGATGGCGAGGCTGGCCGGGCGCGTGGTGACCATCGACCGCTACAAGACGCTGGTCGAACAGGCGAGGCAGCGCTTCGAGGCGCTGGGCATCGCCAATGTCGTCGCCCGCCAGGCCGACGGCACCAACGGCTTGCCGAACGAAGGGCCGTTCGACCGCATCGTCGCCTGGGCGGCGTTCGACAGCCTGCCACGCTTCCTGCTCGACCAGCTTTCCAGCGGCGGCACGGTGATCGCGCCGATCGGCCCGGAGGAGGGCGAGCAGGTGGTGGCCAAGCTGACCAAGGTCGGATCGCGCTTCGAGCGCGAGGACATCGGCATCGTGCGGCTACAGCCGATCCTGCCCGGCGTCGCCGCCGTGATCTGATTAAACAGTCGCCGCCGTGATCTGACCGAACGGCCGCCGCCGCGATCCGGACAAAACTTTTAAGAAAATTTCGCTCGATTCCGGGCGTTTAACCGACCGGTAACATTAACGCGCTTTAATCATGCCCAGTCTGTACCGGGTATGCGGGTAAAGTGCGATGCGTTTCAGTGTCTTGAGGGTGAATGGACGCAATCTGGCGCGCGGCTGTGCCGTTCTGATGGTCGCCGGCGCGGTTTCGGGTTGCAGTTCGCAGGTGGCGCGTTTCAGCGACGGTCTCGATTCCGTCGCCACGGCCTCGACCCCCAACCAGCGCGCCATCATCGACAAGCAGCCGGTCGCCCAGCCCTATCCGGGCGATTCCGTTGCCGCCGCGCCCGTGGACGGCAGCTATTCCCAATCGATCAGCCGGTCCAGCATCCAGCCTGTCCAGGTCCAGACGCTGCCGCCGGTCGCCGAGACCGCTCCGGCAGCCGCCAGGCAGGTCAAGACCGCGGCGACGCAGAAGCTCGACAGCACCGTCACCGGCACGGTCGCTCCCGCCAACACGCTGAAGCTGCCCGGCAAGGCCGAGGCGGCGAAGGTGGCCGTCGAAGACGGCGAGCCGAAGGGCTGGTCGCGTGCCGGCGGCACCCAGATCACCGTCCGGGATGGCGAGACGGTCTACAACCTGTCGCGCCGCTATGGCGTGCCGGCCAACATCATCATGAAGACCAATGGCCTTGCGACGGCCGATGGCCTGCAGGCCGGCCAGAAGCTGGTCATCCCGACCTATGTCTATTCGGCCAAGGCACCGGTTTCCGCTCCCGACAACAATCCGAAGGTGGCGGACGCAAAGTCCTCCAGGGGCTTGAAATCCGATATTCCGGCCGAGAAGCTGCCGGTGCCGGTCAGCGCCCCGACCAAGGTGGCGGTGCTGCCGCAGCAGCCGAAGGTCAAGGACGGCAAGGCGCCGGCCCAGCTCGACGCCTCGGCCGCTTCCGACACTAAGGCGAAACCCGTCAAGACGGCCGCCGCCGGCACCTATACGGTGCAGCAGGGCGATACGCTGTCGGCCATCGCCCGCAAGACCGGCGTCGGCGTCACCGCCCTGAAGCAGGCGAACGGCATGAACGACGGCCTGATCCGCATCGGCCAGACCTTGAAGCTGCCGGCCGCGGGTGCAGCCGCCACGACGGTCGCTGCCGCCGCACCCGCCAAGGTCGATCCGGTCAAGACCGGCTCCACGCCGCCGCCTGCCGAGGCGACGCCGAGCCAGAAGGTTGCCGCCTACACGCCGCCGAAGCAGGCCGCCAAGGTCATCAAGCAGGCAGAGAGCGAGGACGTCGACGCGCCTGATTCGACCGGCATCGGCAAGATGCGCTGGCCGGTCCGCGGCCGCGTCATCTCCGCCTTCGGCTCCGGCAAGGACGGCATCGATATCGCCGTGCCGGAAGGAACGCCGATCAAGGCAGCCGAGAACGGCGTCGTCATCTATGCCGGCGACGGCCTGAAGGAATTCGGCAACACGGTGCTGGTGCGCCACGACGACGGCCTCGTCACCGTCTACGGCCACGCCTCGTCGCTCGAGGTCAAGCGCGGCCAGAAGGTCAAGCGTGGCCAGGAGATCGCCCAGTCGGGCATGAGCGGCGACGCCAATTCGCCGCAGCTGCACTTCGAGGTGCGCAAGAATTCGGCGCCGGTCGATCCCCGCACCCTGCTGGAATAGAACAACAACAACCGTTGCGCAGCGCCTGACCTCCAGTCCGCTGCGCAGGCTTCGCCCGCCCTGCAAGGGGCGGGCCTTTTCACTTGGTCGGCGGCGAAAAGGGCAGGGGGGTCTCAGCCCTGCAGCGCCTTGCCCAGGCGGCCGGCCAGGTCCTGCGTGAACTGCCAGGCGACGCGGCCGGAGCGGCTGCCGCGCGTCGTCGCCCATTCGAGTGCCTCGGCGCGCAGCGCATCCGCATCGATTTCCAGTCCGTAATGCCGGATATAGCCCGACACCATGTCGAGATAGTCGTCCTGCGAGCATTTGTGGAAGCCGAGCCACAGGCCGAAGCGGTCCGACAGCGACACTTTCTCCTCGACCGCCTCGGACGGGTTGATCGCCGTGGAGCGCTCGTTGTCGATCATGTCGCGTGGCAGAAGGTGACGGCGGTTGGAGGTGGCGTAGAAGATGACGTTCTGCGGCCGTCCCTCGACGCCGCCTTCAAGGGCTGCCTTCAGCGACTTGTAGGACGTGTCGTCGTGGTCGAACGACAGGTCGTCGCAAAACAGGATGAAGCGGAAGGGCGCCGCCTTCAGGATCGCCATCAGCTTCGGCAGCGTGTCGATGTCCTCGCGGTGGATCTCGATCAGCTTGAGCGGCGCCCCGTGTTTGCCCGAGGCGTTGATGGCCGCGTGCGCCGCCTTGACCAGCGAGGATTTGCCCATGCCGCGCGCGCCCCACAAAAGCACGTTGTTGGCGGCGTAGCCGGCGGCGAAGCGCTCCGTGTTGTCGACGAGGATGTCGCGGACGTGGTCGACGCCGCGGATCAGGTCGATGTCGACCCGGTTCACCCGTTTTACCGGTTCGAGAAAGCCGGTCTCGGCCTGCCAGACGAAGCAATCGGCCGCTTTGAGATCGGATGTCGGAGGCGAGGGCGGTGCCAGCCGCTCGACGGCGTGAATCAGCCGGTCGAGCTTTTCGGACAGCGCTTCAAGGCTTTTGTCTGACATCGTGCCACCCTCGTTCCGCATCCGCGGACAGTCCCTTCATCCGGATATGTACCGTACCGTACGGTTCTGTCACGGTGTCGCCGGTTTGGCAAGGGCGCTTGCAATCGGCGGGCAAACCCTCCACAAGCGTGCGGTAACACGCCGTAGACCGGTTGCAATAGACGCTTTACCGACTATATTCCGGCCAAATTTTCGGCCGGTAGCGGCTTTCCCTCGCAGGAGTTTTCGATGTTTGTCACACCGGCATACGCCCAAGGCGTCGGCGCCTCGCCTGATGTCTTCATCAGCATTCTGCCGTTCGTCCTCATCTTCGTCATCATGTACTTCCTCATCATCCGGCCGCAGCGCACGCAGCTGAAGAAGCGCGGCGAGATGCTGGCGGCGATCCGTCGCGGCGATACGGTCGTCACGGGCGGCGGTCTCGTCGGCAAGGTGACCAAGGTGGTCGACGACAACGAACTGGAAGTCGACATCGGCGGCGTCAAGGTGACGGCGCTGCGTTCCACCATCGCCGATGTGCGCGTCAAGGGCGAGCCGGTGGCGAACCAGAACGCCAAGAAATAACCGCAATATAGGCGGATCGCGCTCGGCGCGGCTGAACGGACACACGTATGCTTTATTTTTCGCGCTGGAAGACGATCGGGGTCTGGGCAGTGGTCCTGCTCGGCTTGCTGTTCGCCGCCCCGAATCTCTTTTCCCAGTCGGTGCTCGACAAGCTGCCGGACTGGCTGCCGAAGAAGCAGATGACGCTGGGCCTCGACCTCCAGGGCGGCTCACACATCCTGCTCAAGATCGACCAGAACGACCTCGTCAAGGACAGGCTGAACACCAGCCGCGACGAGATTCGCTCGCTCCTGCGCGACGCCAAGATCGGCTATACCGGCCTGTCCGGCTCGGGCAAGGTCGTGCAGGTGCGCATCCGCGACGCCGGCCAGGTCGAAGCCGCCAAGGAAGCGCTGAAATCGTTGGTCGCTCCGGTCTCGTCCGGCCTGTTCACTGGCGGCTCCGTCACCGAAATGACGTTGGACGAGCCGGAACCCGGCCTGCTGCGCTTCACCATGACGGATGCCGGCATCCAGTACCGCACCTCGACGGCGCTGGCGCAGTCGATCGAAGTGGTCGGCCGCCGCGTCAACGAACTCGGCACCACCGAGCCGATCGTGCAGCGGCAGGGCAACGACCGCATCCTGGTCCAGGTGCCCGGCCTGCAGGACCCGAAGCGCCTGAAGGACATTCTCGGCCAGACCGCCAAGCTGACCTTCCAGATGGTCGACCAGTCTATGCCGGTGCAGGACGCCATCAACGGGCGCCCGCCGGCCGGCTCGACGGTCATGTATTCCAAGGACGATCCGCCGGTTCCCTATCTCATCGAGAACCGCGTGATCGTGTCCGGCGAGAATCTCGTCGACGCGCAGGCGACGTTCGATTCGCGCACCAACGAGCCGGTCGTCTCCTTCCGCTTCGACGGCAAGGGCGCGACGCGCTTCGGCCAGGCGACGCAGCAGAACGTCGGCAAGCTGTTCGCCATCATCCTCGACAACCACGTCATTTCGGCGCCGCAGATCCGCGAGCCGATCCTCGGCGGCACCGGCCAGATTTCCGGCAACTTCACCCCGCAGAGCGCCAACGACCTTGCCGTGCTGCTGCGTGCCGGCGCGTTGCCGGCGACGCTGACCGTCATCGAGGAACGTACCGTCGGCCCCGGCCTCGGCCAGGATTCGATCCAGGCCGGCAAGATGTCGGCCATCGTTGGGTCGGTTCTCGTCGTCGCCTTCATGGTCGGCGCCTACGGCTTCCTCGGCTGGCTCGCCAACCTGGCGCTGTTGGCGAACGTCGCCATGATCGTCGCCGTCCTGTCGCTGGTCGGCGCCACGCTTACGCTTCCGGGCATCGCCGGCATCGTGCTGACCATGGGCATGGCGGTCGATTCGAACGTGCTGATCTACGAACGAATCCGCGAGGAGCGACGGGACGGCCGTTCCGTCCTGCAGGCCTTCGATCTCGGTTTCCAGCGAGCCCTGGCGACCATCCTCGATTCCAACATCACCACGCTGATCGCGGCGGTGGTGCTGTTCTTCCTCGGCTCCGGCCCGGTCCGCGGCTTCGCCGTGACGCTGGCCGTCGGCATCATCACCACCATCTTCACCGCTTTCACCCTGACCCGCTGGCTGGCGGCCGAGTGGCTGCGCCGCCGCCGCCCGAAGGAAGTGCCGAAGGGCTATTTCCGGCTGGTGCCGGAAGTCACCAGCATTCCCTTCATGCGTGTGCGCCTGCAGGTCTTCATCGTCTCCATCCTGCTGTGCGTCGCATCGGTCGGGCTTTTGGCGACCAAGGGGCTGAATTTCGGCATCGACTTCACCGGCGGCACGCTGATCGAAGTGCGGGCGAAGTCCGGCACCGCCGATGTCGGCGACATCCGCCAGCGGCTATCGGAGGCTGGCGTCGGAGAAACCCAGGTTCAGGGCTTCGGCGACAAGAGCGATGCGCTGATCCGCATCGGCGCCGTCACCGACACCGGCCAGGGCGAGGGCGACGCCATCGTCAAGAAGGCGCAGGACAGCCTGACTTCCGATTACGATATCCGCCGCACCGAGCTGGTCGGGCCTACGGTTTCCGGCGAGCTTGCCTGGGCCGCGATCATCGGCGTGCTGGCCGCCATGGGCGGCATCCTGATCTATGTCTGGGTGCGGTTCGAATGGCAGTTCGCCATCGGCTCCATCGTGGCGACGATCAACGACATCATCTTGACGCTCGGATTCCTTGTGGTCACGCAGTTGCAGTTCGACCTGTCGACGGTGGCGGCGATCCTCACCATCGTCGGCTATTCGCTCAACGATACGGTCGTCATCTACGACCGCGTGCGCGAGAACCTGAGGCGGTTCAAGAAGATGCCGCTCGGGCAACTGCTCGACCTGTCGGACAACGAGATGCTGGCGCGAACGACGATGACGTCGGTGACGACCTTCCTGGCGCTGCTGTCGCTGTTCCTGCTC
>JBQCHN010000241.1:0-2856 GCA_051954615.1 Mesorhizobium sp. | reverse complement strand
CCTGCCGGCGGCCGCCTCTTCCTCGGCCTGGTTCCAGTCGGAAGGCGGGAAGGTGCGGCTCGTCACCACCGGCGCGCCCGACGAGGCCGGCCGGCTGCAAGGCGCGCTGGAGATCATGCTCAAGCCCGGCTGGAAGACCTACTGGCGCGACCCCGGCGACAGCGGCGTGCCGCCGCAGCTGGACGTCGGTGCCAGCACCAACATCGCTGGCGCGGAGATGGCGTTTCCGGCGCCACAGCGCCATGACGACGGCTACGGGAAATGGTCCGGCTACGACCGGTCCGTCGCCTTTCCGGTCGTCTTCACCGTGGCGAAGCCAGGCAAGACGGCGACGATCGACGCCGATGTCTCGCTCGGCATGTGCGAGACGATCTGCATTCCGGTGCAGGCGCGCTTGACCGTCGATCCGGCCGACGGCGCTGCCGACGCGGCCGACGCCGAAGCCGTCAAGGCAGCGCTTGCCGCCTTGCCGGCCAAGGCGACGGCCGATTTCGGCATCACCGCCCTGCCCGGCGACCATGAGACGCTGGAGGTCGAAGCGCACGTTCCCGGCGACCCGGCGGCAGCCGACTTTTTCGTCGCCGGAGCCGACGACTATATGTTCGCCGCGCCGCGCCGCAGCGACGACAACGGCAGAATAGTCTTTTCCGTACCGATCCTCGACCGCCCGACGACGACGCCGACCGGCGCCGGACTGCACTACACGCTGACCGGTTCGACCGGCGCGGTGGCGGGCGTTCTGCCCTATCCGTGACCGCGCCGCCATTGCGGGCGCGTCGAGAACCCGTTATCGCTTCCGCCGTCTATCAACGCCTGGATGAGAACACGATGACCATTGCCGTCGGCGACACGCTGCCCCCAACCACCTTCAAGACGATGACGCCGGACGGCTCCAAAGACATCACCGGGGCCGAGATTTTTTCCGGCAAGAAGGTGGTGTTGTTCGGGGTGCCGGGCGCCTTCACGCCGACCTGCTCCAACAACCACCTGCCGGGTTACCTGGAAAACCACGGTGCGATCCTGGCGCGCGGCGTCGACACGATCGCGGTCGTCGCGGTCAACGACCAGCACGTCATGGGCGCCTGGGCGCGCTTCACCGGCGGCGAGGGCAAGATTCTCTACCTCGCGGACGGCAACGGCGATTTCGTCAAGGCGGTCGGCCTCGACACCGATTTCTCCGCCAACGGCATGGGCCTGCGCTCCAAGCGTTTCTCGATGATCGTCGACGACGGCAAGGTCGTGGCTCTCAACATCGAGAGCAAGCCCGGCGTCAACGAATCCAGCGCCGCGCATATTCTAGAACAGCTTTGAGCCTGGTTGCGGCTGCCTGCAAAGGCAGTCGCGAACGGCCGGTCAATAGCTCTGGCTGGAGCGCCGCGGCGGCCTCGATCCCGGCTTGCCTGCCTTGGGCTTCGCAGCAGGCTTGCCGCCGTCGGCAGGGGACGCCATCTGGACCCTTGCCGGCTTCTTTTTGAACGGCGCCATCCCGGCACGCGCGAGTTCATCGGCGCGCTCGTTTTCGGGATGACCGGCATGGCCCTTCACCCAATGCCACGTCACTTTGTGGCGCTTGCGGGCCGCATCCAGCGCCTGCCACAGTTCGGCGTTCTTCACCGGCTTCTTGTCGGCGGTACGCCAGCCGTTGCGCTTCCAGCCTTCGATCCAGCCGGAAATGCCGTCCTTGACGTAGCTGGAGTCCGTGTAGAGATCGACGGTGCTGCCTTCCTTGATGACGTCGAGGGCGCTGATGGCAGCCGTCAGTTCCATGCGGTTGTTGGTGGTCAGTTGCTCGCCACCGTTCAGCTCGCGCATCGCTCCGTCGTTCGGCCCATCGCTGCGCAGTCTGAGCACCGCACCCCAGCCGCCGGGGCCGGGATTTCCGGAACAGGCGCCGTCCGTATACGCCTCGACGCGCCTCATGCCGTCGCCCCTTGCGGCTCCAGGCCGTATTCGGCCGGCGACCGGACCTGCCGGTGGAAGCGCATGCGGCGCAGATATTCCAGCGGGTCCTTCTTGACCACCAGGCTGCCTTCCGGCGTGTTCAGCCAGTCATAGAGGCGCGTCAGCATGAAACGCAGCGCCGATCCGCGCGCCAGAACAGGAAGCATCCCGGCCTCGCGGTCGGACAGCGGCCGCACGGCGGTGTAGCCACCCAAAAGCGCCCTGCCCTTGGTCAGGTTGAAGGAATTGTCCTTCTCGAAACACCAGGCGTTGAGGCAGATGGCGACGTCGTAGGCCAGCAGATCGGTGCAGGCGAAATAGAAATCGATCAGGCCCGACAGGCGCTTGCCGAGGAAAAAGACATTGTCGGGAAAGAGGTCCGCATGGATGACGCCGGCCGGCAGGTCCGCCGGCCAGTTGGCCTCCAGAAAGGCCAGGTCGGCTTCCGTCTCCTCCGCAAGACCCGACGCCACCTCGTCGGCGCGCGGCTTTGCCCGCTCCCAGAGCGGCCGCCATCCCGAAACCGAAAGAGCGTTGGCGCGGCGGAGTGAAAAATCGCTCCCCGCCAGGTGCATGGCCGCCAAAGCCGCTCCAACTTCACGGCAGTGCTCGACGGTGGGACGCCGCATCCACATGCCTTCCAGGAAGGTGACGAGGGCGGCGGGCCGCCCGGCAAGCAGGCCGATGGTCGCGCCGTCCTTGCGGCGCACCGGCAGCGGACAGCTTATGCCGCGGTCGCTGAGATGCTGCATCAGGCCGAGGAAAAACGGCAGATCGTCCGGGTTCACCCGCTTCTCGTAAAGGGTGAGGATGTAGGCGCCGCTGGAGGCGTGCAGCAGGAAGTTGGAATTCTCGACGCCCTCGGCGATGCCCTTGTAGGAGAGCAGTTCGCCGACATCGTAGTCGCGCAGGAAG
>JBQCHN010000240.1:0-7994 GCA_051954615.1 Mesorhizobium sp. | reverse complement strand
GCAGATCGTCGGCCAGAACCTGCGAGAGCCGAAGTTCTTCATCTCCTACGGCGACGCCTTCTCGCGGCGGCTCAGGCGCAACTACATCTGGATGTTCCTGATCCTGCTGCTCGCCTGGGTGCTGAAGATCTCGACGCCGGGTCTGCAGGCCGAAGGCGCGCGCTCGACGCTCGTCCATTCGCTGAGCGAGATCGTCGCCAACACGCGGCTCGGCCCGATCCCGGGCTGGGCTGTGGTGCTGGCAGTCGCCGTCTTCTACGTCTGGCTGTTCTTTGCCTCACGCCGCGCGCTCGACGATGCCGACCAGAGCGGCTTCGGCGAGGTGCACGTCTAGGGCTTCTATCCCCGGTCGGCTTCGACCTTTAGCGGCGAACGCGGATGCAGCAGCAGCAGCGCCGTCAGGCCGGAGGAGACGATGCCGATCAGCGACAGGAGAAAAGCGTCGAACGGCGTCCAGCCCGACCCTTCCAGCGGCGGCGCCGTGAACAGGGCAAAGGCGTTGAAGCTCTGCTGGTGCGAAATGAGCAGGAAGCCGAAAAGGTTGTTGGCGAGATGGGCGCCGAAGGCCGCGCCGAGGTTGCCGGTGGCGTAGACCAGGAGCATCAGCATGATGGCGAAGGCGCCGATGGAGACCATGACGCAGATGTTGATCGCCAGCGAATTCGCCGGGCTCCAGTGCAGGGCGGTGAAGGCGATCAGCGGCAGGAGCGCCCATACAAGCGGGCTCCTGAAACGCTTCGCCAGGCCGCGCGGCAGGTAGCCGCGGAACAGCAGCTCCTCCGACGAAGTCTGCACGAAGGCCAGCGCGGCGATGGGGACGAGTGCTGCGAGCCAGGCCGAGACGCCGATGGCGCCGCGCCCGATTTCCGGGTGCAGCAGGTAGATCAGCACCTCCGACACGACCGAGGTGAGCAGCACAGCAACCGCGCCCTTGCAGAAGCCGGAAGCGGAAATGCGGCGGCTGTTGCCGAACAGGGCGGACAGTCTCTCGCGATGGAGGAGGCGCATGGCGATCCAGGCGCCGATCCAGATGCCGCAGAAGGAGGCGAGGACGGTCAGCACGCCGGTCGGCGTGGCGGAAAACGCCGCCATGTCCGGCATGCCGGCCTCGTCGCCCTGCCAGCGCGAGACGAGGAAGATGCCGCCGACGATGACGAGCAGCGACGACAGCGCCCAGAAGATGACGATGATCAGCGTGCCGGCGATCAGCCTGGGTAGGGTGGCCCTCTCGCCGGCCGAGCGCCGGTAAGCTTCGAATGCTGCGGGATCGATGCTCAAGCTGTCCTCATTCCGTTCGTAGGCCCGAAGCCGTCTTGGCGGCCGGCGTTCCGCATCATATGCGCATCGATCGGTAAACCAGTGATTGCCGGCGCTACCTCGCTGCGAACCGGGAAGCGACTTCCAGTGCCACCGCTTCGCCGGAGAGGCGCGCGCCGCCGCAGGTCTGGATCAGCGGCCCGGCGACATGCTCGCCGGCGAAGAATATCTTTTCGGCAACCGGCTGCGTCAGGATGGCGCGGGCCTCCGATCGGCCGGGCCGGGCGGAGGCGTAGGCGCCGCGCACAAAGCGTTCGGCGCCCCAGTTGGTCATGGCGGCGCGGCCGACATGCTTCCTCACCTCGGCGCCGAAGATGCCGGCCAGCCGGTCGACGACGAAATCGATGCCGGCCGCCTCGCCGGCGGCCGACATTTCCCAGGCGAAGTCGCCGCCGACGAAGCCGACCATCAGGTCCGTGTCGAAGGGGAAGCACAGGAAATAGATGTCGTGGCGGGCCATGCGCTCGATCAGGAGGTCGTCGAACGGCCGGAGGTCGAGCCGCGTGCCCCTGATCTCCACCGGCAGCTTGGTCAGCATACCCATCGGCAGGTCGAAGAAGGCGCCGAAATGCGCGTCGGGCAGGGAAGGGACGAAGGCGATCTCCTCGAAGGCCAGAACCGCTGGCGAGGCGGTGACGATCGCCGCCCTGGCGCGCAGCGTGCCGCGATCCGTCTCGCATTCCACGCCGGGGCCGTCCCAGACGATCCTGCGCACCGGCGTCGCAAGCTCCACCGGCACATCGGCGCCGAAGCGGGCGACCAGCGCGCCGAAACCCTCCCTGGTGAAGTAGTTCGGGTCGAGATCGGCGGCGGCCTGGAAATCACGGATGGAAATCTCGTCCTCGTCGGCGCCGAAATCCATCGGGCCGGCGAAGGTGGCGGCGGCCCGCGGCGCATGGCCTTTCGCCAGCAGCGAGCCCAGCCGGTCGTCGTCGCCTTCTCTCACCTCGTGCGCGGCCAGCAATGCAAACAGGCGCGCATCGGCCGCCTTCATCTCGGCGACTTCCGTCTCGGCGGCCTTGCGCTTGCGGTAGTAGAGGTGGTCGACGTTCATGTCGTGGTGATGCAGCGTCCAGCCGGCTGCCTGCGCTTCCGGAAAATAGGGGTTGCGGTCCGCGGCATGCAGCCAGGCGCAGCCGATGTCGAAAGGAACGCCGAAATGCTCGCTCGATGTCCAGGCCCGCCCGCCGATGCGCCCCATCGCCTCCAGCACGGTGACGGAGAGGCCGGCTCCACGAAGTGTCCTTGCCGCGCCGAGCCCCGCCGAGCCGGCGCCTACGACAACCACGTCGACGTCATTCATCCTTACCCCCTCAAGCAAGACGAAATGCGCTGGCCGTCACAAATATCCCTTGATCCTAGGCAAGTTCTCGCCTCTTAGCCAGACGGTGGGGATGCGGGAGGCGGTGACAAGCCCGCATTTCGCTGGCAAATTCGCCTCAGGGACGTGATTCAGGCAATCAGGAGAAAAGCATGGCAGTGCTTGCCAAAGGAAAGATCGTGTTCGCCGCCGCCGCTGTCGCGGCACTCGCGCTGGCAACGGGCGCCAATGCCGCCGGCAAATGCGGCAAGGACGGCAGCGGTTTCGACGCCTGGGTGGAAGCCTACAAGGCGGACGCCAGGGCGCGCGGCATCGACACCGGCCCGCTGGCCGGCGTGAACTACGATCGCGGCGTGATCCGGATCGACCGCAGCCAGCACAAGGCCTTTTCCGGCACGCTGGAGCAGTTCATGGCGCGGCGGGCGCCCGCCTCCTACGTCAAGAAGGCCAAGGGCTACATGAAGTCCCAGGCCGGGCTCTTGAAAAAGATCGAGGCCCGCTACGGCGTGCAGCCGGAAGTCATCCTGGCGATCTGGGGCATGGAAACGGGCTTCGGCGCCAATTCCGGCAACAAGAGCGTGTTCGCGCCGCTGGCGACGCTGGCCTATGACTGCCGCCGCTCCGCCTTCTTCACCAACGAGCTGGATTCGGCCCTGGAAATCGCCCAGAAGGGTTACATTTCCGCCAGCCAGATGCGCGGCGCCGGCTTCGGCGAACTTGGCCAGACGCAGTTCCTGCCATCGAAATACCTGCAATTCGCCGTCGATTTCGACGGCGACGGCCGCCGCGACCTGATCCATTCGCGCGCCGATGTGCTCGCCTCCACGGCCAACTTCCTGCGCGGCCATGGCTGGAGCGCCGGCGGCGGCTACGGGCCGGGCCAGACCAACTACGGCGTCTGGTCCGACTGGAACCGCGCCAAGATCTACCAGCAGGCGCTGGCTGAGTTCGCGCGGCGCATCGCCAACTGACAGGGCGGCGATCCACCTTTCGGGAGCCCGGCACCGCCGGGCTCTTTCATTTTTGGGATTATATCCGTGCCCGGCACGCCTTGCTGCGGGTTCGCTTCAGGGGCGGCCGACGCCAAAGCTCGCGAAGCCGTTGCAAGTCGGAGACCATAGAAAAAAGACCTGCGGATCGTTCCGCAGGTCCTTTTTTGGAAACGCATAGCGCTGGCGTCAGCTCTTCAGCCTGGCGTTGCAGAGGCTATAGTAGCCGCCGCCCTTCTGGATCCAGCGCAGGCCGCCCAGCGAGCCGGCGTCCTTGTTGGCATAGTACTGGTCGAGGCAGGTGTGCATGCGCGCCTTGCCGGCCGACTCGTCGGAATACTTCTTGGAGATGCCGGTCGGGAACTTCACGCCGCGCGGCGCCTTGACCGTCGGCGTCTCGGGGTCGCCCGAATAGTTGGCCTCGTCGATGCTGGGCACGCTGTCGTCGTCCGCCGCGCCGGCGCCGCAGGAGGCCTTGCGGAAGTCGTTCCATTTCATGCCGTTCAGCGAACCGTTGTTCTTGGCCGCCTGGTACTTGGCGCTGCACTCGGCCATGGTCAGGCCCTTGCCGGCCGAGTCGTCGGCGCTGGCGGCGGCCTTGGTCGTCTTCTTCGCGGGCTTAGCGGCGGCGGCGGTGGCGCCGGCGGCGCATTCACTCTTGCGGAAGTCGTTCCACTTCATGCCGTTCAACGTGCCGGCGTCCTTGGCGGCCTGGTACTTGGCGCTGCACTCGGCCATGGTCAGGCCGTTGCCGGCCGAGTCGTCGTCGGCGCTGGCGGCAGCCTTGGTCGTCTTCTTCGCCGGCTTGGCGGCGGCGGCGGTGGCGCCGGCGGCGCATTCGCTCTTGCGGAAGTCGTTCCACTTCATGCCGTTCAGCGTGCCGGCGTCCTTGGCGGCCTGGTACTTGGCGCTGCACTCGGCCATGGTCAGGCCCTTGGCGTCGTCGTTGCTCGCCGCGTCCGAGGACTTCTTCGTCTTCTTGGCTTTGCTGTCGTCGCTCGCCGAAGTCTTGGTCTTCTTGGCGGGTTTGCTGTCGGTGGCGGCCGCGTCCGACCCGCACTCCGCCTTGCGGAACTGGTTCCAGGTCTGGCCGGACAGCGTGCCCGCGTCCTTGGCGGCGTTATACTTGGCGCTGCACTCCGCCATGGTCAGCGCGCTGGCCGGCGAGGCCAGGAACAACGCCGCGACGGCGAGACCCGTCAATGTGGCCAATCGATGGATGAACATAGGTCTCTCCGTTAAAGCCGCCCGCCAATAGTCTCGCAAGACATACCGCCCGACGGGGTGGCGCACCAGCCCCGACATGCACGGTCCCTGCACGGACTGAATAGCTCTCGCATTTTTGGACATAATTTTGGCGAAACAACTCTTTCCTAAGGATTGGTGACAGAAGATCATATATTGTGATACCCGCGCGTGGGGCAGTTGTGGCATGTGGTGCCGCGGGCAAACCATTTAGGGGTCAAGTCCATGTCTGGACGTTATTTCGGCACCGACGGCATCCGGGGGCGCGCCAACAAGTTTCCGATGAACGCGGAAATCGCCATGCGGGTCGGCATGGCCGCCGGCCTTTCCTTCCAGCGGGGCAGCCATCGCCACCGCGTCGTGCTGGGCAAGGATACGCGCCTGTCCGGCTACATGATCGAGAACGCGCTGGTGTCGGGCCTGTGCGCGGCTGGCATGGACGTCTTCCTGCTCGGTCCCGTCCCGACGCCGGGCGTTGCCATGCTGGTGCGTTCGCTGCGCGCCGACATGGGCGTCATGATCTCGGCATCGCACAATCCCTATTACGACAACGGCATCAAGCTGTTCGGTCCTGACGGCTACAAGCTTTCCGACGAGATCGAGGAGCGCATCGAATCCATGCTCGACACCGATGTCGAGATGGCGCTCGCCGATTCCGACGCGCTCGGGCGCGCCAAGCGCGTCGACGGCGTGCATGACCGCTATATCGAATTCGCCAAGCGCACGCTGCCGCGCTCGATGTCGCTGTCGGGCCTGCGCATCGTCGTCGACTGCGCCAACGGGGCGGCCTACAAGGTGGCGCCTGCCGCACTCTGGGAACTGGGCGCGGACGTGGTCGCCATCAACGTCGAGCCCAACGGTTTCAACATCAACAAGGAATGCGGCTCCACCCACCCGGCGAGCCTGCAGAAGAAAGTGCACGAGGTGCGCGCCGACATCGGCATCGCGCTCGACGGCGACGCCGACCGCGTGGTCATCGTCGACGAGGAGGGCGAGATCGTCGACGGCGACCAGATCATGGCGATGATCGCCCAGGCATGGCACCAGAGCGGCCGGCTGGCCGGCGGCGGCGTCGTCTCGACGATCATGTCCAACCTCGGCCTCGAGCGTTTCCTGTCCGGCCTCAACCTGGAGCTTCACCGCACCAAGGTCGGCGATCGCTACGTCGTCGAGCATATGCGCGCGCACGGGTTGAACGTCGGCGGCGAGCAGTCCGGCCACATCGTGCTGTCCGATTTCTCCACCACCGGCGACGGCCTGGTCTCGGCCCTGCAGGTGCTTGCCTGCGTCAAGCGGCAGAACAAGCCGGTCAGCGAGCTGTCGCGGACCTTCGAGCCCGTTCCGCAGGTGCTCAAGAACGTGCGCGTCTCCGGCGGCAAGCCGCTGGAGGAGGAGCCGGTGAAAGCGGCGATCGAGGATGCGCGCAGCCGCCTCGGCAATACCGGCCGCCTGGTCATCCGCCCCTCGGGCACCGAGCCGCTGATCCGCGTCATGGCGGAAGGCGACGATTCGGGACTCGTCGAGGCGGTCGTGGACGACCTCATCGGGATCATTTCAGAGACCCGCAGCGCCGCCTGATCGGTTCCGTTTTCCTTCTCCGAAAAGCCCGCCACCCGGCGGGCTTTTTCATGTGCGCCTGGTCGCAACGACAGCCGGCGGAAGCGACGCGAAACTTTCTAATTTTACCTATTCTTGGTTAATCGGCAGGGTTAAACGCCTTTTAACCTTTGCAATTCATTATCCACATCCGAAGTCAATCGCGTTCGGGAGCCGATCTCCCGACGTCTCCTAGGGTGGCAAGGATGTTTTACCTGACAAGGAAACTGCTGCTGGCCGGCGCGGTCGCCGGGCTGACGGTGCCTGCGTTCGCGGCCGATCTCTACGAGCCGCCCGTCGAGGAGGCGCCGGTGGTGACGCCGGCCTACGAGCCGGTGGATTTCGGCGGCTGGTATATCCGCGGCGACCTCGCCTACCGCAAATCGGAACTGCGCGGCATCGACTACATGACCTACGGCTTCGACGACTGCAATTGCGTCATCGTGCCGGGCAGCAAGTCGTTCGACTGGGGCAAGCTCAAGGGCGGCTTCTCCTTCGGCGGCGGTGTCGGCTACAAGGTCAGCGAGCACTTCCGCACCGACCTGACCGCCGACTACCTGTTCAAGTCGAATTTCGACGGCCGCACATCCGACTTCGTCTCGGAATCGACCGAGAAATCGAAGATGAGCGCGTTGCTGCTGCTTGCCAACGCCTATGTCGACCTTGGCACCTACCATGGAATCACGCCCTATATCGGCGCCGGTATCGGCGGCGCGAAGGTGAGGTGGGACGAGGTCTACGACCCCAATACGCCCGAGCGCAATCCGGGCGCGTCCAACTGGCGTTTCGCCTACGCCCTGATGGCCGGCGCGTCCTACTGCCTGACCGACAATCTCATTTTCGACGCCGGCTACCGCTACAGCCACATCCAGGGCGGCCGCATGTTCGAGTGGGACATCTCCAGCGCCGGCCCCGGCTTCGACCGCGGCATCGACAACCACGAAGTGCGCGGCGGCCTGCGCTACCAGTTCGGCGGCAACACGGGCTGCGCCGCGCCGCAGGTGGCCTACGAACCGGAGCCGGAGCCGATCTACACCAAGTAGAACGCCGTCTCTTACTATCGCTAAAGAAAACGCCCGGCTCGACCGGGCGTTTTTGCGTTTGCATAGCCTCAACCGGATTGCCTGGAGCCGACCGCCTCGCTGCGGCGAGCGGCGATTGCGCGGCGTCGCAGACGCTATCGTACCGCACCCGCGTCGCGACCGGGCACGAGCCGGAGTCGCGGGTTGTTCCGCCGCGACTTGACGAAAGGGAAACTCGATGGAATAGTCATACACAAATAAAGCATATATTTCATAATAAGGGAACAAGGAGCGAGATATGGGACGTCTGGTGAATGTCGCCGCGCTGGTTGCGGCGATGGTGCTGCCTGCCGCGCACGGAGCCTGGGCCGACCCGATCAAGGGCGGCGTGATCGACGTGGCGACCGTCGGTGAGCCGCCGACGCTCGATCCGATGGCTTCGACCGCCGACCTCGTCGGCATCGTCACCCAGCACATCTTCGAGACGCTCTACACCTTCGGCAA
>JBQCHN010000239.1:0-5558 GCA_051954615.1 Mesorhizobium sp. | reverse complement strand
ACATACCAGCCGCCCTCGGGATGCGGCTTCATGCCGAGGGTTTCGATGACGGCGCGCGGGGTCACGGCCGGCTCAGAAATTGTCCTTGCGGTGGCGGATCTCGGCGAAGACGGCGTCGCTGGATGCCTGCTCCATGCCGAGATGCCTGCGGATCGACGGGTCCGACCAACGCAGGAACGGGTTGGTGGCCAGTTCATCGCCGATGGTGGTGGGCAGCGTCGGCTTGCCGGCCTCGCGCAGTGCCTCTATCGTTTTCGCCCGCGCCTGCAGCGCCTTGTTGTCGGGATCGACCGTCAGCGCGAAGCGGGCGTTGGAAAGCGTGTATTCGTGGCCGCAATAGACCTTCGTGTCCGGCGGCAGGTCCGACAGTTTCTTCAGCGATTCGTACATGACATCGGGCGGACATTCGAGAAGGCGCCCGCAGCCGAGCGCGAACAGCGTGTCGGCGGCGAAGACGACGCCGGACTGGGGCATATAATAGGAAACGTGGCCGGCGGTGTGGCCGGGCGTGTCGATCACCTCGATCTCTTCGTTGCCGAAGCCGATGGTCGAGCCGCCGCGCACAGTGTCGTCGATGCCGGGAATCTTGTCTTTCTCGCCCTCGGGCCCAATGATCTTCAGCCCGAAACGCTTCTTCAGCGCAAGGTTGGCCTCGACGTGGTCGGCATGATGATGGGTAATGAGCAGGAGCTTCGGCACCCAGCCGGTGCGCTCGATCGCGGCCAGGATGGGCTTTTCCTCCGGCGCGTCGATCAGCGCGGTGTCGCCGGTCACCGGGTCGCGCATCAGCACGCCGAAATTGTCCTCGCGGCACATGAACTGTTCGATCTCGACGGCCATCCGCTTTCTCCTCTTGCATTCGTCTGTCGAAGTCACAGATAGGGCGGACGGATGCGGCTGTCACCCGCCAATGTCGCCGCCGTCGCCTTTGTTGAACTCCACCCGCATCGCGGATACCGTCCGGCCCATGCATTCCGACATCGTCGATCTGCGTTCCTTCTATGCCTCGACGCTGGGCCGGCTGGCGGAGCGCTCGATCACCATGGCCTTGTCGTCGGTGTGGGCGAGCGTGCCGAACGAGCGCCTCGTCGGCCTCGGCTACACGCTGCCCTGGCTGGAACGGTTCGGCGCCGACGCGGAGCGCGTCTTCGCCTTCATGCCGGCCGCGCAGGGGGCGGTCGTGTGGCCGGCGACGGGGCCGACATCCACCGCGCTGGTGTTCGAGGAGGACCTGCCGCTGGTCGACGCCTCGGTGGACCGGATGCTGCTCGTCCATTCGCTCGAGCATACCGAGAACCCGCGCGAGACGCTCAACGAGATCTGGCGCGTGCTGTCACCCGCCGGCCATGTCGTCATCGTCGTGCCGAACCGGCGCGGCATGTGGGCACGCTTCGAGCATACCCCCTTCGGCACCGGCCGGCCCTATTCGCGTGGCCAGCTCGCGGAACTGTTGCGCGAGGCGAACTTCACGCCCGCAGCCTGGTCGGACGGGTTGCATTTTCCGCCGTCGCAGCGGCGTTTCATGATGCGCTTCCACAACGTGCTGGAGCGGGGCGGGCGGCGATTCTGGCCGATCTTTTCGGGCGCCTTGGTGGTGGCGGCGCAAAAGCGGCTCTACCAGGGCGTGCCGGCCGCGCAACGCGCCTCGCGCAGGGTCTTCGTGCCGGCGCTGTCGCCGCAGGGCGCCACCGGCCTCGGCCGTGTCGGAAACCGGCCGGCGCGGCATGGAGCCGATCCCGCATGAATGCGCCCGAGACGACCGAAATCCAGGCGAGCAGCCTTTCCGACCAGCTCGCGACCATGCGGCAGGCGCTGGCAGGGTCACCGATTACCCGCAGGATCGCCTGGGCATCGGCCGCCATTTTCGCCGTCATCGTCGCCACGTCGTTCGGACAGATCCTGCTCAACCGCTGGAACCAGCCCTTCTACGACGCCATCCAGCGGCGCGACATGGCCGAATTCCTGCACCAGCTCGTGGTGTTCGCAACCATCGCCGGCGGCCTGATCCTGCTCAACATCGCGCAGCAATGGCTGAACCAGCGCATCAAGCTCAGGCTGCGCGAGGTGCTGACGGCCGATCTCATCGAGGAATGGATGCGGCCGAACCGCGCCTTCCGCCTGACCCATGCCGGCGCCATCGGGGTCAATCCGGACCAGCGCATGCAGCAGGACGCCGGTCATCTCTCCGACCTGACGACAGGCCTTGCCGTCGGCTTCGTCCAGGCGCTGATTCTGCTCGTCTCCTTCGTCGGCGTGCTGTGGACCCTGTCGTCCGGCTTCGTCTTCCATGTCGCCGGCCATTCCATCGCCATCCCGGGCTACATGGTGTGGGCGGCCTTCCTCTATGCCGGCCTGGCGTCGCTGATCAGCTGGCTGGTCGGCCGGCCGCTGATCGAGCTGAACAGCGATCGCTACACGCGCGAGGCGGAGCTGCGGCACTCCATGGTGCGCGTCAACGAGCATATCGACGCCATCGCGCTTGCGGACGGCGAGGGCCAGGAAAAGAAGCGGCTCTCCCTCGACCTCGGTGCCGTGCTCACGGCCATGATGCGTATCTATACGGCGCAGATCAATCTCGCCTGGGTCACCGACACCTATGGCTGGATTACCGTGGTGGCGCCGATCCTCGTCGCCGCGCCCGTCTATTTTGCCGGCGACATCTCCTTCGGCGGGCTGATGATGGCTGTGGGCGCCTTCAACCAGGTGCATTCGTCGCTGAAATGGTTCGTCAACAACATCGGCGCCATCGCCGACTGGCGCGCGACGCTGATGCGCGTGGCAGACTTCCGGTTGGCGCTGACGGAGACGGACGCGCTGCACGGCGGCGAAGGTCATATCGAGCTTGCCGAGAACGCCGACGGGTCGATGAGCTTCGAGGGACTGGAAATCAAGTCGCCCGACGGCTGCACGCGGCTCACCGAGGATCATGTGCGCATCAAGCCGGGCGAACATGTGCTGGTGAGCGGCGATCCGGGTACCGGCAAGACGCTGTTCTTCCGCGCGCTGGCCGGGCTGTGGCCATGGGGCAGCGGCCGCATCGGCATGCCGAAAGGGGAGACGCCGGTGTTCATTCCGCGCACGCCCTATTTCCCGCCGGCGCCGCTGCGCGAGGTGCTCGTGCGTTCGAGCGACGAGGCCCGCAAGGATGACGCGGCCCTCAAGGCGGCTCTCGGCGAGATGGGACTGGACCATCTCGCCGGCTCGCTCGACCGTTCGGCGCGCTGGGAGCACGAGTTGAACGACGACGAGCAGCGGCTTTTGGCCTTCGCGCGGCTGGGACTGGAAAAGCCGCGCTGGATCGTCATCGACGAGGCGCTGGATACGTTCGACGGCGCGACGGTGAAGCGCATTCTCGCCATGCTCGAAAAGCGGCTTCCGGAGGCCGCCGTCGTCAATATCGGCCGCGGCCTTCACAACCACGCCTTCTTCCCGCGCGCGCTCAACATCGTCAAGCGCGAGGGCGGCGAGCCGCTGCGGCCGCCGCGCATGCGCGCCGGCGCCATCGAGCCGCCGCCCGCTACGCCCAAGCGCAAGAAGGCGGCATCATCGGTCTGACGGCTGCTCGCCTGTCGTCAGCCCTGCCCGACGTTCTCGATGTCGTACGGCGTCGTCTGGTAGACCTGATTGATCCAGTTGCCGAACAGAAGATGCGCATGCGAGCGCCAGCGATTGAGCGGCGGCTTGGACGGATCGTTGCCGGGATAGTATTCGTGCGGCACTTCGATGGCGGTGCCGGCGGCCACGTCGCGGTCGTATTCCTCCTTCAGCGAGGTGGAATCGTATTCGATGTGGTTGAACATGTAGAGCCGGTTGCCCGCCCTTTCCGACAAAAGACAGGGACCGGTCCTGTCCGATTCCATCAGAAGCTCCAGCCCGGTGTCGGGCTTGATGTCGGCGCTGCGCACCTCCGTCCAGCGCGAGACGGGAATGGCGAAATCATCCGAAAAGCCGGCGAGATAGGGCGAGGCGGGCGCGTTGTTCCTGTGGCGGAAGACGCCGAACGCCTTCTTGTCCAGCGTGTATTTCGGCACGTCGTGGAAATGCCACGCCGCCGCCATCGCCCCCCAGCAGATGAAGAAGGAGGAATGGACGTTCGTCGCCGTCCAGTCGAGGATGCGGGTCAATTCATTCCAATAGTTCACCTCCTCGAACGCCAGCAGTTCGATCGGCGCGCCGGTGACGATGAAGCCGTCGAACTTGCGATCCCGTACCTCCTCCCAGGTCTGGTAGAAGGCGATCAGGTGTTCTTCCGAGGTGTTCTTGGCCTTGTGGTTGCCGACGCGCACCAGCGTCAGTTCCACCTGCAGCGGGGTTGCTCCCATCAGTCGGGCGAACTGCGTTTCGGTGCGGATCTTGTTGGGCATCAGGTTGAGCAGGCCGATCTGCAAGGGGCGGATGTCCTGCCGTCGCGCCGTCTTCTCGTCCATGATGGACACGCCTTCGCGGGCAAGCACTTCGCGGGCGGGAAGCTGATCGGGGATCTTGATTGGCATGGGAAACTCCAACAAAAAGACCGGCGGCGAAATCGCGACCGGCCCCATGGGTTTTGCCCTCACGGTCCTTTAGCGACTTCTTTAACGTGGCTGCAAGCCGACCGGCAAATCACCACGACGTTCGAAACCGTATCTATGCCTGTGGCGCGGCGTCGTCAACGGGCGCGGTTTGGCCCAGCCGCCGCCTCTCGACAGCGGCGGCGGCGGCCTGTATTCCCGCTGCGGCTTCCACGGATTTCCGACATGACCAAGGCTGAGCATCAGGCACGTCCAATCCCGCGCGCGGGCATCATGGACATCGAGGCCTATGTGCCGGGCAAGAGCACCGCGCCCGCCGGCGTGAAGCTTTTCAAGCTGTCTTCGAACGAAAACCCGCTCGGCCCCTCGCCCAAGGCGATCGAGGCCGCGCGCGCGGTCGCCGGCCGGCTCGACATCTATCCCGACGGCTCGGCCAGGCGGTTGCGGGAGGCGATCGGCGAGGTGCATGGCCTCAATCCGGCGAACATCGTCTGCTCAAACGGCTCGGACGAAATCCTCGGCCTGCTGACGCAGATCTACCTGTCGCCCGGCGACGAGGCGATTTTCACCGAACATGCCTTCATGGTCTACAAGATCTATGTGCAGGCAGCGGGCGCGAAGCCCATAGTGGTGAAGGAGACCAACGAGCGGGCCGACGTCGATGCCCTGTTGGCGGCGGTGACGGAGCGAACGAAGATCGTCTTCCTTGCCAACCCCAACAATCCGACCGGCACTTACCTGCCATTCGACGAGGTGCGCAGGCTTCATGCCGGTCTGCCGAGAAACGTGCTGCTGATCCTCGACGCCGCCTATGCCGAATATGTCCGGCGCAACGACTACGAGGCGGGAATCGAGCTGGTCGGCTCCAGCGAGAACGTGGTGATGACACGCACCTTCTCCAAGATCGGCCTCGGCGGCGCGCGGCTGGGCTGGATGTACGGTCCGGCGGCAATCGTCGATGCCGTGAACCGGGTGCGTGGGCCGTTCAACGTCAACGCCACCGCGATCGAGGCCGGCATCGCCTCCATCCGCGACCGCGAGCATATT
>JBQCHN010000238.1:0-8857 GCA_051954615.1 Mesorhizobium sp. | reverse complement strand
TCGGCGGCGAGCGTCTCGGCGGGAGCGTGGGCGTTTGTCTCGGTCATGATGCGTCCTGTTTCGATGCGTGCAGTTTCGGTGTCGCCGCCACCAGCGCCTTGCCGACCGCCGATTGCGGCGCGTCGATGACGGCGCGGGCGCCGCCTTCCTCGGCCAGCCGCCCGCTATCGAGGATGGCGACGCGATGGGCGAAGGCGCGCACCAGTCCGAGATCGTGCGAAATGAACAGATAGGCGATGCGCTCCGTGCGCTGAAGGTCGGCGAGCAGTTCGAGGGTCTTGCCGCGTACCGAGACGTCGAGCGCGGAGACGGCCTCGTCCAGCACGATCAGCGACGGTTTGGTGGCGATGGCGCGGGCGATGGCGACGCGTTGGCGCTGGCCGCCGGACACTTCGTGAACGGCGCGGCCGGCAAGGTCCGGTGAGAGGCCAACGCGCTCCAGCAGTTCGGCAATGCGGCGTGGCCGCTCGGCGTGCGAGGCGATACGGTGGATGCGCAGCGGATCGTCCAGCACGCGCGCCACGGTGGCGCGCGGGTTGACGGCGGCGAGCGGGTCCTGGAACACCATCTGCATTTTTGTGCGGCGCGCGCGTAGGGCGGCGCCCTCCAGCGCCAGCCAGTCCTCGGCCTCGAAGGAGATAGTGCCGGCATCCGGCTCGATCAGCCGCAGCAGCAGGCGCGCGACGGTAGACTTGCCGGAACCGGAGGGGCCGGCAAGTGCCAGCGTTTCGCCGGCGTCGATATGGAAGGATACGGCGTCGACGGCGGCGACGGGCTTGTCGCCGCGCCGGAACCGCTTGGTAAGTCCGTCTACTGTCAGCAGGCGCTTACCCATTGGCGGGCGCACCTGCATCAGCGGAGGCAAAAAGCGGTGGGCTGTCGAGGCCGATATGGGCTGCGATCAGGCTTTGCGTATAGGGAGCCTGTGGACGATCGATCACCTGCCGGGCCAGCCCGCATTCCATCAGTTTTCCGCCGCGCAGCACGGCGATGCGGTCGGCCAGTTCGGCGGCGAGCGCGATGTCGTGGCTGACGAACAGCAGCGTCATACCGTCCTCGGCCACCAGCCGGCGGATCAGCGCGACGATCTCGGCCTGGACGATGGTGTCGAGCGCGCTCGTCGCCTCGTCGGCGATCAAAAGCTTCGGCCGGGCGGCGATGGCTGCCGCTAGCGCCACGCGCTGCTTCTGGCCACCGGAAAGCTGATGCGGATAGGTGTGCACGAGCGTATCGGGATCGGGCAGGCCGACGCGGCCGAACAGGTCGCGCGCGCGGTCCAGCGCATCCGGCGATGACAGGCCAAGATGCGTGCGTGCCACCTCCGCCACCTGCCGGCCGACCGTCATCACCGGGTCGAGGCTGCCGGCCGGATTCTGGAAGACGAAACCGATATCGCGGCCGCCAATCGGCGGCGTGCCGTCCCATGCGATGCTTCCCTCGATCTTGGCCGAGGCCGGCAGCAGGCCGGCGACGGCGAGCGCCAGCGTCGACTTGCCTGAACCGCTTTCGCCGATCAGCGCCAGCCGCTCGCCGGCGCGGATGTCGAGGTCGATGGCGCTGAGCGCCGGCGCATCGCTGCCATAGGCGACGGTTAGGCCGCGCAGGGCGAGCAGCGAGCCTTGCGGCGCCGTGCTCACGACAGGCCCTTCCGGACGGCCGCGCCCTCGACCGCGCCTTCGCCAGCGAGATAGACGCCGAGCACCGTCACCACCAGCGCGATGCCGGGCACGATGGACAGGAAGGGCGCTGTGCGCAGCACCGTGCGGCCTTCCGCCACCATGCCGCCCCAGGTGACGCGGTTGGGGTCGCCGAGGCCGAGGAAGGAAAGGGCGGCCTCGATCAGGATCGCCTGAGCGACGATGATGGAAGACAGCGCCAGTACCGGCGGCAGCGCGTTGGGCAGCACCTCGCGAAAAGCGATTTCCAGCGGGTGCATGCCGATGACGCGCGCACCGGCGACGAAATCGCGTTCGCGGATCGACAGCACTTCGGCCCGCGCAATGCGTGCCGGGCCGGTCCAGGCTGACAGGGCGATCGCCATCACCACGACGCCAAGCGAGGGGCCGACGATGCTGACGAAGGCCAGCGCCAGAAGGAAGCCGGGCACGGTCTGGAAGGCGTCCGTCAGCCGCATCAGCGCCTCGTCCGCCAGCCCGCCTGCGAAGCCGGCCAGCGTGCCGACGACGGCTCCGACGGCAAGGGAGGCGGCTGCCGCCGCCAGTCCGACGACCAGCGAGGTGCGGGCGCCGTGGAACAGTTCGGCCAGCACGTCGCGGCCGAGCCTGTCGGTGCCGAGCGGCAGTGTCCAGTCCTGGAAGGGCGGCACCAGCGCCGGGCCGGCAATGCGCAGCGGATCGCCGGGAAAGAGGAAGGGTGCTGCCAGCGCCATGATTGCCAGCAGGACGAGGCTGGCGGTGCCGGCCATCGCCTCGGGCGTTTGCAGGAAACGGCTTCTCATGCGGCGGCCTCATTGGCGCCGACGCGCGGATCGAGCAGTGCGTAGGCGATGTCGACCGCGAGGTTGATGAGGACGACGGTGACGGCGCTGACGAGGATGATGCCGAGCAGCAGCGGCGTGTCGCGCCCGGCCACCGCCTCCTGTGCCAGCCGGCCGAGGCCCGGCACGGAAAACACGCTTTCGATGACGACGGAGCCGCCCAGCATCTGCGCCGATTGCAGGCCGAGCATGGTGACGAGCGGCAAGAGCGCGTTGCGCGCCACATGGGCGAGCACAATGCGGCGGCGCGGCAGGCCGCGTGCGCGGGCGGCGAGGATAAAATCCTGCCGCCAGACCTCGGCCATGCCGGCGCGCATCATGCGCAAATAGAGCGCCAGATAGATGAAGCCGAGCGCAGAGACCGGCAGCACCAGATGCCAGGCGATGTCGGCGGCGCGGGCTAGGCCGGTCTTGCTCGAAGCGATCGTTTCGATGCCGGCGATCGGCAGCCAGCGCAGGTCGACGGCGAAGACGATGACCAGCACCAGCGCCAGCCAGAAGCTCGGCACCGCGTAGAGCGCCAGCGAGCCGGTGGAAAGCAGCCGGTCGCGTAGCGAGCCCGGCCGCGCGCCGGCGACGATGCCGAGGGCCGAGCCGAGAAAGAAGGAGAGCGCCGTGGCGCTGCCCATCAAAAGCAGCGTGTTCGGCAGGCGCTCCAGCACGACGTCGCGGATCGGGCGCGAGAAGGTCACCGACCAGCCGAGGTCGAGATGGGCGAGCGCCCACAGATAGTTGGCAAGGCGCGTCCAAGCCGACTGGTCGAGGCCCCAGGTATGGCGCAGCGATTCGACGAGACCGGCGTCGCCGCCCATGGAGACGACATAGGCATCCACCGCGTCCCCCGGTGCGGCCTGCAGCATCAGGAAGGAACCGACGACGACGATCAGCAGCACGAAGACGGAGCCGACCAGCCGGCGGCGGACGAGGCGCAGGGTGCGGGTCATGGATGGGGGCCGGCCGTGCGGGTGGGGCTGTCGCAGATGGACAGTTCTTCAATTCCGACCGTCGAGCACCCCCACCCTTGGTCCCGCCGGGGCGAGCCACGGGTCTCGCCCGTCCTTCGGACCCCCACAAGGGGGAGGGAGACGCCGACACTGCCGTTTTGCCCAAGGTAATCGGAGTTGGCACATTGTGGCGCGGACGCGGGGTTCCCCTCCCCCCTGTGGGGAGGGGTTAGGGGTGGGGGGGCGCTGTCATATGCGATTGCCCTGTCCCTAGAGGGCAGAGATGCACCGGCAGGCCACCGGAAAATGTCTCGCACGAAATCCATGGCCGGACCTTACCGGCAAGCCGGCGTTCGGCTCAATCCCGCTCGCCTATTCCGCCAGCCACGTATCGGCCCAGTTGGACACCGCCCAGCGCGGATTGTTCGCGATGTTGCGCACCTTGTCGCTGGCGACGGACGTAAAACTCCATTCGGCGACGTTGATGAGCGGCAGGTCGGCGGCGACCTTCTTCTGGAATTCGCGGTAGAGCTTGGTGCGCTTTTCCTCGTCCAGTTCCTCGGAAGCCTTCTCGATGATGGCGTCGATCTCGGCGTTCTTGTAACCGCCCTGGTTGGAGAAGGGCACGCCGTCGGGAATGCCGCTCTGCACCAGGATGGTGGTGGAGATCGCCGGGTCGCCGCGGAAAACCGGCGGTCCGACGGCGAGGTCGAAGGCGTGGTCGGTGTAGACGGCCTTGATGTGGGCGGCCGAGTCGTTGTTGACGAGCTGGGCGTCTATGCCGATGGCGGCGAGCGCCTGGCGCAGGTAGTCGCCGAACTGCTTGGTTTCGTTGAAGTAGGGCGCCGGCAAAAGCTTCAGCGCAAAGCGCGTGCCGTCGGCGCCCTTCTTGTAGCCGGCTTCGTCGAGCAGCGCGTTGGCCTTGGCGACGTCGAACGGATAGGTCGGCACGTCGGGCGTGTAGAATTGCGGGTCGTTGGCCGGCACCGGGCCGGTGGCGGCATGGGCGTAGCCGAGGAAGACGGTCTTGACGACGAAATCCTTGTCGATGGCGTGGGCGATCGCCTGCCGCACCTTCAGGTCCGCCAGTTCCTTGCGGCGATGGTTGATCTCGACGACGAGCTGGTAGGTCAGCCCCTCGTAGCCCTTGGTGACGACGGTGAGGCCCGGCACCTCCGAGATGCGCTCGAGGTCGGCCAGCGGCACGGCCGAGAAGGCGGCGAGCTGGATTTCGCCCGCTTCCAGCGCATTCGCCGCCGAAGTGCGGTCGGGCAGGACCTGATAGATGATCTCGTCCAGATAGGGCTGGTCCTTCTCCCAATAGGCGGCGTTCTTCTCCAGCCGGTAGTACTGGCCGGCCTTGTACTCGGCGAACTTGAACGGGCCGGTGCCGACCGGGGCGTTGTTGGCCGGGTTCTCCTCGATCTTGGTGCCTTCGTAGAGATGTTTCGGCACGACGCTGGAGAGCACCGGCAGGGCGTTGCGGACGAGCTGGAAGGGCGTCGGCTTGGAAAACTTGAAGACGGCCGTGTGGTCGTCGGGGGTCTCGACGGCTTCGAGGTCCTTGAAGACGGTGCGACCGAGATTCTGCAGCGGCTTCCACACTTCGAGCGCCGAAAATGCCACGTCGGCGGCGGTGAAGGGTTTGCCGTCGTGCCAGGTCACGCCCTCGCGCAGCTTGAAGGTGACGGAAAGGCCGTCGGCGGCGCCTTCCCAACTCGTTGCCAGCCGTGGCGCCAGCTGGTCCTTGGCGGTGTAGTCGGCCTCGGCCAGCGTCTCCACCACCTTGCTGGAGACGAAGAAGACGCCGTTGGAGGCGACGATTGCCGGGTTGAGGTTGCGCGGCTCGGAATCAGCGGCCACCACCAATCGCCCGCCCGATTTCGGCGTCTCGGCCCACGCGATGCGGGGCAGGGCGGTGGACGCCATGAGCGCGGCGGAGCTTGCGAGAAGGCTGCGTCTGGAGAGGGGGAAATCGGGCATGGAAGCACTCCGTCTTTCGTCGCCTGCTGCCCAAATGGCATTCGCGGCATGGTGCGCGATTATGGCCCTCGCGAAAGCTTGCGCCAGAGAAGGAATTGGCGCGACGAGGCTTGGCTTTGAAAATTTCGTTCGCTGGCCCAGTGCCGTCCGCAACGGCTTTTTCCTCCATCTGGTATGACCAGATGGAGGCTTCACACTGAAAAAGATGCGGCCGCCCGGGCGGATTTTCAATCCCGCTTGTTTTCTGGCTGGACCAGTGGCGGCAAAATGGTGCAGATTTGCCCGACAAAAGGCGCATCGCGCCGTGGTGCCCCGCAGAGGGCCAATCCAGGGAGAAGGCCATGAACGTCGCGCCCGGCGCTACCGTCGGTTCGGTTCCTTTCGACAGCGCCCGTCTCGATCGCCTGATGGACGAAGCGGGCATCGACGTGCTTGTCGCCACCTCCAAGCACAACACGCAGTACCTGCTCGGCGGCTACAAGTTCATCTTCTTCTCGGCCATGGACGCCATCGGCCACAGCCGCTACCTACCGGTCGTCGTCTACGAACGCGCCAGCCCCGACCACGCCGCCTATGTCGGCAATAGGATGGAAGGCGGCGAGCACCAGAACCATCCGTTCTGGACGCCTTCGGTGCACACCGCCTGCTGGGGCACGCTGGATGCGGCCAATCTGGCGGTCGAGCACATTGCCAGGATCGGCAAGGCGGGCGCGCGCATCGGCATCGAGCCGCCGTTCCTGCCGTCGGACGCCTACACGCTGATGCGTAACGCGCTGCCCGACGCCAAGCTGGTTGACGCCACCGCTACGCTGGAGAGACTGAGGGCGGTGAAGACGCCGGAGGAGCTGGAGAAGCTGCGCATCGCCTCCGAACTCATCACCGACGCCATGCTGGCGACGATCGGTGCCGCGCGCGAAGGCTCGACCAAGGGCGAGATCATCGAGCGGCTGCGGCGCGAGGAGACCAACCGCGGCGCGCATTTCGAATACTGCCTGCTGACGCTGGGCTCCAGCCACAACCGCGCCGCCTCGGCGCAGGCGTGGAAGACAGGCGAGGTGCTGTCGATCGATTCCGGCGGCAACTACCACGGCTATATCGGCGACCTCTGCCGCATGGGCGTGCTGGGAGAGCCGGACGCCGAGCTGGAAGACCTGCTCGGCGAGGTGGAGGCGGTGCAGCAGGCCGCCTTTTCGAAGATCCGTGCGGGTGTCGCCGGCGCCGAGATGATCTCGCATGCCGAAGGCGTGCTGAAGACGTCGAAGGTGGCGGCCTACACCGACTTCTTCGCGCACGGCATGGGGCTGATCTCGCACGAGGCGCCGTTCCTGATGACCAACCATCCGGTCGCCTATGAGGGCACCGATGCCGAAAAGCCGCTGGAGGCGGGCATGGTGCTGTCGGTCGAGACCACCATGCTGCATCCGGCGCGCGGCTTCATCAAGCTGGAGGACACGGTGGCGGTGACGGCGAACGGCTACACGATGTTTGGCGATCGCGGGCGGGGGTGGAACCGGGGCGGGACCGCGTAAATCCCTGCGCAAAGGCGGTGCGGCCGAAACAGGCCGGAAGGGTTGACGTTTCAACCGTGAGACGCACTATGCAACCGGGCGGGTGTGGCAGACAGGAGAGGAGGCCACCCCATTGGCTTGTCGTCACGTCGTTCTCGCGCTTTCGCTGCTTGCCTTGGCGGGCTGCGGCGTTTCCCAGGCAAACTATGATGCCGGCCGTGAGGCCTTGCGCGGCAGTCCGTCGCTGCGCAGCGATTTCGTGCGCACCTGCACGCGCAACATTTCCCGCAAGCCGTATGCGACACGCCGCAACATCGCCAAGCTGATGAACGCGTCGGTTTCTTCCACGCCGCGCCTCTATTGCTCGCGGCTGACCCGCGGCATCGCCAACGGCCGGCTGTCGCGTTCCGACATCAACGCCGCGGCGCGCGGACAGGTCACGCCGACGATCGTTCGGGTGCTTCAGGGACGGTAGGCGAGTTGCTCTTTCAAGGGGGCTATCGTGTATGGAGTTTGCCTCGACCTCGACCGTCGAGCACTCCCCCCTAACCCCTCCCCACAAGGGGGAGGGGGACTTTGCGGCAGTGCCACGATACGCCAACGTTTACGATTTTGGATCGATCAGCGGTGTCAGCGTCCCCCTCCCCCGTGTGGGGAGGGGTTAGGGGTGGGGGTGCGCCGCCACAGGCGATTGCCCGCCGGCCTCAAGAGGGGGAAATCAATTCCCCGCCGGAATGATCCGGAAATCCGGCAATTCGCGCAGGCCCAGTTCCGGTCCGGCGGGCGAGTAGACGACGAAAAGCTGCATCGGCGCGCTGCTGGTGTTGAGCGTCGAGTGGAAGCGGCTTTCGGGGATGAAGCAGGTGCAGCCGGGGCCGACCTGGCGCACATGCGGGTTGCCGTGCTCGTCCTCGATCATCTGCTCGCCGTTGCCGGAGATGACGAAGATGATTTCTTCCGCGCCCGGATGGTTGTGGCGCGAATGGCCCTGGCCCGGCGGCAGGTCGACGACGCCGCCGGAAAAGTGCTTCGCGCCGTTCACCTCCGGCCCGACCGTCAGCGACAGCTTGCCCCAGTCGAAGCCGAAGGCGTCGACGTCGCTCGGATAGACGAAAACCTTGCCCGGATCGCTCATTGCTTATTCCTTCCTATCCTATCGCTTGCCGCCCGTGGCGGCCTTGAAGTCGGCGGTCTGATCGGCGATGGCCTTTTCGGTCGGCAGCCGTTCCATCGAGGACGCGCCGTAGAAACCGTGCAGGCCCTTGCAGCGGTCGAGGATGTAGCGCGCGTCGTCCGGCATCGAGATCGGCCCACCATGGCAGAGCAGGATGACGTCCTTGCGCACCGAGCGCGCGGCATCGGCGATGGCGTCGATCTCGCCGACGCAATCGTCGAGCGACTTGGCCGAGGTCGCGCCGATGGAGCCGCCGGTGGTGACGCCCATATGGGCGACGACGATGTCGGCGCCGGCCCTGGTCATCGCCCTGGCCTCGTCGGGGTTGAAGACGTAAGGCGTCGTCAACAGGTCTAGTCGGTTCGCCTCGGCGATCATGTCGACCTCTAGGCCGTAGCCCATGCCGGTTTCCTCGAAGCTCGTGCGCATGACGCCGTCGAACAGGCCGATGGTGGGGAAATTCTGCACGCCGGAAAAGCCCATGGCTTTGAGTTCGGCCAGAAGCAGCGGCATGATGACGAAGGGGTCGGTGCCGTTGACGCCGGCCAGCACCGGCGTCTTCTTCACCACCGGCAGGACCTCGTAAGCCATCTCCTTGACGATCTCGTTGGCGTTGCCATAGGCGAGCAGGCCGGCGGCCGAGCCGCGCCCGGCCATGCGGTAGCGGCCGGAATTGTAGATGATGATCAGGTCGATGCCGCCGGCTTCCTCGGCCTTGGCCGACAGGCCGGTGCCGGCGCCGCCGCCGACG
>JBQCHN010000237.1:0-5881 GCA_051954615.1 Mesorhizobium sp. | reverse complement strand
GCCGACACCATATTTGACGATGCCCTTCAGCCGCGGTGCGGCCTTGATCACCCTGGCCGTGATCGGCGTGTAGCACATGAGCAGAATGTCGGCGTCGGCGACCGCCTGGCAGAGTTCGCCTTCCGCAATGCCGTCCGGCAGGGTCACGAGCTCGACGCCGCGCGCGCGCAGGCCGGCATCGATGCCCGGACATTCCAGTTCTGCGTCGGTGCGGACGGCTTTCATGGGCGAATATCGATTGAAGGTTGCGCACCCCCACCCCTAACCCCTCCCCACAAGGGGGAGGGGGACTTGGGGCGCGGCAGCTCCCCCTCCCCCTTGTGGGGAGGGGTTAGGGGTGGGGGTGCGCCAAGTTTCACGTTTAGCCCGCCAGCACCGCGTCCTCGACAATCGTCAAGGCTCGGTCCAAATCCTCCCGCGAAATCACCAGCGGCGGCGACAGCGTCAGCACGCTGCCGGCGCTGATCTTGAAGGACAGGCCCTTGTCCAGGCAGCGATAGTAGATGCGCTCGGCCAGCGCATGGTTCGGCCGGAACGTTTCCTTGTCCTCGACCATCTCGACGCCGAACATCAGCCCCCTGCCCCGCACATCGCCGACGAAAGGCGAGCGCGCCATCAGGTTCCGCATCCGCTCCATCGCCCAGCCGCCGAGTTCAGCGGCGCGCTCTGCCAATCCCTCCTCGCGCACGATGGCGATTGTGGTAAGCGCCGCCCGCGTCGTCACCGGATTCTTCTCATGCGTGTAGTGGCCGATGGCATAGTCGCCGGCGATATCGAGGTCGCGCCGCGCGATGACGGCGGCGATCGGCAATATGCCACCGCCAAGCGCCTTGCCCATGACGATGATGTCGGGCGTCACGCCGTCATGCTCGGAAGCGAAGAACTTGCCGGTCTTTCCCAGCCCGGTCGGGATTTCGTCGAAGATCAGCAGCGTGCCGTGTCGGTCGCAAGCCTCGCGCACCGCCTTCCAGAAGCCCGGCGCCGGCACCAGCGGTGTCGCCCGCATCGGCTCAGCGACGACGGCGGCGAAATCGCCTTCGCGGCCGAGCACGTAGGAAATCATGTTGGCGCAGGCGCGGGCCGATTCTTCCAGCGAGTTCGTGCCGTAGGGGCAGTTGTGCGATGCCCACGGCGCGACATGCTCGGTGCCGGGCAAAAGCGGCCCAGCGATACCGGAGCGGAACGTCGCCTCACCGCCGACGCTCGACGCGCCGAAGCCGGCGCCGTGGAAGGCGTCCCAGAAGGACAGCGTCTTGAAGCGGCCGGTGGCGGCGCGCGCCACCTTCAGCGCCACCTCGATGGCGTCCGAGCCGCCGGTGGTGAATAGCACCTTTCCAAGGTCGCCGGGCGCCAGTTCTCCCAACGTCTCGGCCAACTCCACCGCCGGCTCGCAGGTGAAGCGGCGCGGCGAAAACGGCAACTCGTCCATCTGCCGGCGGATCGCCTCCTTCAGTCGCGGATGGCCGTAGCCGATGTGATGCACGCTGTTGCCATGGAAATCCATGTAGCGGCGGCCGGCCGTGTCCTCGATCCAGATCCCTTCGGCCTTGGCGATGGCCGTCACGCATGGGCTGGAGAGGCTCTGGTGCAGGAAGGCTGCGGCATCGCGGTCGAGCAGCTTTTGCGTGGTGGCATCGCTTTGCTTCGCGTTCCAGGCGCCGCGCGCGGCGGAGCTGTTGGATTCGCCTTCGGTGTGGACGATGACCGGTTGCGGACGTGCCATGAGAACCTCAGGCTGAGCGTGGAACGCGAACGAGGGAGCCGTTACGGCTCCCTCGCAGGAAGGCAGTCTGGAGACGGCCCGTCAATTGTGCCATGGCCGTCAACTGACCCATGGCAGCGAGAATGTCTTGACGTTGGTGTAGGACTTCATCGCCTCGATGACGCCTTCCTTGTAGCCGTTGCCCGAGTCCTTGATGCCGCCGAAGGGGGACATCTCGATGCGGTAGCCGGGCACTTCCCAGATGTTGACGGTGCCGACCTTCAGCCCGGCGATGTATTTCTGCATGCGGCGGAAGTCGTTGGTGCAAACGCCCGAGGACAGACCGAAGGCGGTGGAATTGGAGAGCGCGATCAGCGCGTCGTCGTCGTCGGGCGCGCGCACGATCGGCACGATCGGGCCGAAGGTTTCCTCCATCACCAGCTCTGAGGCGTGCGGCACGCGGTCGACGACGATGGGAGGGAGCAGCGCGCCCTGGCGGCCGGGGTTGTAGAGGATGTCGGCGCCCTGCTCGGCCGCCATATGCACGCGCTTCTCGAACAGGCTTGCCGCCTTCTCGTGCACCACGGTGCCGAGCTGGGTGGCCGGATCGCGCGGATCGCCGAACCGGATCGCCTTCGCCCGCTCCAGCACCATGGGGACGAACCGGTCGGCGACCTTCTCCTGCACCAGGATGCGCTTCACCGCCGTGCAGCGCTGGCCGGAGTTCTTCGTCGCGCCCGCAACCGCAAGGTCGGCCGCCCTGGCGAGATCGTCGTCGGAGAGGTCGTTCAAAATGATCAGCGGGTCGTTGCCGCCGAGCTCCAGCACCTGCCGCCTGTAGCCGGCCTTTGACGCGATCATCTTGCCGACCGGCACGCCGCCGGTGAAGGTGATCAGGTCGATGTTCTCGTTGGTGATCATCTCCTCGCCGATGTCGCCCGGCCAGCCGGTGACGACCGACAGCATCTCAGGCGGCAGGCCGGCCTCGTAGAGCACGTCGGCCAGCATCAGCGCCGTCATCGGCGTGAGTTCCGTCGGCTTCACCACCACGCAGTTGTTGGTGGCGATCGCCGGCGCCACCTTATGCGAGACCATGTTGAGCGGATGGTTGAACGGGGTGATCGCCGAGATCGCCTTGAGCGGCTCGCGGATGGTAAAGATCTTCCGCTGCTTGCCGTGCGGGGTGAGGTCGCAGGAGAATATCTCGCCGTCGTCATGGATGACCATCTGGCCGGCCAGCGTGAAGACGTCGAAGGCGCGGCCGACCTCGTAGAGCGAATCCTGCTTGGAGATGCCGAGCTCCAGCGTGATCAGGTCCGACAGTTCGTCCTTGCGGCCGTTGAGCAGTTCGGCGGTCTTCAAGAGAATGCGCTGGCGCTCGTAGCGGGTCAGCTTCGGCGTGTAACCGGCGGCGATCTCGAAGGCCTTGCGCGCATGTTCGGCATTGCCTGCCGGCACGGTGCCGATCACCGTGTCGTTCCACGGATAGCGCACTTCCAGCACCTTATCGGCGTCGACTTGTCTGCCGGCGATGCGCATCGGCTCGTGGCGGACTTTTATGGAAGGGTCGAGTTTGGTCATGGCACCGGTCCTCAGCCCACCTGCGCGGCGGCCATCACCGCGTAGTGGAAGGCGTCGAAGTTCCTCAAGGTTGGCTCGTTCGGCAGGTCCTTCATCACCCGGTTGACGATGAAGGGCACGGTCTGCTCGGTCAGCCCGCCATGCGAGCGCAGCGGCTCGTTCAGCGCCGCCAGATTGTGCCGGTGCTCCGAGGTGCCGATCGTCTTGTTCTCGCCCGAGATCAGGATGATGTCGCCCATGCGGTCCTCCGGCAGTTCGAAGCGCGCGCAGCCTTCCTCGCGACCGAGCACCAGGGTGATGCCCTCCACCTGACGGAGCCTTGCCATCACCGCCTCGCGGTCGGCGTCTTTCGGCAGGTAGGCGGTGGCGAAGGAACCCAGCGCGCCGTGATGGACGACATAGGGGTCGGTGATCGGCAGGATGACGCGGGCGGCGTCCTTGCCCAGCCACTCGTCAAGCAGGTCCTGCACATAGACGACATTGGGCGAGCCGTCGGCATGGTGCTTCGGCTTCATGCCGTGGTCGGCCGTCACCACGATGGCGGCGCCCAGTTCATCCAGTTGCTCCAGATACTTGTCGAACATCTCATAGAAGGCGTTGGCCTGGGGCACGCCCGGCGCATATTTGTGCTGCACGTAGTCGGTCGTGGTGAGGTACATCACGTCCGGCCGGAATTCCTTCAAGAGCTGCACGCCGGCGGCGAAGACGAACTCGGACAGTTCGGCCGAATAGACCTCCGGAACAGCCAGGCCGAAGTGCTTGGAAGCATTGTCGATGCCGTGTTCGGCCACGGTCGTGGTGTCCGACTTCTCGGCCGAGAAGCACAGCGCCCTGCTGTCGTCGAACTTCAGCCCCTTGCCGAGCAGCGCCCTCAGCTTGTCCTTGGCCGTGACGACCGCGACCCTGGCGCCGGCGTCGTAGAAACCCTGGAACACCGTCGGCGCGCGCAGGAACTTCGGATCGTTCATCATCACCTCCTCGCCCGTCGCCGGGTCGTAGAGGTAGTTGCCGCAGATGCCGTGCACCGCCGGCGGACGCCCCGTCGCGATCGACAGGTTGTTCGGGTTGGTGAACGAAGGGATCACCGAATGGGCGAACCGCACCGTGCCCTTCTCCTTGATCCTCACCAGCGCCGGCATCAGCCCGGCCGCAATCGCCTCGTCCAGATAGGCCGGCTCGCAACCGTCAAGACAGATCGCAATCGCCGGAACGCGCGGCCACGCATAGCTGCGGCCGTTCACCGACACGGAAACGGGGGACATCTGGTTCATGGGCGTCGGTCCTCGGGTTGAAAAAGCCGCGTCAAGCGGCGAAATCGGGCAGCGAAATCAGGCGGCAAGCTTTGCGCGTTCGGCGATGGCAGTGGCGGGCGGGGCGGCCGTGTCGACGCCCATCTCGCCGAGCGACTGTTTCGCCGCCTCGACGACGCGGCGCATGACATGCTCGTCCATGCGGCCGATGCAGCCGACGCGGAAGGACTCCACCACCGTGAGCTTACCCGGATAGATGATGAAGCCCTTGTCCTTCATGAGTTCGTAGAAACGGTTGAAGACGAATTTCTCATGCGCGGGGCAAAAGAATGTGACGATGATCGGCGACAGCCAGCGATCGGACAGAAGCGTCTCGAAGCCGAGTTCGCGCATGCCCGCCACCATCACGTCGCGGTTCCTCGTATAGCGGGCGCCGCGGCCGGCGACGCCGCCTTCCGCCTCGTGCATCTTCAGCGCCTCGAGGAAGGCGGCGACGACATGCGTCGGCGGCGTGAAACGCCACTGGCCGGTCTTTTCCATCGCCGCCCACTGCGCATGCACGTCGAGCGACAGCGAATGACTGTTGCCCTTGCCGGCTTCCAGCGCGCTCTTTTTCGCGATGACGAAGCCGAAACCCGGCACGCCCTCGATGCACTTGTTGGCCGACGACACCATCGCCTCGTAGCCGATGTCGTTGACGTCGAGCGGCACGGCGCCAAAGGCGCTCATGGAATCGACCAGCAGCTTGCGGCCCTTCGCCTTCACCACTTCGGCGATCTCGGGCACGGGATTGAGGATGCCGGAGCTTGTCTCGCAGTGGATGGCGAGAACATGGGTGATAGCGGAATCGGCATCGAGAGCGGCCGCCACCTCGTCGCCGCGCGGCGGCAGGTAGTCGCCCTTGTCGATCAGCGTATGGGCACGGCCGAGATAGTTCATCGTCTGCGCGGCGCGCAGGCCATAGGCGCCGTTCGCCAGCACCAGCACCTTGCCGTCCTTCGGCACGAAGGAACCGAGCATGGCTTCCACGCAATAGGAACCCGACCCTTGCAGCGGCACGCAGTCGTATTCCGCCTTCCTGTCGCCGGTCAGCGCCAGCAGGCGGCGGCGCATGTCGGCGGTCATGGCGCGGAAATCGCCGTCCCAGGAACCCCAGTCCTTCAGCATCGCCTGCTTGACCGAATAGGCGGTCGTCAGCGGGCCGGGTGTCAGCAGATAGGGCTCGCCCAGTGCCGGAGGCTCGAAACCTTGTGCTGTTGTCGTGTCGGCCATGGCCGGACGCTCCCGTCGCTGCTTGTTGTTCGCAGCCTTATAGGCGCCGGACAATGTATTTGAAAAATCGTTATTT
>JBQCHN010000236.1:0-9888 GCA_051954615.1 Mesorhizobium sp. | reverse complement strand
ATGCCGAATCCGGCGGCAGGAGCGGCGGCAGGTCGATCCTGCCGATAGCGTTGTCGCCCGCGGGGTTGCAGGCGCTGCTTGTCGTGGCCGGTCTCGGCTGCTGCGTGGCGATGTCGATGCCGCAGGTCCACATCGTCGCCTATTGCATGGACCTCGGCTACGGCGTGGCGCGCGGCGCGGACATGCTGTCGATCATGATGGCGGCAGGCATCGTCAGCCGGGTGGCGTCCGGCTTCGTCGCCGACCGGATCGGCGGCATCAGGACCCTGCTGATCGGTTCGGTGCTGCAGGGGCTGGCGCTGCTGTTCTACATCCCGTTCGACGGACTGGCTTCGCTCTATGTGGTGTCGCTGATCTTCGGCCTGTCGCAGGGCGGCATCGTGCCTTGCTATGCGGTGATCGTGCGCGAATACATGCCGGCGGCGGAAGCGGGACAGCGTGTCGGCATCGTCATCATGGCGACCATTCTCGGCATGGCGATCGGCGGCTGGATGTCGGGCTGGATCTACGACCTGACCGGCTCCTACAGCGCAGCCTTCCTCAACGGCATCGCCTGGAACCTGCTGAACGTCACCGCGATGGTGCTGGTCTTCTGGTCGGCGCGGCGGGCTCTGCCCGCTCGGCCGTAAGGCCGGCCGGCCAGTTCGTCGTCCGCTACTGGTGCGTGGCCAGTTCCATCGGAAAATCGTCGTTGTCGGCGTCGCGCATGGCGGCGAGGCTGCGGTTGTCGAGCACGTCGGCGATGGCCTGGCGCACCTCCAGCATCATGTGGCGCACCGCGCATGTCTCCTCGTCGCAGTCCTCGCAGCGCTCATAGCGGGTGCGGCTGGCGCAGGAGATGGGCGCCAGCGGGCCGTCGAGGACGCGGATGACGTGGCCGATCTTGATGTCTGCGGCCGGGCGGGCGAGACGGTAGCCGCCTTCCTTGCCCTTGCGACTCTGCACGAAACCGGCGTTGCGCAATTCACCGAGGATGGCGTCGAGGAATTTCTTCGGAATATGGTTGGTGTCGGCAATGTCGTGAACGAAGGCCAACTGACCGTCCGGCAGTCGTGACAGGTGCACCAGCGCCTTCAGCCCGTATTTGCCTTTTTTGGTGAGCATGCCTGCGAATGATCCGCCTTGTTCCGGTCCGTCCTGTATGCCAGCCGTTCTTGCGCAAATCGCGGCGGGAGAAGGGTGGTTTAAACAAATTCCAGCGACTTGGTATAGTAGTCCAAAGACGTTGACGGTTCCTGACCGCGCCCCGTCCGCGATACGACAGCGGTTTCCATCGGCCGCAAACACAAAAGGCCGGCGTGTCGCCGGCCTTTCGTCATTCCTGATCGGTCGGTCAGCGGTTGCCGTAGATCTGGTCGAGCAGCGCGCCCTCGGCGAAATGCTCGGCCTGCACCTTCTCCCAGCCGCCGAAGACGTCCTCGACGGTGACGAGGCGGACTTGCGGGAACTTGTCCTTGAACTTGGCCGCCACGGCCTCGTCGTGGACGCGCAGGCTGTACTCGGCCTCGATCTCCTGTGCCTTCGGCGTGTAGAGGAAGTCGAGATAGGTCTTGGCGAGGTCTTCGCTGCCATGCTCCTTCGCCACCTTGTCGACGATGGCGACTGGGAACTCGGCCAGCAAGCTGACCGATGGCGTCACCGGCTGGTAGTTGTCGGTGCCGTATTCCCGGGCGATTCCGTGAGTCTCGGACTCGAAGGTGATCAGCACGTCGCCGATGCCGCGCTCGGCGAAGGTGGTGGTGGCGCCGCGCCCGCCGGTGTCGAACACCGGGACGTGCGCGAAGATCTTGCCGACGAAGTCCTTCACCTTGGCTTCGTCGTTGTTAAACTTCTCCTTGGCGTAGGCCGTGGCTGCCAGATAGGTGTAGCGCGCATTGCCCGAGGTCTTGGGATTGGGGAAGATGACCTGCACGTCGTCGCGCACGAGGTCGTCCCAGTCCTTGATGTTCTTCGGGTTGCCGGCGCGCACCAGGAAGGACGGCAGCGAGTAGAAGGGCGAGGCGTTGTTCGGCAGCGCCTTCTGCCAATCGGCGGCGACGTAGCCGTTCTTCACCAGGAAGTCGATGTCCGGAACCTGGTTGAATGTGACGACATCGGCGCCGAGCCCCTCGACGATCGAGCGCGCCTGCTTGGAGGTGCCGGCATGCGACTGGTCGACGGTGACACCGGGGTGCTCCTCGACGAACGCCTTGTTGATGGCCACGAACAGTTCGCGGCCGACGTCGTAGGAGGCGTTCAGCAGCTTGTCGGCGGCGAAGGCCGAGGTGCTGGCGAACAGCAGGGAGGCGACGGCTGCGCCGGCAAGAAGAAGGCGTTTCATGAAGGCTCCGTGGGATGCGAGAAATCTGCCGGAACCATAGCCGACGCCCATCCGAAAACGAGAAACCGCGGTTTCCACCACAGAGGCGCCTTAGGATATCATCCCATATTTAGACCTCTCCGAGGAACCGTATTCCAACGATAGCGGGATGCGATCGGCGGCGTTTGGCTTCCTCAGTCCGCGCGCGGAAACAGCTTCCATTTGCGCGGGCGGAAGGCGATGCGGCTCTTGTTCGCCGCGGCGTGGTCGATGGGCAGTTCGATCTCGACCCGCTGTCGGTCGCCGCCGACTTCCAGTTCGACGCGCCGCGTTTCGGCGACGCGGCGGCTGTTGACGACGGTGCCGGCGATGCAGCCGCCGCAGCCGTCGAGCAGTTCCACGTCGTGCGGCCGGAAGAACAGCGTCGCGGCGCCGGCGGGCATGTCAGGCGCCGACAGACCGATCGGCCGTTCGGCAAGCCACACCTGGCCGTCCTCGACCCTTGCCGGCAGGGAGCTGGAATCGCCGATGAAGCCGTAGACGAAGGGCGAGTTGGGCGTGTCGTAGACCTCGTCAGCCGTGCCGACCTGCTCGATGCGGCCCTGGCTCATGACGACGACGCGGTCGGCCAGTTCCAGCGCCTCCTCCTGGTCGTGGGTGACGAAGATCGTCGTGTGGCCGGTGGTGTCGTGGATGTCGCGCAGCCAGCGGCGCAGTTCGCGCCGCACCTGCGCATCGAGCGCGCCGAAAGGCTCGTCGAGCAGCAGCACGGCCGGCTCGATCGCCATGGCGCGGGCGAGCGCCACGCGTTGGCGCTGGCCGCCGGACAGTTGCGCCGGATAGCGCTTCTCCAGCCCGGAGAGCTGGACGAAATCCAGCAGTTCGGAGGCGCGGCGGCGGATTTCCTCCGCCGGCGGGCGGGTGGCACCGGGGCGCACCTTGAGGCCGAAGCCGATGTTGTCGGCGACCGTCATGTGCCTGAACAGCGCATAGTGCTGGAAGACGAAACCGACATTGCGCTCCTGGATCGATTTCAGCGAGGCGTCTTCCTCGCCGAAGAAGATCTTTCCGCGCGTCGGGCGTTCCAGCCCGGCGATGAGACGCAGAAGCGTCGTCTTGCCGGAGCCGGACGGTCCCAGAAGCGCGATCAATTCGCCCGACCTGATGTCGAGCGACACGTCGTGCAGCGCCGGAAACCGGTCGAATTCCTTGCGCACGTTGGCTACGCGAACTTCCATCGCTTTTTCCCTGTCAGTGTCCGCGCGTCGCGGCGATCTCGGCGCCGTAGCGCATCTCAAGCACGGTCTTCAGCACCAGCGTCACCAGCGCCAGCCCGGCCAGCAGCGAGGCGACAGCGAAGGCGCCGACTGCGTTGTATTCGTTGTAAAGGATCTCGACATGCAGCGGCATGGTGTTGGTCTGGCCGCGTATGTGGCCCGACACCACCGAGACGGCGCCGAACTCGCCCATGGCGCGGGCGTTGCACAGGAGCACGCCGTAGAGCAGCCCCCATTTGATGTTGGGCAAGGTGACGTACCAGAAGGTCTGCCAGCCGCTGGCGCCGAGCGAAAGGGCGGCCTCCTCGTCGCCGGTGCCCTGTTCCTGCATCAGCGGGATCAGTTCGCGCGCGACGAAGGGGAAGGTGACGAAGACGGTGGCGAGCACGATACCCGGCACGGCGAACAGGATTTCGATGCCGTACGACTTCAGGAAGGGGCCGAGCGCCGACTGGGCGCCGAACAGGAGCACGTAGACGAGGCCGGAAATGACCGGCGACACCGAAAACGGCAGGTCGATCAGCGTGGTGAGGAAGGCCTTGCCCTTGAACTCGAACTTGGCGATCGCCCAGGAAGCGGCGAGGCCGAAGACGAGGTTCAGCGGCACCGAGATCGCCGCGACGATCAGCGTCAGCCTGATCGCCGACAGCGTGTCGCCGTCGTTGAGCGAGGTCAGGTAGGTTTCCAGGCCCTTGGCGAAGGCCTGGTTGAAGACGACGACGAGCGGCAGGACGAGGAACAGGGCGAGGAAGACGAAGGCGATCGCCATGAACACCGCGCGCGCCGGGCGGCTTTCGGTGATCGCCGCCGACGTCGCCTCGTGCTCGGGATCGTAGGTCTCGATGTGCGGATCAGCCATAGCGCTTGCGGCTCCACGACTGGAGGAGGTTGATGACGAACAGCATCAGGAAGGACAGCGCCAGCATGACCGCGGCGATGGCGGTGGCTGCGGCGTAGTTGTACTCCTCAAGCCGGATGACGATGAGTAGCGGCGCGATCTCGGAAATGTTGGGCAGGTTGCCGGCGATGAAGATGACGGAGCCGTACTCGCCGACGCCGCGCGCGAAGGCCAGCGCGAAGCCGGTGACGACGGCCGGCAACAGCCCCGGCGCCAGCACGCGGGTGATGGTCTGGAAGCGGCTGGCGCCGAGCGTCGCTGCCGCTTCCTCCACTTCCTTGTCGATCTCCTCGATGATCGGCTGCACCGTGCGCACGACGAAAGGCAGGCCGATGAAGATCAGCGCCATGACGATGCCGAGCGGCGAATAGGCGACCTTGATGCCGAGCGCCATCAGCGGCTTTCCCAGCCAGCCGTTGGGTGCGTAGAGCGTGGTCAGCGCGATGCCGGCCACGGCTGTCGGCAGCGCGAAGGGCAGGTCCACCATGGCGTCGACGATGCGCCGGCCGGGAAACCGGTAGCGGACCAGCACCCAGGCGACGATTGTGCCGAAGACGACATTGACGGCGGCGGCGATCAGCGCCGTGCCGAAGCTGATTTCAAGGGCGTGAAGGGTGCGCCGGTCGAGCGCGATGCGCCAGAAATCGGCCCAGCCGAGGGCGGCTGAGCGCCAGGCAAGGCCGGACAGCGGAATGAGGATGATGAGGGTGAGGTAGGCAAGCGAGAAGCCGAGCGTCAACCCGAAACCGGGAATGACGCTCGGCTGTCTGAACCGCCACCCCGTTCGGGTGGTTGCGTTGCTCATGTCGTTGTCGATCGTCCCTTCCTGATCAACCGCGGTTGTTCGCTATAACGGCGGCGCTTGGGGCGGGAAAGCCGTTCCTGCGGCTTTTCCCGGCTCACTGCCCCCTTTGCGCATCCTCTCTTATTGCGCCGGCTTGTAGACCTGATCGAAGATGCCGCCGTCGGCGAAGTGATAGGGCTGTGCCTTCTTCCAGCCACCGAACTGCGGGTCGTCGATGGTGACGAGCTTGATGTCCTTCTGCCAGGCCAGGTCGGCCTTATCGACAAGGTCCGGCTTGCTCGGCCGGTAGTGGTTTTTGGCGATGATCGCCTGGGCTTCCTTGGAATAGAGATATTTCAGGTATTCTTCCGCCACCTTGCGGGTGCCCTTGGCGTCGACATTGCCGTCGACAACAGCCACCGGCGGTTCGGCCAGGATGGACGACGACGGATAGACGATGTCGAAATTCTCGGCTCCGAACTCGTCCAGCGCGAGGAAGGCCTCGTTCTCCCAGGCCAAAAGCACGTCGCCGAGGCCTTTCTGGGCGAAGGTCACGGTCGAACCGCGCGCGCCGGTGTCGAGCACGGGAACGTGTGAGTAGAGATTGCCGATGAATTCCTTGGTCTTGGCCTCGTCGCTGCCGTCCTGAGCGTTGGCATAGGCCCAGGCGGCGAGGTAGTTCCAGCGCGCGCCGCCGGAGGTCTTGGGGTTGGGCGTGATGACCTGGACGCCCTCCTTGACGAGGTCGTTCCAGTCGTGAATGCCCTTGGGATTGCCCTTGCGCACCAGGAAGATGATGGTCGAGGTGTAGGGCGCGGAGTTGTTTTCGAACTTGCCGCGCCAGTCCGGCACGATCTTCTTGGTCTTGTCGGCGATGGCGTTGATGTCGCTTTCGAGCGCCAGCGTCACCACGTCGGCGTCGAGGCCGTCGATGACGGCACGCGCCTGCGCGCCGGAACCGCCGTGCGATTGCTGGATGGTGACGGTTTCGCCGGTCTGGTCCTTCCAGTGCCTGGCGAACAGGTCGTCATAGGCCTTGTAGAGTTCACGTGTCGGGTCGTAGGAAACGTTGAGGATCGTCGTGTCGGCGAACGCGAAACCGAGCGTGCCGAACTGGACGGAACCGGCGACGAGCGCGCCGAGGAGAGACTTCACGAGCAGGTTGTTGAAATGAGGATGGGTCATTTCAGCCTCCGTTGAACACATTTCTACTCTATCGATTTGGTAGAATTTGAATGCACTCAATGTTGCCTTTTTCGATCCATCGCGGAAAATTTCGGGTCTTTTGCTCCTCCTTTTGAAAATGATTTCGCTTGCGGCAAGTGACGCCCGGCCGCGTGCCGTCAGCATCAATTAGCGGGGCGAGGCCTTTCGGCAAGTGCCGGCGGCGCGGGGCGATGCTGCCACTCCAGAGAGCGGTCTTCTATTCCACGAACACCTTGACGCTGGCGGCGCGGCCGGCGGCGTCGATGACGGTCAGTGTCGAATAGCCGGCGCCGTCCGGCAGCCAGGTGGCGGTGCGGGTGCGGTCGACGCCGGCGAGCGGCCTGCCGTTGGCCAGCCAGCGGAACGGCGCGCGGCCGCCCTGCAGCTTCAACACCAGCGGCGTCGCTTGCGCCGTGGCGGGCGCCAGGTCGACGCGGGCGCCGTCGGGGGGGAAGACGATGCGTGGCGCCGGCTCGGACGGCCCCGCCACCGAGCGGCCGTCGGATGCCGGGCCGAAACGGACGAGCGTCACCGGCAACTCTTCTCGCTTCGGGCTGAAGACGCCCGCCGGGCGCGACGGCAGCGGCATGGCCGGCAGGCCAGAGCGGACGAAGCCCTCGAACAGGATGGGGGCGGCCGAGACGTAGCCCGACAGGCCGGGCACGGCGCTGGCGTCGGCACGGCCGACCCACACGCCCAGCACATAGCGGCCGTCGAAGCCGACGGACCAGGCATCGCGGTAGCCATAGGAAGTGCCGGTCTTGTAGGCGATGCCACGGGGCAAGGCGCCCTGCGGCGGCTTCACGCCGCGCAGGGTATCGGCAATCTGCCAGGTGGCCTGATCGTCGAGGATCGTGGCGGCCGTATTGTCGACGGGCGTTGTCTCGGTGCCGTCGCGCAGCGCGTGCACCTTGCCGCCGTTGGCGAGGCCCGTATAGAGCTGCACCAGGTCGCGCAGGCTGATGCCGACGCCGCCGAGCCCTATGGCGAGGCCGGGCGCCTCGTTGACCGGCAAGGCCGGATTGACGCCGGCCTGCCGGAAGCGCGCCAGCAGCCGCGCCGGGCCGACCCCGTCGAGCACCCGGACCGCCGGCACGTTGAGCGATAGTTGCAGGGCCTGGCGGATGGTGACGTCGCCCTGGTAACCCATGTCGAAGTTCTTCGGCCGGTAGCCGCCGAAATCGGCGGGGCTGTCCTCGATCATCGTCTCCTGTGCGACCATGCCCTGCTCGAAGGCGAGGCCGTAGATGAAAGGCTTCAGTGTCGAGCCGGGCGAGCGCAACACGCGCGTCATGTCGATCCAGCCCGAGCGTCCGGCGTTGAAGAAATCGGCCGAGCCGACTTCGCCCAAAATCTCGCCGGTGCGGGAATCGGCCATGACCATGGCGACCGAGAGCTTCGGCCCGAGCCGCTTGGCGGCTTCACGGGCGACGGCCTCAAGCCCCGCCTGCACGCTCTTCTTGACGGTCAGTTGCAGCGGCTTGCCGGGCTCGATTCTTTTCAGCGCCGAATAGGCGGCGTGAGCGGCGAGCGCGGGCAGGGGACGGCGCAGGTCCGGCACCTGATCGACGGCGGCACGCGCGGCCTCGCGTTCGGAGAGCCGGCCGGCCGACACCATGCGCTGCAGCACACGGTCGCGCGCGGCCTGCGCGATCAGCGCGTTGCGGTCCGGCCGGCGTTTCTCTGGCAGTTGCGGCAACGCGACCAGCAAGGCTGCTTCCGAAACGGTCAGCCGCGCCGGCTCCTTGCCGAAATAGGCGAGCGATGCGGCGCGCACGCCTTCGAGGTTGCCGCCGTAGGGCGCCAGCGTCAGATAGCGTTCCAGGATCTCGCGCTTGGTCAACCGCCGCTCGATCTGGAGCGCGCGCAACACCTGCTTCACCTTGGAGGCGACCGAGCGGCTGTCGCGCGGCTCGATCAGGCGGGCGAGCTGCATGGAAAGCGTCGAGCCGCCGGAGACGATGCGGCCGTTGGCGACGAGCTGCAACGCCGCGCGGCCGATCGCCAGAAGGTCGATGCCGGGGTGATCCCAGAAGCGCTTGTCCTCGTAGGCGACCAGCATGTCGACGAAGTTCTTGTCCACCTTGTCGAGGCGGGTCGCCAGTCGCCAGTAGCCGTCCGGCGTGGCGAAGGCGCGCAGCAACTGGCCGTCGCGGTCGAGCACCTCGGCCGAGGTCGCCGCCTGGCTGTCGAGCGGCGGCGGATAGGCGCGGTCAAGCTGCCACAGGCCAGCGACGGCGATTGCCACCACGACGACGGCTATGCCGGACCCTATAGCCAGCTTGTGAAACATTCCGGATCGTAGCCGCATCGCGACCCTCATCCGCCCGTTACCGGAAGGCGCCGCTCACGGCGCCTTCACCTCCATCATGCCGGTGGCGGTGCGGGCCGAGTATTGCGGCCGGTACATGTCCTCCACGCTGGCTGCCGGGTGGGCGTAGACGCCGGGCGTCACCGCGCGCACGACATAGGCGAGCGTCATGTCGCGGCTGTCCTGGCTCGGGTTGAAGGCGGCGACGAAACGGTCGTCGCGGAACTCCAGATGCGCGGCGTCGGTCTGCGCCAGCCACGAGAAGTTCGACAGCTGGGCGCTGGAGACCAGGCCCGGATTGTCGATCTCGAAGCCGCCGGGCAACAGGTCGGTGATCAGGACGCGCTGCTGCCAGTCGTTGTTCTCGTGCACCTTGAGCACGACCACGAAGCGTTCGTTCTGGTTCACCTCGGTGACGTTGGCCTCGGTCCCGTCGAGCCGGTAGTAGGTGCGCTCGATCGTGAAGCCGTCGCCGCCCGCCGGCAGCGGTTGCGCCGGTGCGGCCACTGTCGTCACCACCGCCTGCAAGGCATCCTTGCCGGCGTTTGCGACCGTGATGGGGCTGGCCTGAAGATCGTCTCCGCTGACGGTGGTCGCCCAGGCGCCGCTGTGCGGCTGGCCGTCGATGGAGAGCTGGATGGAATTGTTGCCCTCCTTCAGCGCGCGGGCGGCGAGCAGCATCCAGGCTTCGTCCTGCGTGCTGGTCCAGCTTTTCAGGGCACGATCCCTCGTCACCATCCTGACCAGTTCCGGCACGATGGACGGCACGGGCTTCGATTCGGCGGCGAGCGCCAGCATGGCGGCGCCGTCGCGCAGCTTCGAGCCGTAGTCGGAGCGGTACCAGTCGTAGTTCGGCGTGGCGTTGGCGAGCTGGAGGGCGGCCTGGAAGGTCGCTTCCGAGCGCTGGGCGTCGCCGTAGAGGGCAAGGGCCGCCCCGAGCTGCGCCACCGCCATCGGGCTGGAGAAGCCCTCCAGCTGCGTGTCGGCATAGTAGCGAAGGTCGCCGACCGAGGCCTTCTTGTTGCGGGCCAGAACGTAGAGCGCATAGGCGATCTCGCTGCCGCGGTCCTGCACGTTCTGGTCGTAGCCGAGCCCGTTCTGCAGGTTCGCCAG
>JBQCHN010000235.1:0-6260 GCA_051954615.1 Mesorhizobium sp. | reverse complement strand
GAGGCCGACGACCGGATAGTTGGCGACCAGCGTCTGCGCCGCGCGGCGCTCGCCGGCCGGCATGGCGCCGATCCGGTCGGCGATCAATTCGGCAACGCCTGCAATCATGTCCTCACCCGTTCCCCGCCCGAAAGGAAGTCGCAAAAGCCGTTTGACAAAGCCGGACAAACTGTATGAAATCATCCGTGACGACGCAATCATAGAAAAAACGTATCATTAGATACGCGCCGTCGAGGGGGAGGGACATGGGCAAGGCAGGGCGGCTGGACGATCTTGCGATGTCGCAGTCCGTGCGGGTGACGAATCCCCGCGGTGCGGGGCGCTTCGTCTTCACCTGCGACCACGCCTCCAATTTCCTGCCGCCGGAATTCGGCACTCTGGGCCTGGCCGAGGCGGAGCTATCGCGCCACATCGCCTGGGACCCCGGCGCGCTCCCCGTCGCCCGCCTCCTAGCCGAGGCGCTGGACGCGACGCTGGTGGAGACCTGCATTTCGCGCCTGGTGCTCGACTGCAACCGGCCTCTCGACGCGCCGGATCTGATCCCGCCGGTCAGCGAGACGACAGCGATACCCGGCAATGCGAAACTGTCGGAGACGGAGCGCGAGGCGCGCGTGGCGCGCTGCTGGCGTCCGTTCCACGATGCCGTCGAGGCGGTGGTGGAGGACAGGCTGGCCCGCGGACGCGAGGCCTGGCTGATTTCGGTGCATTCCTTCACGCCGGTCTACAAGGGAGTACAGCGTCCCTGGCAGATCGGCATCATCCACGATGACGATACGCGCCTCGCCGCGCCGCTCATCGCCGCCCTGCAAGGGCAGGGCGGCCTGACGGTCGGCGTCAACCAGCCCTATTCGCCGGCCGACCGGGTCTATTTCACGCTCGAGGCACATGCGCGCCCGCGCTCTCTGCCTTGCGCCATGATCGAAATCCGCAATGACGAGATCGCCACCGGGACGGAGCAGGCGAAGTGGGCGGGCCTGCTGGCGCAGGCGCTTGCTCCGATCCGTCTTGCCGGCGCCCAAGCCGCAAACGAAACCGTCAACCATCGATAGACAGGAAAGACCGTGCCGAAAGCCGCCGTTCTCTTTGTCCGAAATGTCGACGCGTTGAACTACCGCGTCGGCCGCGTCGCCATGTATCTGTTCTTCGCCATGGGGGCGATCCTGCTCGCCTCCACGGCCTCGCGGCTGGTGCTCGGCGTTCCCATCAACTGGGCGCTGGAGATGTCGCAGTTCATCTTGTCGGCCTACTATCTGCTCGGCGGCGCCTACGCACTTCAACTCGACCAGCATGTGCGCATGGACCTGTTCTACGGCCAACTTGCGGCACGTAAGCGCGCCATAACCGATGCCGTCACCATCCTGTTCGTCATCTTCTATATATGCGTGCTCCTCGGCGGCGGCATTTCGAGCACCAACTACGCCATCGTTTACGGCCAGAAGAACTATACCGCTTGGGCGCCGCCGCTGTGGCCGATCAAGGTCGTCATGACCATCGGTATCTTCCTGATGCTGCTTCAGCTCATCTCCACCTTCATCAAAGACGTCGCCATCGCACGCGGGAAGCCGATCGCATGAGCTCGGAATTCATCACGCTCTTCATGTTCGGCACCATGATGGTGCTCTTGTTCACCGGGCAGCGCGTCTTCGGCGTGATCGGCTTCGTCGGCTCGGCCGCAGCCCTTTGGCTATGGGGCGAGGGCGCCTTCGAGATGCCGTTCAACGCCTCCTTCCAGGTGTTGAACTGGTATCCGCTGATCACCGTGCCGTTCTTTATCTTCATGGGCTACATGCTGTCGGAATCCGGCATCGCCACCGGCCTCTACCGCATGTTCCATGTCTGGTTCGGGCCGGTGCGCGGCGGCCTGGCGCTCGGCACCATCGGACTGATGGTGCTGATCGCGGCGCTGAACGGGCTTTCGGTGGCAGGCATGGCGATCGGCGCCACCATCGCGCTGCCGCAACTGCTGCGGCATGGCTACGACAAGGTGATGGTGACCGGCGTCATCCAGGCCGGATCGTCGCTCGGCATCCTCATTCCGCCGAGCGTGGTGCTGGTGCTCTACGCCATGATCGCGCGCCAGCCGGTGCTCGACCTGTGGCTGGCGGGTGTCGGGCCGGGCCTTTTGATGGCGGTGATCTTCGGTGCCTATGTCTACATCCGCTGCCTGGTACAGCCCGACATCGGCCCTGCACTGCCGGCGGAGGAACGCGCTCAGATCACGCGCGCGGAGAAGTTCCAGTTGCTGAGGCAGGGCATCCTGCCGTTGGCCATCTTCTTCATCATGATGGGCCTGTTCATGTCGGGCACCACCAGCCTCGTCGAAAGCTCGGCGGTGGGCGCGCTGCTCGCTACCGGCGCCGCGTGGTGGGCCGGCAACCTGAACAGGAAAGTGTTCGAGGACTCGACGCGCAACACGCTGGGCATCTCGTGCATGTTCATGTGGATCATCCTCGGCGCGCTGTGCTTCTCGTCGGTCTATGACGGACTCGGCGCGGTCAAGGCGGTCAAGACGCTGATGATCGACACTTGGGAATTCTCGCCGTGGGTCGTCCTCAGCCTGATGCTGTTTTCCTTCATCATCATGGGCATGTTCCTTGACGACACGGCCATGCTGGTCATCGTCGCGCCGCTCTACATCCCGCTGGTGAAAAGCCTCGGCTTCAACCCGGTCTGGTTCGGCATCCTCTACACCATCACCTGCCAGATCGCGTACATAACGCCACCCTTCGGCTACAACCTGTTCCTGATGCGAGCGATGGCGCCACCTGAGATCTCGCTGATGGACATCTACAGGTCCATCGTGCCGTTCTTCTTCCTGATGGTGCTGTCGCTGATCCTGATCATGATCTTTCCACAGATCGCGATGTGGCTGCCCGAATACTTTTCGGGACGGTAGCGACGAACGCAGACACGGTGAAAAATCATAAGAAAGGGGACGATGGAGAACAGACAGACGTGCCGGGGGGCGGGCATCCCGCCTCCGTTCGAAATCCAATATCGACTGATGGGAGACTTGTGAGATGACCGAGAAAAGCACGATCAACAAACGCGATTTCCTGCGCAAATCCATCCTGACGGGCGCCGGTGCGGTCGGCGCGACCGCGCTGGCTACGCCCTACGTGAAGGCGCAGGCTCCGATCAAATGGCGCCTGCAGACCTATGCTGGTCCGGCACTGGCCGAGCATGTGTGCAAGGTCGGCGTCGACGCCTTCAACAAGGCCGCGCATGGCGAGATGGAAATCGAGATGTACACGGCCGACCAGCTGGTGCCGCAGGGCGAATTGTTCCGCGCCGTGCAGTCGGGCACCATCGACGCCGCGCAGAGCGACGACGACTCGGCTGCGGCGCCGGTGGACGTCAAGGTGTTCGGCGCCTACTTCCCGCTCGCCTCGCGCTATTCGCTCGACGTGCCGGCGCTGTGGCACTGGCACGGGCTGAAGGAAGTCTGGGAGGAGGCCTATGCCGAGATCCCCGGCGTCACCTGGCTGTCGACCGGCGCATGGGATCCGTGCAACTTCGGCACCACCAAGCCGATCAAGTCTGTGGCGGACCTGAAGGGCCTGCGCGTCTACACCTTCCCGACCGGCGGGCAGTTCCTGTCGAAGTTCGGCGTCGTGCCGGTGTCGCTGCCTTACGAGGACGTCGAGCCGGCGATCCAGACGGGCGAACTGGACGGCGTTTGCTGGTGCGGCATCACCGAGATGCACACCGTCGGCTGGGCCGACGTGCTGAAGTACTTCCTCACCAACCCGCTTTCGGGCGCCTGGGCCGGTTCCTACTTCGTCAACACCGAGAAGTGGAAGGCGGTGCCGGAGCATCTCCAGCAGCTCTTCATGATGTCCATCGACACCTCGCATTACTACCGCCAGCACTGGTACTGGGCGGGCGAGGCCAAGTACCGCAACGAGGGCAAGCTGGAACTCACCTCGATCCCGGAATCCGACTGGAAGCAGGTCGAGGACGAAGCCTCCAAGTTCTGGGACGAGGTGGCCGGCCAGAGCCCGCGCTCGGCAAAGGTCGTCGAGATCATCAAGAAGTACAACCAGTCGATGGTCAAAGCCGGACCGCCCTACCGCTACGCGTGAGAGCGGGATATTGATTACCCGTCCGGCCGCCATTCTGGCGGCCGGGCACCGTTTGAAATTCAGGCCCAAAGGGGCGGAGTGCGAAAAGAATGGCCGGAAATCTCTCGTTCGATCAGTTAAAGAAGGCAGTGTCGGCGGGAGAGATCGACACGGTGCTGGCCTGTGCCGTCGACATGCAGGGACGACTCATCGGCAAGCGTTTCCTGGCGCAGTATTTCGTCGATTCCGCCCATGACGAGACGCATGGCTGCAACTACCTGCTCGCCAACGACATCGATATGGAGCCGGTGCCCGGCTACAAGGCCGCCTCCTGGCAGAAAGGTTACGGCGACTTTGTCGTCAAGCCGGACCTCGCCACGCTGAGAGCGGTGCCATGGCTGGAAAAGACGGCGATGGTGCTGTGCGATCTTCTCGACCACCACACCCATGGCGACCTGCCGCATTCGCCGCGCGCCATCCTCAAGAAGCAGATCGCGCGGCTGACCGAGCGCGGCTACATGGGCTATTTTGCTTCCGAGCTGGAATTCTACCTGTTTTCGGAAACCTACCAGTCGGCGCGTGCCAAGCACTGGCAGAACCTCGAAACCGCTTCGCCCTATATCGGCGACTACCTGATCGGCATTACCACCAAGGAAGAAGGCTATATGCGCCGCCTGCGCAACGATATGCAGGCGGCCGGCATTCCCATCGAGAACTCGAAGGGCGAATGGGGGCCGGGGCAGGAAGAAATCAACGTGCGCTATGCCGAAGCGCTCGACATGGCGGATCGCCACACCGTCCTCAAGAACGGCGCCAAGGAGATCGCCGACGCCGAGGGCAAGGCCGTGTCCTTCATGGCCAAGTACAATTACGGGCTGGCCGGCAATTCCAGCCACATCCACAACTCGCTGTGGAGCAAGGACGGCAAGACGCCGCTGTTCTTCGACAAGAGCCAGCCCTGGACGCTGTCGAAGCTCGGGCAGCAGTGGAGTGCCGGGCAACTGAAGTACGCCAAGGAGTTCACGCTGCTTCTGGCGCCTTACATAAATTCCTACAAGCGCTTCCAGTCCGGCACCTTCGCGCCGACCAAGATCATGTGGAGCGAAGACAACCGCACCGCCGGATTCCGGCTGTGCGGCGAGGGCACCAAGGGCATTCGCATGGAGTGCCGCATCGGTGGCGCGGATCTGAACCCCTATCTGGCTTTCGCGGCGCTGATCGCGGCGGGCCTGGCCGGCATCGACGAGAAGCTTGAACTGCAAAAACCTTTCGTCGGCGACGCCTACCAGGCCGCAAGGCTGCCGGAAATTCCCAAGACGCTGCGCGACGCCACCGAGGCCTTCGCGAAATCCAAGATGATGAAGGCGGCGCTCGGCGAGGACGTGGTCGAGCACTATGTCCACAATGCGCGCTGGGAGCAGATGGAATACGACCGCCGCATCACCGACTGGGAATTGCACCGCGGCTTCGAGCGGTATTGACCGATTGATGAAAACGGGCGGCTCCTCCTCCCCGCCGCCCGGAAACCCTGACTGAAGGACGACTACGATGGCCGAAACGGTCAAACTCAAATCTCCGGTCGACGGCTCGATCTATGCCGAACGGCCGGTCGCCACCGATCAACAGGTGAGCGCTGCCGTAGAGCGGGCTCGATCCGCGCAAGCGGACTGGGCGCAGGTGCCGATCGCGAAACGTGGCCAGTATATGCTCGCCATGCTGGAGGCGCTGGTCGCCATGACCGACGAGATCGTGCCGGAGATCGCCTGGCAGATGGGCCGCCCGGTGCGCTATGGCGGTGAATTCGGCGGCGTGAAGGAACGCACCCAGTACATGGTCGAGATCGCCGAGAAGGCGCTGGCGCCGGTGCCTGCCTCGAACCCGAAAGACGGCTTCCGCCGCTACGTGAAGAAGGAACCGCTCGGCGTCGTCATGGTCATCGCGCCGTGGAACTATCCGTATCTCACGGCCGTCAACACCATCGTGCCGGCGCTGATGGCAGGATCCACCGTGATCCTGAAACACGCCGCGCAGACGCTGCTAGTCGGCGAGCGCTTTGCCCAGGCTTTCGAGAAGGCCGGCCTGCCGAAGGGCGTGTTCCAGAACGTGGTGCTCAACCACGCCCAGACGGAGAAGCTGCTCGGCTCGGGCAAGATTGACCACGTCAACTTCACCGGCTCGGTCGGCGGCGGCCGCGCC
>JBQCHN010000234.1:0-4604 GCA_051954615.1 Mesorhizobium sp. | reverse complement strand
CGCCGTGCCGCCGTCGCTGACACGCGAGCAGCAACAGCCGTCCGTCGCGATCACCTCCAACCTGAGGAGCGATTTCGCCCTCGGCGACGCGCTGAAGGTAGCCGAAAGCATCGCCACGCCGCTGCTGCCGCCCGGCTCCCGCATCGTGCCTCTGGCCGAAGCCGCGACGCTCGGTGAAACCAATTCCGGCATGGTCACCATCTTCGGCTTCGCGCTGGTCATTATCCTCCTGGTGCTGGCGGCACAGTTCGAGAGCTTCGTCTCGGCCGTCATCATCATGGCGACAGTGCCGCTTGGGCTCGCCTGCGCCATCTTCGCGCTCATACTCACCGGCACCAGTCTCAACGCCTATTCGCAGATCGGCCTGGTGCTTTTGGTCGGCGTCATGGCCAAGAACGGCATCCTGATCGTCGAATTCGCCAACCAGCTGCGCGACCGCGGCCTCGGCGTGCGCGAGGCGATCGAACAGGCCGCCAACATCCGCCTTCGCCCGGTGATGATGACGATGATCTGTACCGTGCTCGGCGGCGTGCCGCTGGTGCTGGCAAGCGGCGCCGGCGCCGAGGCTCGCGTCGCGCTCGGCTGGGTCATCGTCGGCGGCTTGGGCCTCGCCACGGTCTCGACGCTGTTCCTCACCCCGGTCGCCTACCTGCTACTCGGTCGCTTCGTCACGCCGAAGAGCCACGAGCAGGCCCGCCTCAAGCGCGAACTGGAGGAAGCGGCCTACGTCGACGCCGAACCGGCCGAATAGAGCGGACGTTCGGCGGCCGGCACGCCCCGCAACAGCGAATTCCCGAACGGACCCCTCAGTGCAGGTTGGCATTCGGCACCAGCCGTGACAGGCCGTAACCGACCAGTACCCCGATGCTCAGCGGCCCAGCCGCGAACGGGCTGATCAGGAACACGGCGACAAGCATGGCGGCGACCGGCTTGCCCATCCCGACCGTTATCGCCGCGCTCATCCCGGCGATCAAGGCGAGCGTCGGCTCTGTCGACGGCGTCAGCCAAAGCGCCGCGCCGCCGGCGGCCGCGCCTGTGAACAGAAGCGGAAAGGCCGCCCCGCCGTGCCAGCCCGCGGCAAGGCAGACCGCCAGCGCCAGCGCCTTGAGCAGGGCCAGCCCGAACAGGGCCGCCATTCCCGAGGTCTGGCCCCAGGCCAGCATGGCCTCCATCTCGTGATGGCCGGAAAACCGCAGGATCGGCAAGGCCGCGGCGAGGACCGCGAACGCCAGCGTGCCGGCCAAGGTCTGCACGGTCGGGCCGCCGGCGCGGGCAAGCAGCGAACGCAACGGCGCCAGCAACGCGACGAACGCGAGGCCGGCCAATCCGCCCAGAAACGCCGGCGGGATCGCCCGCAGCATGTCGGTGCCGTCCAGCGGCGCCGTATAGGCCGGCAGATGAATGCGCATTCCGCCGCCTTCCAGCAGCAGTTTGCCGGCAACAAGGAAGCCGAGCAGTCCGGCCACGGCGGCGAGGAAGATCAACGGTCTGGGCGGACGGTCGTCGGCTTCCTCGGCGACCAGCGCGCCGCCGGGAGGCGAACCATAGATGCCGGACAGGGCCGCCGCAGCACCTGCCTCGCCGACGAGCCTCTGTTCGGGCTTGCCTTTGATCGCCAGCGCGACGAGGGCCGACATTTCCGCCACCACCGCCAGCACGCCGGCCTCCGGGCCGACCGAGCCGCCGAAAGCCACCGCCACGATCGCCGACGCAGCCAGACCAAGCACGAGCCGCTGCCGCGTTGCGACCGGATCGCGGGCATCCCGAAGCTGTTGCGCGAGATCGGCTTCATGACCTTGCGTCCAATGATGCAGGGCCGCGATCAACACACCGCCGACCGTGATGACGGCGAAAATGTACCAGCGGGATTCGACGCCGCGCCAGATCAGGTCGGACAGGCCGAACATCGCCGCCAGAACGGCCGCCGCCACCACGCCGGCAAGGAAACCGTAAATCGTGGCGATGCCGGTTTGCTTCACCACGCTTCCCGATATTGCCGGCTGCCTCAAGATTGCCATACCCATTTCCCGTATCAGCCCGCCGGGCGTTCAGTCTCGGCAACCGCCGGTCGGTTCGCCGGGACGGCCTGCCGCATGCGGTCCCCGCGTTCCGCCTGACCACCATGCATCGCGTCCCGCCTCTCCGCCAGTCCGGGTATCCTCGGAAACCTTGGGAAACATGCCTGTCCTCCAACGCGCCCGCCCTTTACGCAGCCGCAGGATCACCGTACTTCCTTCAGGCTCGTCAATGCAGCCGAAGACGCGGCAAGGAGATGCCCGTGCAGCCGATTTCCCTCGAAACCCTGCTCGCCAACAAAGGCAAGGAAGTCGGCCTGTCGCCCTGGCGTATCGTCACCCAGACGATGATCGACCAGTTCGCCGACGCCACCGACGACCATCAGTTCATCCATTGCGACTCGGCGCGCGCTGCCGCCGAGACACCCTACGGCGGCACCATCGCGCACGGCTTCCTCACGCTGTCGCTGTTGTCGGCCATGACCTTCGAGACGCTGCCGCAGCTCGAAAAATCGAAGATGGGCGTCAATCATGGCTTCGACGAGATCCGCTTCCTCGCCCCGGTCAAGACCGGCGCGCGCATCCGCGCCCGCTTCGTGCTGGCCGACGTCAAGGCGCGCCCATCGGGCTGGGTGCAGATGACGCACGACGTCACCATCGAGATCGAGGGTTCGAAGAAGCCGGCACTGACGGCGCGCTGGCTGACGCTGGCCTTCGTGGAGCCGGAGCCGGACGGCGCCTGACCGCGAAAGCGTTCCCCTCGCCCGCCTGCCGCTGCGTGATCTTGCCGCATGCCGTACGGCGTATATAGTTGCCGGAACGAAAGCGAGAAAGGCAGGCGCCACGGTGTCCTTAACGGTGCAGAAGCGCCGAGAAAAGCATAAGGCGGAACAGCGCGCCGAACTGGTTGCGGCCGCGCGCGAACTGGTTCAACAGGAAGGCTACGAGGGCCTGACCATCCGCAAGCTGGCCAAGCGCGTCGGCTACGCGCCAATGTCGGTCTATTCCTATTTCGCCGACAAGCAGGACATCCTGCTCGCTCTTGCGGAAGATGCATTCGCCACGCTGGCCCGGCGCATCGAGGAGCAGCCGGCGGACGATCCGCTGGACGCGCTGCGTGTCGTCATGACCGAATACGCGGCTTTCGGCCTAGGCAATCCCAACGAATACCGCACCGTCTTCATGACCGAGAAGACGCGCCCTCCCGAAGGCAAGACCTTCGCCGAGATGGAGGCCGACAACCCCGCCATGAAGGCATTGATCGGCCGCGTCGAGGCCTGCATCGCCGCCGGCAAGCTCAAGGGCGACGCCGAGGCCATCGCCAACATGCTGTGGGCGGTCGGACACGGGACCATCTCGCTGCTGATCACCTTCCCCTTCCACCCGTTCGGCGACCCGCAGGCCTTCGTGAAGCGCATGTGCGACTTCGCCCTCGCCGGCCTCTCCACGCAGGACGTGGCACCGCTGGCCGGCGAACGGACGAGCTGCCGCGCCATTCCGGAACGGTAAAGCATTTTGCAGCCAGACGGAATCGTCTGGCGTCGCGCAAATGCGGCTAAACGATCTAGCCGCGATCCTCTTCATCTGAGCTTGGGCTTCTTCGGGTGCTGGGCGCACAGGCAGCCTGGGCATGCGCTTCGCCCGAATGCGCAGGGCCGGAACGAGGACGTTCGCACCCCGGCGCTCGCATCTTAAGGTTTTTCGTACGCGTACGAAATCTTCCTTGAAACCCACACCGGATAAGCGTACATGTTCTGCATCTTGTACACGTACGAAGAAATTCGACCCGGAGACAGATCATGAAAAAGACCGCACTTGCTCTCGCCGCACTGATCGCCCTGCCGGGCGCCGCATTTGCCGGCAACAATGCCGTCAGGACCCAGGTTCCAGTGCCCGCTGCCTGCGCGACGGCTACCGTGCGCGCCAATCTCGATTGCACCGCTACCGGCTCCGTCGAAAAAGCGCGCCCGGCTTCCAACAACACCGCCACCGGCGGCAAGAAGCTCGGCATCGACCTCAACCCGTGGAGCATCTCCAACGGCATGTGAGTCGATGTTCGGCCGGAAAGCTTCCGGCTTCAGGAACAAACAAGGGCGGCCGGCAAAACCGGTCGCCCCCTTTTTTATGAGACAACGCAAAAGGGGCGGCGTTTCGCCAACCGCTATTCTCGGATTTGTCCCAAACGTCAGTGCTGAACGACAAAGCCGGTGGCGCTTTTCGCCTGCAGGCCGGCGTCGGCGGCTCCTAGGGACAGGCCCGAGGGAACGGCCCTATCGCCGCGGCTTCTTGCCCGCGACTTTCTTCGGCTTGCCGGGCTTCAGCGGTGCGCCGGCGATGATCGAGTCGGTGATCGAGATCGGATCGCTGGCCGGAAAGGTGTCCTCCAGAGCTTCGTCCAGCTCGCTTTCCGTATCCGGATGGCGGCGCTCTTCCTCCAGCGACTTCACGGCCGCGCTTTTCTTGTCTTTGCCGGTTTTCGACGCAGTGGCCATGATCTGTCCTCGGCTTGCTCGCATCAAACGGAGAGGCCAGGCCGGCGCCTCCTATGCGGCGGCGTCGCGGGCGGCCTCGCTGAGGAAAGTAAAGACA
>JBQCHN010000233.1:0-3769 GCA_051954615.1 Mesorhizobium sp. | reverse complement strand
AGGCGCACGGTCTGCGCCTTGATGGTGATGCCGCGCTCGCGCTCGATGTCCATGTTGTCGAGCACCTGCTCCTTGCCGGCCATCTCGCGCGCGTCGAGGCCGCCGGTGAGCTGGATCAGCCGGTCGGCGAGCGTCGACTTGCCATGGTCGATATGGGCGACGATGGAGAAGTTGCGGATGTGGGAAAGCGGCGTTGTCATGGTGCGCGCCTTTAGCAGGGGGGCGGTGCGGCGGCAAGCGGCAGCGCCGCCGTCTCCCTACCAGCGCAGAAGGCGCCGGCCGAGCGCCGCGCCCAGCAAGGCGAGGGCGGCGATGGCGATGCCGTACCAGGTCGCCACGAAGAAAGGCGAATCGTCGGTGCAGTGGGCGGCGTAGAACAGCGCGCCGATGCCGCCGGCCAGAAGCCCGGCGACGGCGCCGGCCAGGGCGGGGCGCGTCGGCGCACCGCGGCGCAGCGCCGCCAGGAACACCGCCAGCGGGCCGGCCCCGATCAGCGGGATGCAGGCGAGGCAGACCAGGTTGTTGGTGCCGATCCAGCGCGCCGCCCAGTCCGCCCGGGGGATGGCGGTGAATTCGACGAGCACGGCGACGGCGACGATCGCCGGGGCGAGCAGCAGCAGCGGCATGGCCCGGTTCTCCGCGCCCGGCCGCAGCAGCGCCGGCAGGCAGGCGAAGGCGGTGGCGGCGAGCACGCCGGTGACGACGAACTTGAGCAGGAAGCGCGGCGTGGCGGCGGCGGCCATGAAATCGGGGCGCGGGCCGAGAACGGCGAAGAAGACGACGGCGGCGACCAGCAAAGCCGGCAGCAGCGCGCCGGCCAGCGTCGCCGCAAGCGACGGCCCGGCGGCGCGCGCGTCCCGCGCCAGGGCCTTGATGAGATCGTTGGTTTCCATCTCAGGACTTCCCGAAGCGCGCGGCGATGGCCGCCAGCCCGCGATGGAAGGCGACGCGCACGGCGCCCTCGCTCATGTCGAGCGCGCGGGCGGTGTCGGCGATCGAGCAGCCCTCGACCGAGATCGAGGAGACGACCGCCTTCTGCGCCGGCGTCAGCGCCTCGATCGCCCGGCCGATGTCGCGGCTGCTGGCGCTTTCCGTCTCCGGCTCGGCCAGCGTCTCGGAGAACGCCTGTATGTCGACCTCCTTAACCCGCCCCGAGCGCCGGAAGGCGTCGATCATCTTGAAGCGCGCGATGGCGAATACCCAGGGCAGCACGGGCGCGTCCTGTCTCCAGGTGCGGCGCTTCAGGTGGATCGCCAGCAGCGTTTCCTGCACGACGTCCTCGGCATCGACGCCGCCCAGCGCCATGCGGCGGCGAGCGAAGGCGCGCACGCGCGACGCGACGTTTTCCAGAAACGCCGCATAGGCCCGCTCGTCGCCGGCGATCGATGCCCTCAGCAAATCCGCAAGCTCCTCTTCGCCGGCGCTGCGCACGCAGTCGTCTCCCTGTGCTTCGGCGGTTGCCGCCCGTTGTTACGGCCTCGGCGGAAATTATCCAAGCAACGGCGCGATCACGCATCCGTGTAGCACGGCTACGGTAACATCCGCCGCCCGCCGCCGAAATGCCGTCCATGAGCAAGGCGATCTTGCCATCGCCCCGACCGGGCGCCCCGACGACACAGGAGACCACGATGACCCTTTCCGCCCGGATCACGTCCGCCGCCTTCGCGCTCGCCCTCGCCTCGGCCGCGCTTGGGGCCGCAGGCGCAGCCCATGCCGAGGATGCGATGAAGCCCGCCGCGATGAGCTCCGATGAGATGACGGCCGACTGCAAGGCGAAGGCCGGCATGGAGAGCGACCAGATGAAGAAGGACGAGGCGATGAAAGCCTGCGACGACATGGCGATGAAAGATGGGGCGATGAAGGATGGGGCCATGAAGTCCGACACCGACTCGATGAAGAGCGGCTCGATGAAAACCGATACGATGAAACCGGCGGACGGGGCGATGAAGCCGGCGTCCTCGAACTGAGCCGGAGCGGTCCGGGTCGGTTCCGCCCGGCCGGTGGGCCGCCGCAACGCACGAAATCGTGACGCGTCCGTCAGCGCCGATGCGTCGTATAATCCTTGAAGATCAGCCGCAAAGAGAGCGGAGCCAGCCATGTCGATATCCGGAATTTCCCCGTCCCGCTGCATCCTTGCCGTGGCAGCCGTCGTCGCCGCCTTCGCGGTGTGGCAGGCGCCTGCCCTTTCCAGCGAGGAAGCGGTGAGGATTCCGCCGCCGGCGCAGGACGAGAAGGCCGCCGCCGGCACCGAAAAGGCCGTTTTCGCCGGTGGCTGCTTCTGGGGCGTGCAGGGCGTGTTCCAGCACGTCAAGGGCGTCAAGGACGCCGTCTCCGGCTATGCCGGCGGCGCGAAGAAGGACGCCGAGTACGAGACGGTCGGCACCGGTGCCACCGGGCATGCTGAATCCGTCGAGATCACCTACGATCCGGCTGAAGTGACCTACGGCCAGCTGCTGCAGGTTTATTTCTCGGTGGCGCACAACCCGACCGAGCTCAACTTCCAGGGGCCGGACCACGGCCCGCAATACCGCTCGACCATCTTCGCGGCGAACGCCGAGCAGAAGGCCATCGCCGAGAGCTACATCGCCCAGCTCGGCAAGGCCAAGCTGTTTTCCGGCCCCATCGTGACGACGATCGAGACCGGCAGGACGTTTTATCCGGCCGAGGACTACCATCAGGACTTCCTGACGCGGAACCCGACCTATCCCTATATCGTCTACAACGACCTGCCGAAGATCGAGAACCTGAAGGCGCTGTTCCCGGCGCTCTACAGCGACAAGCCGGTGCTGGTGATGGCCGACGCCAAGGGATGAGGCGAGGTTCGCGAAGGGCTGGTAACGAAAGCGAATGGCCGAAGCGGTGGGTTGTTCGGCCTCGCCCTTAGAGTACACTTGCCCCGACTTTGCCGGGGCGAGCGGCGGGCTGTGCCTGTCCTTCGACCCCCAACAAGCGGGAGGGAGACGAAGACTTCGTGATCCCGTTGAACACCACCAAGGCTGACGCGCTGTAGAGCCGCAAAGTCCCCCTCTCCGTCTCGGCTTCGCCAAGCCACCTCTCCCCCACTTCGTGAGGGGAGAGGATGGGCGCCAAGCCTTGCGGCCGGCCTATCCTCTCCACCCGGAACGGGGGGAGAGGTGACTCGGGCGGAGCCCGAGACGGAGAGGGGGAGCGCCGCAGGCGATAGCCCTACCCTTTATGAGAAAAGGTTGGCGCGCAGTGCGACTGCCCACTAGTGGACAATTCGCATCAAGCCGCCGCCCGCTCCACCCGCTGGAAACGGACATTACCGCCATTGAGGAAGCAGGCCTTGGCGAACAGGCCGAGGTCGAGCGGGTTCGACAGGCGCACATCGTCCAGGCCGGGGAACGGCTTTGCCGCCGGGTCGTAGGCGCGGTCGACCTGCGACAGGAAGGCGAGGATGAGGCCGCGCCGGCGCGCGAATACGTTCAGCGCCGAAACCTGCTCGGCCAGCGGCGGGTGCTCGCGCCGGCGGTCGAGCAGTTGCAGATAGTCGACGACGGCGAAGCTGCCGGACGGCGCCGAGGCCAGCCGTGCGACGATCGTTTCGGCGCTGATATCGTCCGAGGTATCGAGCTCGAGCAGCGCGCCGAACGCGCTCGTGTCGACTCCGATGGCGCGGAAGCGGTCGGCGATATCCCGCGGCGTGTATTCCAGCGTGAAGACGGTGCTGCGGCGTCCAGCGCGCATCGCCTCGACCGCCAGCCTGAGCCCCATCAGGGTCTTGCCCTGCCCCGGACGGGCGCCGATG
>JBQCHN010000232.1:0-7104 GCA_051954615.1 Mesorhizobium sp. | reverse complement strand
CGAGATGTTCGATGCCTCTGCGCCCGGTGCTTCGATCAAGTTCACGGCCCAGCCGCTGTTCTTCGACCTGACCACCGAATGGGCCGCCACGCTGCAGAAGATGGTCGCCAAGGAAGTGCCCGTCGACGAAGGCCTGGACGCGCTCGCCCAGAGCATCGACGGCCAGCTCAAGGAAGCCGGCCTCGGCTAGTGTCGCGCGGGCCGCGGATGCCTGTGGTGTCTGCGGCCTGAACTGTCAAAGCGACCGCCTCGGCAGTCGCAGGCTGCCGGTCCGCCGTCCTCTCCCTGCGGCCGGACCGGCAGCAATTCCAACCGTGGAAGATCGAGGCCATGCCCGCCGTTGTTCCCACTGCCCGGCGCCGGAGCGGATTGCGCATCAGCAAGCAGGCGCTTCCCTATGTGCTCAGCCTGCCGGCGCTGCTTGTGTGCATCGGCATTCTGGTGCCGTTCTTCGCGGCCGTCCTCTACTCGTTCCAGCGCTATCGCCTCAGCCAGCCATGGAACCGGCAGTACAACTGGGGCGAGAACTACCTCAACTTCTTCACCGATCCGGGCTTCTGGAACACGCTTCGCGTTTCCCTCGTCTACGCCGGCTCCACCGTGGTGCTGGAATTGCTGCTCGGCCTCGGCATCGCGCTGCTCTTGCAGAAGCGCACGCGCCTCAACAATTTCATCTCCATCATGCTTCTGATGCCGCTGATGACGGCGCCGGCGCTCGCCGCGCTGATGTGGAAGCTGATGACCAATCCCGGCTTCGGCGTGCTGAGCTATCTCGCCAGCCTGGTGGGATTGCAGGATTTCCGCTGGGCCTCCTCGCCCTCGACCGCGCTGTTCACCGTCGTGCTGGTCGACATATGGGTTTACACGCCCTTTATCATGATCCTGCTCCTGGCCGGGTTGCGCAGCCTGCCGACCCAGCCCTTCGAGGCGGCGGCGCTCGACGGGGTGCCGCGCAGCTTCGTCTTCTTCCGCATCACGCTGCCGATGCTGATGCCCTACATCCTGACGGCGACACTGTTCAGGCTGCTCGATTCCATCCAGCAGTTCGACATCATCTACGCCATGACGCAGGGCGGCCCCGGCGACACGCTGACGGTGTTCCAGGTCGAGGCCTATCTGAATTTCTTCCAGTCGACCAATGTCGGGCGCTCGGCGGCCCTGCTGATGATCCTGTGGGTGATCACCTATTTCCTATCCTTCGTCTTCATCAAGAACTGGTTGCGGTTGCGCGAACGGGCGCGCGGCGAGGCTTAGGCGCGATGGAACACACATCCCTCATCGAACGCATCCTGCGGGCCGTCGCGCTGGCCCTGGTGGTCGTTTTCTTCATGTTCCCGCTGCTCTGGATCTTCCTCATGTCGTTCCAGACCAACGAGACGATCCTGAGCATACCGCCCGAGCTGTTCTTCAAGCCGACGTTGCAGAACTACACCGCGCTGATAACCGGCAAGCTGACCACTGCCGCCGGCACGCTGGACATCGCCTTCATGCGCAACCTGTGGAACTCGGTGTTCCTGTCGGTGACGTCGGTCGCGGTTTCGCTGCTGCTCGGCGTGCCGGCCGCCTACGCCTTCGCCCGCCACAAGTTCCGCGGCTCGGAGGACATCGCCTTTACGCTTCTGTCCTTCCGCTTCGCGCCGCCGCTGCTGGTCCTGCTGCCGCTGACTCTCTACTTTCAGCAGCTCGGTCTGGCGAACACCTATTTCGGGCTGGTCTGGGTCTACCAGCTCATCTGCCTGCCGCTCATCCTGTGGATCGTGCGCGGCTATTTCGAGGACATATCTGCGGATGTCGAATACGCCTACCGCATCGCCGGCCATTCCTGGTTCGCGACCTTCCGCAAGATCGCCCTGCCGTTGGCGGGGCCAGGCATTGCCGCCGCCGGCCTGTTGGCCTTCATCTTCGCCTGGAATAATTTCGTCTTCGCGCTGGTGCTGGCTTCGGCGGACAAGCAGCCGGTGACGGTCGGCGCGCTCGCCTTCGTGACGGCTTCCGGCATCCAGTACGGCCAGATTGCGGCGGCGATCGTGCTGTCGATCGCCCCGACCCTGGCGCTCGCCCTCTACGCGCAGCGCTACCTGGTCGAAGGCCTGTCGCTCGGCGCGGTGAAGGGGTAGGGCAGATGGCGACGCTCGAACTTCACAACATCGTCAAGCGGTTCAAGGACAACACCGTGCTCGACGATGTTTCGCTCACCGTGAACGACAGCGAGATTCTCGTCCTGTTCGGCCCTTCCGGCGCCGGCAAGACGGTGCTGCTGCGGTTGATCGCCGGTGTCCTCGATGCCGACGCGGGCCGCATCCTCATCGACGGCGAGGACATGACCGGCGTCGACGCTGAATTCCGTGGCGTCGGCATGGCCTTCCAGAATTTTGCCCTGTTCCCGCACATGGACGCTTTCGCCAACATCGCCACGCCGCTGGAGGCCAGGAAGACGCCGCGGGGTGCCGTCAGGGCTGGCGTCGAGAGCGTCGCCCGCCTGCTCAAGATCGACCATGTTCTGACCCATCGGCCGAGGGCGCTGTCGAACGGGCAGAAGCAGCGCACTGCGCTGGCACGCGCTCTCGTCAGCTCACCGCCGGTCCTGCTGCTTGACGACCCGCTGCGCAATGTCGACGCCAAGCTGCGTTTCGAGATGCGGCTGGAACTGCCGCGCCTGCTGGCCGATCGTGGTGCGACCGTCATCTACGTGACGCAGGACTACAAGGAAGCGATGGCGCTCGGCGACCGCATCGCCGTGATGGGGCAGGCCGGCATAAGGCAGCTCGGCACGCCGGAGGAGATCTATCTGCAGCCCGCCGGGCTCGACATTGCGCGCCTGTTCGGCGATCCGACGATCAATCTGCTGGATGTCAGACCCTCCCGTGACGCGCAAGGCATCCATGTCGCTCTGTCGGGCACGCAGGTCCAGCTGCCGGCCGCCATGGAGCCGTCCGTCGGCCGCGCCTGTGTCGCCGGCCTGCGGCCGGAAACGCTGCATTTCGTCAAGGCCGGGACGAAAGGCGCCGTTCCCGTCACCATCGAGGCCGAGACGCCGCTCAACGAGAAGACGGTGACCTTGGTGCGCACCAGAGGCGGCCGCGAGATCCTGGTCTCGCGACCGGCAGGCACCCCCGGCCCGGACCACGGCGAGGCTTTTCTGGACATCGATGCCGGCAGCGTGCTGATGTTCGACAAGGCCTCGGGCGAGCGCATCGCGGCCGGCGGACGCGCGGCGCCGCGCAAGAGGGCAACCGCATGAAGGCCGCGCAGCTCGCACTTTCCGGCGTCGACAAGTTCTACGGCCCGGTCGATCGCGGCGTGCACGCCGTCAAGTCGCTGACCATGCAGCTCGACGAAGGCGAGATCGTCGCACTGCTCGGCTCCTCCGGCTGCGGCAAGACCTCGACGCTGCGCATGATCGCCGGCTTCGAGGCGGTTTCGCGCGGCACCATCTCGGTCGCCGGAAAGCCGGTGCATGATCTGCCGCCGGTCCGCCGTAATGTCGCCATGGCCTTCGAGGGCTATTCGCTCTATCCGCCGCTCACCGTGCGGGAAAACATCGCCTTTGCGCTGAAGGCGGCGAAGCTTTCGCAGGCCGCTGTAGATGCCAAGGTGAACGAAATCGCCAAGCTGCTCGAGATCGAGGACATACTGCAACGCTATCCGAGTTCCATTTCGGGTGGGCAGCAGCAGCGCGCCAGCCTCGGCAGGGCTCTGGTGCGCTCGGCCAGCCTGCATCTGCTCGACGAGCCGATGGGACAGCTCGAACCGCAGCTGCGCGCGGTGCTGCGGGGCCGCATCAAGCATTTCATCAAGGAGCGCGGCCTGACCGCCATCCTGGTCACCCACGACCAGACGGAGGCCAACGCGCTCGCCGACCGCATCGCGGTGATGGAGGGCGGTGTCCTGCAACAGTTCGATACGCCGACCGTCATCAAGGAAAAGCCCGCCAACCTGTTCACGGGGACCTTCGTCGGCGAGCCGCCGATGAACGTGTTTGCCGCCGACGTCACCCTCGAGGGCGGCCGGGTCAGGCTCGACCTGCCGCAGGGCGTCTCCCTGACCTATCCCGAAAGCGAGTTCGCGCCGCAGGTGCGCGATCAGCTGCGGGCATTGCGGCAGGTCGTCATCGGCGTGCGGCCCTATGCAGTGCGCCGTACGACCGACGGCGTTGCCGCGAGCGTCGCGACGAACCAGTGGCTCGGCGACCAGACGCACATTGCCGCCGATTTCGCCGGCGGCACCATCGTGCTTGTCGAGCACGATCGCGCCCGCGTCGGCATTGGCGATACGATCGGCATCGGCATCGAGCCGAGGCACCTGCACATTTTCGACGCCGCGACGGGCGAGGCCGTCGCACATGGGATGGAACTGGCCTGACATGGGCGATGTTCTGATCGGGATCGATGCGGGAACGTCGGTGATCAAGTCGATCGCCTTCGACCTTGCCGGCCGGCAGCTCGCAGCCGCTTCCCTGCCGAACCACTACGAAACCGTTGCCGGCAGCGGCGCCGAACAGGATCTCGCCCGGACATGGAAAGATACGGCGGCGACGCTGCGCCTGCTTGCCGACCAGGTTCCCGACCTCGCCGCCCGCACCGCCGCCGTCGCCGTCACCGGGCAGGGTGACGGCACCTGGCTGATCGACCGCGACGGCGAGCCGGTCGGCAAGGGCTGGCTGTGGCTCGACGCCCGCGCCGCCGCCCTTGTCGAAGAGCTGCGCGCCCGCGAGGATGTCGATCGCGTGCGCTTCGGCCAGACCGGTTCGGGGCTTGCCGCCTGCCAGCAGGGGCCGCAGCTGGGGCTGATCGGCCGCACCGAACCGGAGCGGCTGGAACGGGCGGCGACGGCATTCCACTGCAAGGACTGGCTCTATTTCCGGCTGACCGGGATGCGGGCGACCGATCCGTCAGAAGCCTGCTTCACCTTCGGCGATTTCCGCAAGCGCGCCTATAGCGATGAGGCGATCGATATCCTCGGCCTGTCGCGCCTGAAGCGGTTGTTGCCGCCGATCGTCGACGGTGCGACGATCACCCACGAGCTGTCGTCCGCTGCCGCCGGCGAGACCGGCCTGAAGGCCGGAACGCCGGTTGTTCTTGGCTATGTCGACGTGGTGTGCACGGCGCTTGGTGCCGGCCTTGTCGATGCCGCCTCGCGCCCCGGCTGCTCCATCGTCGGCTCGACCGGCATGCATATGCGGCTTGCCAAGGATCATGCCGACGTCATCCTCAACGAGGACCGGACCGGCTACACCATGTGCCTGCCGGGCACAGGGGCCTACGCCCAGATGCAATCCAACATGGCCGCCACCCTCAACATCGACTGGGTGCTCGGTCTTGCCGCCGGCGTCCTGGCGTCGGAGGGCATCATGCGTAAGCCCGGCGACATGATCGCGCAGATCGACCGGTGGATCGCATCGTCGGCTCCGGCTTCGCTGCTCTATCAGCCCTATGTTTCGGAGGCCGGCGAGCGCGGCCCCTTCATCGACGCCAACGCGCGCGCCGGCTTCATCGGCCTTTCCAGCCGGCACGGCTTCGGCGATCTGGTGCGTTCCGTATTCGAGGGGCTCGCTTTCGCCGGGCGCGATTGCTACGCAGCGATGGGGCCGGTTCCCGTCGAAATCCGCCTGTCGGGTGGCGCCGCGCGCAGCAAGGCGTTGCGCCGCATCCTCGGTGCCGTGCTCGGGGCCGGCATCCGGACCAGCAGGCGCGAGGAAGCCGGCGCGGCGGGCGCTGCGATGATCGCCGCCGTCTCGATCGGCCTCTACGCCTCGACGAAGGACTGCGTCGCGGAATGGGTGACGCCGTTACTCGGCGAGGTGGAGGCGCCCGACGAAGAGCTCGCGGCGATCTACCGCGCGACCTATCCCGCCTATGTCGAAGCCCGGCAGGCATTGGTGCCGGTCTGGCGCAGCATGGCCGCTGCAAGGGGACTGTCATGACCCGCAAAATCGCGATTTTTGGCGATAATTTCATGCTGCCCGACATCTTCCGGGCGGAGATCGAGAAACGCTGCGGCGACGGCCTCGATATTCGCACGCACCGCTCGCCATGGCCCGACGAGCCGATGGAGCACGGCTATGCCAGGAAGGGGCTGGATGGGCTGAAGGAGTATTTCGGCGATCCGGACGAGGTGGTGGCCTTCATCGCCGACGCCGAGGTGTTCGTCACCCAGCTCGCGCCGGTTTCGCGCGGCATGCTGGAACGTCTGCCCAGGCTGAAGCTGGTGGCGGTCTCGCGCGGCGGTCCGGTCAACATCGACATGGCGGCGGCGCGCGAGCATGGGGTGACGGTGGTCAACACGCCCGGCCGCAACGCCAGCGCGGTGGCCGAGTTCGCCATCGGCGCCATCCTGGCCGAAACGCGCCTGATCCGGGTCGGGCACGAGTCCCTGCGCAAGGGCGAATGGCGCGGCGACCTCTACCGCGCCGACCGCACCGGGAGGGAGCTCAGCGAGATGACGGTTGGCGTCGTCGGCTACGGCGCCATCGGGACCAAAGTGGTCAGGCTGCTGAGAGCCTTCGGTTGCCGGATTCTGGTTTGCGATCCCTATGTGCAACTGAGCGCCGACGACCGCCAGGCGGGGGTGGAACTGGTGGGGTTCGACGATCTGCTGGCGCGCTCGGACGTTGTCACATTGCATCCGCGCGTCACCGAGGAGACGCGCAACATGATCGACCGCGAGGCCATCGCCAAAATGAAGCCCAGCGTGATCTTCGTCAACACGGCGCGCGGTCCGCTGGCCGACTACGAGGCGCTGTACGAGGCGTTGGCGGACGGCCGCATCGCCAGCGCCATGCTCGAAACCTTCGCGGTCGAACCGGTGCCGGCGGACTGGCCGCTGCTGCAATTGCCGAACGTCACCTTGACCCCTCATATAGCGGGCGCGTCGGTGCGCACGGTGACCTATGCCGCCGAGCAGGCGGCCGAGGAGGTGCGGCGCTACCTTGCCGGCCAGCCGCCCCTCAATCCTTGCTGATCATCGGCTGTACGACAAGATGAGCACGCAGTCCGATCCGGTCGATCTTCTGGTGGTTGGCGGCGGCGTCAACGGCGCCGGCATTGCCCGCGACGCCGCCGGACGCGGGCTGTCGGTCGTCCTGTGCGAAAAGGACGACCTCGC
>JBQCHN010000231.1:0-4343 GCA_051954615.1 Mesorhizobium sp. | reverse complement strand
GCGCTGCGCATCGTGCGCTCGCCGGTCGGCGCGATCCTCTCGGCGATCCGCGACAACCCGTTGCGCGCCAGCGCGCTCGGCCACAACATCCACGGCTACAAGCTGACCGCCTTCGTCGTGGCGGCGATCTATGCCGGCTTCGCGGGCGGCCTGCTCGCCACGATGCAGGGTTTCATGCCGCCGGACGCCTTCATGTTCGACACATCGGGCCAGTTGGTCATGCAGACCGCCATCGGCGGCGCCGGCACGCTGTTCGGTCCGCTGATCGGCGCCACCGTCTGGCTCTACCTCAGCGACTTCTTCCAGAATGTGCTGCATCTCGGCCCGACCTGGAAGCTGGTGCTCGGCATCGTCTTCGTGCTTCTGGTGGTGTTCCTGCGGCGCGGCATCGTCGGCGCCATCGACGACCTCTTCCGCATGGCGAGGAGCAGCAAGAAGACCACCGAACCGGTGGCAGCTCCCAGCCAGACTAAGGCGGCAATCGTCGAGGCCATGCCGGCGCGCCGCCGCGACGGCGCCCAGACCGCGGGGCCGATCCTGCAGGCAACCGGGCTCACCAAGCGCTATGGCGGCCTCGCCGCCAACAGCGACATCGACTTTTCCGTCGATCATGGCGAGATGCGCGGCATCATCGGCCCGAACGGCGCAGGAAAAAGCACCTTCTTCAAGATGCTTACCTGCGAGGTCGAGCCGAGCGCCGGCAAGATCGTTTTCGAGGGCCGCGACATCACCGGCATGGGAGTCACCGACGTCTGCCAGCTCGGGCTGACCAAGAGCTACCAGATCAACCAGCTCTTCGACCGGCTGACGGTTCGGCGCAATCTCATGATCGCGGCGCTTGGCGAAACGCGCGGCAAGTTCAAGCTGGACCTGTTCAAGTCCATCCGCAGCGTTCCGGGGCTGGAGGACCAGGTCGAGCGCACCGCGTCACTCGTCAACCTAACCGCCCGTCTCGACACGCCGGTTTCGGAACTGGCCTATGGCGAGAAGCGGCGTCTGGAGATCGGCCTGGCGCTGGCCACATCGCCCAGCCTTCTCCTCCTCGACGAACCGCTGGCCGGCATGAGCCCGAGCGAGCGTGTCGAGACGGTGGCGCTGCTCAAGTCGATCGCCCGTGGCCGCACCATGATCATCATCGATCACGACATGGATTCCCTGTTCGAGCTGGTCGGTAAGGTGACGGTGTTGCAGGAGGGCAGGGTCCTGGTCGAAGGCACGCCGGCCGAGATCAAGACCAACGCGAAGGTGCAGGAAGCCTATCTCGGCGGCGTGCATGGAGAAGTGGCATGAGCCTGCTCGAAGTCAGCGGACTGAACAGCTACTACGGCGACAGCCACATCCTGTTCGACGTCGGCCTTAAGGTCGAGAAGAACGAGGTCGTGGCCCTGCTCGGCCGCAACGGCGCGGGAAAAAGCACGACGCTGAAGAGCCTGATGGGCGTCGTCACGCCGAAGACGGGTTCGGTCAAGCTCGACGGCGAGGAGCTAGCCGGCAAGAAGGCGCACTCGATCGCCCGGCGCGGCATGCAGCTCGTGCACGAGAACCGGCGCATCTTCGGCAGCCTGAACGTCGAGGAGAACATCGTCCTCGCTGGGCTGACGGCGCAGAACAAATGGCCTCTGGAACGCATCTACACCATGTTCCCGCGGCTCAAGGAGCGGCGGACCAGCCGCGGCACCGACCTGTCGGGTGGCGAGCAGCAGATGCTGGCAATCGCTCGCGCGCTGGTGCGCGATCCGAAGATCGTGTTGCTGGACGAGCCGTTCGAGGGCCTTGCGCCAGTCATCGTGCACGATCTGGTGCGCGCCTGCCGTGAGCTTGCCGACGCCGGCCAGACGATCGTGCTGGTCGAGCAGAACCTCGCCGCCACGCTGGCGCTGGCGAGCCGCGTCTACATCATCAACAACGGCCATATCGCGCATGAGGGGCCGGCGGCCGACTTGAAGAAGCAGCCGGAACTGCTCCAGCGCTATCTCGGCGTCTGACAGATCCGGAGCTCGGCCCAACGGCATGAAACCGTCAGCGGCGCCGGCCGCTACTTCGTCGCTTCCAGCTTGTCGATGGCGGCGGTGAAACCCGCCAGGGTAACGGGAATGGTGATCGGCTTGCGCGTCGCCGTTTCCATGCCGATGTTGAGGTTGGTCCCCGTTTTCATCGCCGCCAGCAACTCGGTCGACAGCGGCAAGGCGGCATAGGCCCCGTTCTGGTCGCTGGTCTGGATGGCGACGGTCGCTTTTTGCCCGGCGTCGATCTGGTAGCTGGCGCCGGCCGGCAGGTAAAGGCCGTGCGGCAGCGCCAGGATCATCGCCAGCGCGGCCGAGTCGTTCTGGCGGCGCACCGTGACCGTCAGCACGCGCTGGCCGGTCTTGGCTTCGGAGAGGTTCTGCGAAACCTGGCATTCTAGCGTGGTCCCAGTCGTTCCGGTGGAGCAGTTCACCACCCACGGATTGTCCCTTTCGGCGGGTTGCGCGTCTGCCGGCTTGGCTTCGGCGGGCTTGGCCTCCTCGGCCGATGAAACGCCCGCGCCCAGTTGTATCGACAGACCGAGCAGAATGGCCGCCAGGACGTGACGCGAAGACGCGCCCGACAGAAAGCTCGTTCGTGCGGATGTCGCAGCCATGGCCTACCCCCGTTCCGGAAATTAGACGCCAGCCGTACAGTAACCGACCGACGCTGAAAAGCATAAGTCGGGAGGATCGCAGTGGTGGTGTCGTGTCGCTCAAACCGCCCTGGCTGTGGCGCGTCCGGCCGCGCGCCCGGAAAAGATGCAGCCGCCGAGGAAGGTGCCTTCCAGCGCCGCATAGCCGTGCATGCCGCCACCGCCGAAACCGGCCGCCTCGCCCGCAGCATAAAGGCCGGACACGGGCTGGCCGTCATGCCCGAGCACGCGGCTGTCGAGGTCCGTCTCCAGGCCGCCCAACGTTTTACGGGTGAGGATGTTCAGGCGAACCGCGATCAGGGGGCCGTTGGCCGGGTCGAGGATCCTGTGCGGCTTCGCCGTGCGGATCAGCCGGTCGCCGAGATAGTTTCGCGCCCCGCGCAGGGCGACGACCTGCGCATCCTTGGAAAACGGATTGTCGAGTTGCAGGTCGCGGGCCCCGATTTCGCGCTCGACCTGCGCGACGTCGAGCAGCGGCGCGCCGCCGATCAGCGCGTTCATGCGCTCGACGAGCCTGTCCAATTCGCGCTCGATTATGAAATCCTCGCCCTTGTCCATGAAGGAGCGGACAGGGCCAGGAATGCCGGATGTGGCACGGCCGATCACCTGCCGCCAGCTTTTCCCCGTCAGGTCGGGATTCTGCTCGGAGCCGGAGAGCGCGAATTCCTTGCGGATGATCTTTTCGGTCAGGATGAACCAGGAATGGTCATGGCCGGTGCCGCGCAGGTGCGCCAGCGTCGCCAGCGTGTCGAAGCCCGGATAGAGCGGCGGCGGCAGGCGCTTTCCGGTGGCGTCAAGCCAGATCGAGGACGGTCCGGGCAGGATGCGGATGGCGTGGTCGGTCCACACCGGCGCCCAGTTCCTGATGCCTTCGACATAGTGCCACATGCGGTCGCGATTGATGAGCCGCCCCCCGGCCGCTTCTGTGATCGCCAGCATGCGGCCGTCGACATGGTCCGGCACACCGGTGATCATGCGTTGCGGAGGCGTGCCCAGCCGCTTCGGCCAGTTCTGCCGCACCAGGTCGTGATTGGCGCCGATGCCGCCGGAAGAAACGACGACGGCGGCGGCTGCGAGTTCGAAATCGCCGGTGACGATGCGCGAACTCTTCTCTCCGCGTCTGACTCGGCTCTCTTCCAGCACGGCGCCGCGCACGCCCGTCACCGTGCCGTTTGCGACGACGATCTCCTCGACCCGGTGGCGGAAACGGAAGGATAGCAAGCCACGTTTCTCGGCCTCCCGCGCTCGCTCGACGAACGGCTCCAGCACGCCTGGCCCGGTGCCCCAGACGATGTGAAAGCGGGGCACGGAATTGCCGTGGCCCGAGGCGTTACCGCCGCCGCGCTCGGCCCAGCCGACGACGGGAAAGAATTTCATCCCGCGCTCGCTCAGCCAAGCGCGTTTCTCGCTTGCCGCGAAGTCGACATAGGCCTTGGCCCATTTGCGCGGCCAGAAATCCTCCGGCCGGTCGAAGGCGGCGGTGCCCAGCCAGTCGCTCCAGGCAAGGTCGCGGGAATCGCGGATGCGCATGCGCCGCTGCTCCGGCGAGTCGATCAGGAGGAGGCCGCCGAACGACCAGAAGGCCTGCCCGCCCAGCGACTGTTCCGGCTCCTGGTCTAGCACGACGACTTTCTTGCCGGCGTCGGTCAGTTCGCAGGCCGCGACCAGACCGGCGAGGCCGGCG
>JBQCHN010000230.1:0-6909 GCA_051954615.1 Mesorhizobium sp. | reverse complement strand
GCTGTCAGCGACGACGCTATCGGCGGCATCATCCGCTTCCAGCGCGACTTCTAAGACAGGCTTTTCTGTCTTGAACGAGAACCCGGCGGGCAACCGCCGGGTTTTTTGTTGGCCGGAGGAAGACGAAGGCAAAGACCGGCCAGCATGAATTGGCCCGCCCGCTTGCCTCGATGAAAAGCCCGCTGTAGCAAGGTCGTCGCCAACGGCCCCGGCCTGCGGGAACCGACAAAGCGACAGGTGTCTACCGCCATGCCCAAGCGCCCTCCCCTCACGCCGGTCGTCGATGCGCTGCCGGAGATGGTTCCCTTCGTCGGGCCGGAAGCGCAGGAGCGCGAACGCGGCCGCCCCTTCCGCGCCCGCATCGGCGCCAACGAGTTGAGTTTCGGCCCCTCGCCGAAGGTGATCGCGCGCATGGCCGAGGTGGCGCGCGACCAGTGGATGTATTGCGACCCCGACAATTTCGATCTCAAGGTGGCCACAGCAGCCGATCTCGGCGTCGGAGTCGAGAACATCGTCATCGGCGAAGGCATAGACGGTCTGCTCGGCCTTCTGACGCGCATGTATGTCGGTCCCGGAGTTCCGGTCGTCACCTCACTCGGCGCCTATCCGACCTTCAACTTCCATGTCGCCAGCGTCGGCGGGCAACTGGTGACAGTCCCCTATGAACAGGATCGCGAAAGCCTCGAGGGACTGCTCGACGCCGTGCGGCGGGAAAAGGCGCCGCTTGTCTATCTCTCCAATCCCGACAATCCGATGGGAAGCTGGTGGGAAGCGGACGAGATCGACCGCTTCATCGCCGCGCTTCCCGAAACCACGATGCTGGTGCTCGACGAGGCCTATGGCGAACTCGGTCCGGCCTCTGCATTGCCGGCCATCGACGTGTCTCGGCCGAATCTCATCCGCATGCGCACCTTCTCCAAGGCCTACGGGCTGGCCGGCATCCGCTGCGGCTATGCCTTCGGCGAGGCGCAGGTGATTCGCGACTTCGAGAAGATCCGCAACCATTACGGCGTCAGCCGCATGGCGCAGGTGGCCGGCGAAGCCGCGCTCGCGGATCAGGCCTGGCTTGCCGAGGTCGTCGCGAAAGTCGCGGCGGGGCGGCAGCGTATCGCCTCGATCGCTGCCGAAAACGACTTGATGCCGCTCCCTTCCGCCACCAACTTCGTCACCATCGACTGCGGCGGCGACGGCGCCTTTGCAGCCAGGATCATGCAGGGAATGCTGTCGCGCGACGTCTTTATCCGCAAGCCGATGGCGCCCGTCCTCGACCGGTGCATCCGCGTCAGCGTCGGGCTCGACCACGAACTGGACATCTTCGCGGAGGAACTGCCCGGCGTGCTGGCGGCCGCACGCGGCAATTGACAGCTTGAAGCGCGGCGCGATCTTTCAGATTCGTTCCGCAGCTTCAGGTCGTTGCCTCTAAGCATAGTCTTTGCCCTGAAACCCGTTCCCGCCCTCGGGACACGCTTTAACGCGCGGTCAGACCTGTTGCCCTCAGGGTCCAGCGCCGGCCATCGCTGCGCAGGTCCGTCAGGCTGAGCGGCATAACGTCGATGCGGGCGAAGCAGGCGGCCGGCGCGCCGATCACGGCAAGGATAGCCGCCCGGATGACCGCCGCATGCGTGACGGCGACCGTGTGGCCGGGTGCGCCAAGGAGTTGTTCCAGCCAGCCGTCGACGCGCTCCATGACCGCCGAGAACGATTCGCCGCCGCCTGGCAGGGCTTCGGGGTCACCGAGCCACGCGGCGAGCGCCTGCCGCTCGGTCTGCGCGACCTCTGCCAGATCCTTGCCCGCCCAGTGGCCGAAATCCTGATCGCGCAATATCTCCGATGGTGCGGCCGCCGACCCGAGCGCCTCCGCGGTCTGCTTCGCCCGCAGTTCCGGACCGGTCAGGATGCGATCGGCTCGCGCCAGCAACGGCTTCAACGCGGCGGCCATTCCCAGCATCCGTTCGTCCAGCGCTTCGTCGGCGGGGAAGGCGCCACGCCGTGCCGCCGGGGCAGCGCCGCTGCAAACCAGTGTGAGACGCGCCTGCATTCGATTCGGCATCCTTCTGTCCGCCGCCATGGAAGCTTATTGCGGCGGTCCTGAACAGATTTGTCGGTCGACCCGACTTTCATTGACAGGCGACGATGCACAGGCATAGTGTCCAAATCGATATACAGGTGTGGAAGCCGGTGGAAATCCGGCGCGGTCGCGCCACTGTGATCGGTTGTCGTTTTCCGGCCGCCGAAAGTCAGATCTTCCCTGTATATTTTTTTGCAACGGGACGCTGGATCCCAGGAGAGGAAATCATGTCCAATATCGCCATCGCAACACCGGATGTCCGCCCGATTCCGGTTCGTGAGCTCCTGCCGTGGGCCATCTTCGGCGGCCTTCTCTTCCTGATCGCGATTTATTTCGTCGGTACCGAGGAAGGCGCCACGTCGCTATTCTCCGGCATGTACATCCACGAATTCGTGCATGACGGCCGCCATCTTCTCGGTTTCCCCTGCCACTAAAAGGGGTCGCTGACATGGTTGGGACTCTTTTGCTCCGCGGCATGATTGTCGGGGTGATCGCCGGGTTGTTTGCTTTCGGTTTCGCCCGCGTGTTCGGCGAACCGCAGGTCGACCGCGCCATCGCGCTTGAGGAACAGGCGGCAGCGGCCGAACAGGCTGCCAGCAGCCAGACGATGGCCGAGGAACCTGAACTGGTTTCGCGTACCACGCAGGCCGGACTTGGCCTGCTCACCGGCGTTGTAGTCTACGGGGCCGCTGTCGGCGGGCTGTTCTCGCTCGCTTTCGCTTACGTCTACGGACGCATCGGCCGGCTTGGCGCCCGCGCCACGGCGGGCCTGCTGGCGCTCGGCGGCTTCATCGCGCTCGTTGCGGTGCCGTTCCTGAAGTATCCGGCGACACCGCCGGCGGTCGGCAGTCCTGAGACGATCGGCGCCAGGACGGAACTGTTCTTCGTTATGATGCTGGTGTCGTTGCTGGCCGCGATCGCGGCCGTCGGTCTTGCGCAACGCCTGTGGGCAAGCCGGGGCGGCTGGAACGCTTCCATCATTGCTGCCGGTGCCTTCATCATAGTGGTGGCCATTGCGCAATATGCCCTGCCGACGGTCAACGAGGTGCCGGAAGGCTTCCCCGCCGATCTGCTGTGGTATTTCCGCACGGCTTCGCTCGGCCTGCATGCGGTGCTTTGGACTGTCGTCGGTCTCGGCTTCGGGGCACTTGCCGAACGTAGCCTTGCCGGGTACCGGCCTGCAGCCCAGGCGCGCCCGGCTACCCGCTGACCGAATCCATGCCGCGGCGCGTCCTGTTCCATATCCGTGCCGCGGCCTTTTCCTGTCTTTTGGCCATCCTAATGCCGGCCGGCATGGCGCAGGCGCACCGCAGTGGGGCCAACGCCGACGACAGCGGCATTTCCATCCCCGCCCTCACCCATGGACAGATGGCGGTAATCGCCGCCTATCGCGGCGAAATCCTCAACCTTGCCGCCCGGCAGGTCCGCACCGACGAGACGTTCCGCAGGCTCTTCACCTTCGGCAACATCCAGTACACCTATTGCCTTTGGGGCTTGGTGCCCGGCAGCCTTGGCGACGAAGCCAGTCCCTTCAATGAGTGTAGCCATGCCTACCTGTCTACCGCGCAGGCGCTGCTGATCCACTTGCGCGGCATGAATGACAGCCGCTCTGCGCTCGCGGCCGATATCGCAGCGCTTATTTCACGCATCGACGCGGACATGGTGCGCAACGGCGCCTCTTTCGTGCTGTGCCAGTTCAGCAGCGAGGATTTCAACACCGCGACACTGATCCGGCCGGACTGGACGGCGGTGCCTTATCATGCGCCGAGTGCGCTCTCCTTCACCATGCTGACGATCGCGGCGGGCGGTGCTGGCTTTGCCGGCCTGCGCCGGAAGGGCACGGCGCCCCAGCGTCCGGCTTAGTCGCTCTTCTTCTCCGATTTTCGACGAATTCCGCCACTGCCAAGCCATCGGCACCTGCCGACGCTCGTCAAGAGCAGTTGCTTTCGTCGAAAGAGGCAATTGGCTGCCTCTTGAAAGAATTGAACGTTCGTTTTATTAACGACTTTGGAGAGCAGACATGGCACGCACAACAGGGTCCGACGGCGAAAGAACCGAGGCGGCGATCCGCGACGCGGCGACCGCGCTGATCGCGCGTCACGGCTACGAGGCGATGTCGATGCGCCAACTGGCCGGCGAGGTCGGCGTGCAGGCGGCCGCGCTCTATCGCTATTTCCCGACCAAGGAAGACCTGCTGTTTTCGCTGATGCTGGAGCACATGGAGGCGCTGCTTGCCGCCTGGCAGGAGGCGCGGCCGGCAAGCACCCTGCCCCAGGTGCTGCTTTCGGCTTTCGTGGAAAACCACATCGCCTTCCACATCGAACGGCGGCACTCCACGCATGTCTCCAATATGGAGTTGCGCAGCCTGTCGCCGGAGCGACTGACGCGTATCCTCAAGTTGCGCACGACCTATGAAAAGGAACTGCGCACCATCTTGCGCGACGGCGCGGCGACAGGCGCCTTCGCAGCCGAAGATATCGAATTGACCGCCATGGCTTTGATCCAGATGATGACAGGCGTCATCGTCTGGTTCCGGCCGGATGAACGGCTTTCCGTCGCGGGCGTGACCGAAACCTATCTCAGGATGACCATGCGCCTCGTCGGCGCGAATGAAGGCCGGGAGGAAAACCATGTACACCAACACGCTGAACTTCGGGCTTGATGCCGACATCGAGGCGCTGCGCGACACGGTTCGCCGCTTCGCGCAGGACCGCATCGCGCCGCAGGCGGCCGAGACCGATCGCTCCAACGAGTTCCCCATGCACCTTTGGCAGGAAATGGGCGCGCTCGGCCTGCTCGGCATCACCGCCGATCCGGATTTCGGCGGCTCCGGCATGGGCTATCTGGCGCAGACCGTGGCAATCGAGGAGATTTCCCGTGCGTCTGCTTCGGTCGGCCTCTCCTACGGCGCGCATTCCAATCTCTGCGTCAACCAGATCAACCGCTGGGCGACGCAGGCGCAGAAGGAAAAGTACCTGCCCTCGCTGTGCTCGGGCGAGACGGTCGGCTCGCTCGCCATGTCGGAAAGCGGATCGGGATCCGACGTGGTGTCGATGAAGCTGCGGGCCGACAAACGCAACGACCGCTACATCCTGAACGGCACCAAGATGTGGATCACCAACGGGCCGGACGCCGGCACGCTGGTGGTCTATGCCAAGACCGAGCCGACGATGGGGTCGCGCGGCATTACGGCCTTCATCATCGAGCGCTCCATGAAGGGCTTTTCGGTGGCGCAGAAGCTGGACAAGCTCGGCATGCGCGGCTCCAACACCGGCGAACTGGTGTTCGAGGACGTCGAGGTACCGTTCGAGAACGTGCTGGGCGTCGAGAACCGGGGCGTCGAGGTGTTGATGTCGGGCCTCGACTACGAGCGCTGCGTGCTGGCCGGCGGGCCGCTCGGCATCATGGCCGCCTGTCTCGACACCGTCATGCCCTATGTGCAGACGCGGCGCCAGTTCGGCCAGGCGATCGGCGATTTCCAGCTCGTGCAGGGCAAGCTCGCCGACATGTATGCGACGATGAACGCCGCGCGCGCCTATGTCTACGCGGTGGCGGCGTCCTGCGACCGGGGCGAGACGACGCGCAAGGATTCGGCCGGCTGCATCCTGTTCGCCGCAGAGAAAGCGACGCTGATGGCGCTCGACGCCATCCAGCTGCTGGGCGGGAACGGTTACGTCAACGACAATCCGACCGGCCGTCTGCTGCGCGATGCCAAGCTCTATGAGATCGGTGCCGGAACGAGCGAAATCCGCCGCTGGCTGATCGGCCGCGAGATGATGGCGGAAGCGTCCTAGACGCTTCAAACCCGCCGTCACTCGGCGCAAATTTCCAGCGCAGTCGCGAAAGGCAAGCCATGGCCGTCCTCTCCTCCTCCGTCTCCCCCTCCTCCGAGACCTTCCGCGCCCATGCCGAAAAGATGCGGGCTCTGGTCGCCGAGATTGCCGGCAAGGCCGAAACCGTTCAGCGCGGCGGCTCCGAGGAAGCGCGCAAGCGGCATATTTCGCGCGGGAAACTTCTGCCGCGCGAGCGTCTCGCCCAACTGCTCGATACCGGCTCGCCTTTCCTCGAGATTGGTCAGTTCGCCGCCTGGGGCATGTATGACGACGCCATCTCTGCGGCCGGCATGATCGCCGGCATCGGCCGTGTCGAGGGCCGGGAAGTGATGGTGGTGGTCAACGACGCCACCGTGAAGGGCGGCACCTACTATCCGATGACGGTGAAGAAGCACCTGCGCGCGCAGGAGATCGCGGCGCAGAACAATCTCCCCTGCATCTATCTGGTCGAGTCCGGCGGCGCCAACCTGCCCAACCAGGACGAGGTTTTTCCGGACCGCGAGCATTTCGGCCGCATCTTCTACAACCAGGCCAATATGTCGGCCGCCGGCATTCCGCAGATCGCCTGCGTGATGGGCTCCTGCACGGCGGGCGGCGCCTATGTGCCGGCGATGTCGGACGAGGCGATCATGGTCGCCAAACAGGCGACCATCTTCCTCGGCGGTCCGCCGCTGGTGAAGGCAGCGACCGGCGAGGAAGTCTCGGCCGAAGACCTCGGCGGCGCCGACCTCCACACGCGCCAGTCGGGGGTCGCCGACCATTACGCGGTGGACGACGCGCATGCACTAGCGATCGTGCGGCGGATCGTCAGGAACCTCAATCGGAAGAAGTCGACAGGCCTTGCCCTTCGCCATCCGATTGAGCCCGTTCACGATCCGCGCGAGATCTACGGCGTCATCCCGGCCGACATCCGCCAGCCCTACGACGTGCGCGAGGTGATCGCGCGCGTCGTCGACGGGTCGGAGCTCGACGAGTTCAAGCGGCTCTATGGGACGACGCTCGTCTGCG
>JBQCHN010000229.1:0-2866 GCA_051954615.1 Mesorhizobium sp. | reverse complement strand
GCCGCGATCGGCGAGCCCTCGCCCAGCGGCTCCAGCAGCTCGACCTTGGTGTTGCCGACATCGACGAACACCACCGTCACGCCGTGCTCCGGCAATGCCTGCGGCGCGCTGACGGGGGCGCCCAGCGTATCGCGATAGGTCGCTGTCGCCGCGGCAAGGTCGGGCACGGCAATGGCGACATGGTTCAGGCGGCCGAGCATGAGCGGCTCCATGGGCAAGGGAGTAAGGCAATACGGCGGTATGGCACCAGGGAAACCGGAAAAGCGGAAAGCTTCCTCCAAAACATACTGCCTTACTGCCCTATTCTCCTACTGCCCTAATTTCATCTCGTCACGAACACCGTCACCAGCGGCTTCTTGCCCCAGGCCTCGTTGGCTGCGGCACGCACCGCGCGGCGCACGGATTCCTGCACGAGATCGAGGTCTTTTCGGCGCTGGCGGGGGATGGAGTCCACCGCGCCGATTGCCGCATCGAGCATCAGCTCCTCCAGCGCCTCGCCGGAACCGTCCGTTTCCGCCACGCCGATGGCGACCAGGTCCGGATCGCCGGCGAGTTCGTATTTCTCGTCCAGCACGACGTTCACCGCCACATGCCCGGCGAAGGAAAGCTTGCGCCGATCCTTGACACCCATGGCCTCGTCGGTGCCGATCAGCCTGCCGTCCTTGTAGACGCGGCCGAACGGCACCTGGTCGATGATGGTGGCCGCGCCCGGCGCCAGTCGCAGCATGTCGCCGTCGCGGATTTGCGCCACCTGGCCGATGCCCGACATCGCCATCAGCGAGCCTTGCGCCACCAGATGCGCCGCTTCGCCATGCACCGGCACGCCGATCTTCGGCCGCACCCATTCGTACATCTGCTTCAGCTCGCTGCGGCGCGGATGGCCGGAGACATGCACCAGCGCGTCGCCGTCCTCGATGATCTTCATGCCGAGGTCGATCAGCCGGTTCTTCACCTCCAGGATCGCCTTCTCGTTGCCGGGAATGGTGCGGGAGGAAAAGATAACGGTGTCGCCGGCCGTCAACGCCACCGACTTCATCTCGTCGCGCGACAGTTTTGCCAATGCCGCCAGCGGCTCGCCCTGGCTGCCGGTGCAGATGACGACGAGGTTGTCGCGCGGGATGAAGCCGTAGTCTTCCTCGGCGATGAATTCCGGCAGCCCGTCCAGATAGCCGAGCTCGCCGGCGACATCGACGACGCGCTTCAGCGAACGGCCGAGCAGCAGGCACTGGCGCCCGGCGTCGCGTGCCGCTTCGGCGATGGAACGGATGCGCCCGACATTGGACGAGAAGGTGGTGACGGCCACCCTGCCCTCGGCCTTGCTGATGATCTCCTTCAGGCTGGCGCCCACCGCCTGCTCGGTCGGCGACTCGCCTTCCCTGAGCGCATTGGTGGAATCGCAGACCAGCGCCAGCACGCCCTTGTCGCCATAGGCACGGAAGCGCGCTTCGTCGGTCTTCGGCCCGATCGCCGGCGCAAGGTCGATCTTCCAGTCGCCGGTGTGGATGACGGTACCGGCCGGCGTGGTGATCGCCAATGAGAACGGCTCGGGGATCGAATGCGCCACCGGGATCGCCTCGATCTCGAACGGCCCGAGCGTGAATTTCTCGCCGGCCCTGTAGACGGTCACCGGTATTTTCGGCGCACCCTGCTCGCCCTGGCGCTTGGCCTCCAGCATGCCGGCGGTGAAGGGACTTGCCCACACCGGCACCTTCAGCTTCGGCCAGATGTCATGCAACGCGCCGTAATGGTCCTCATGCGCGTGGGTGATGACGATGCCGCGCAGGTTCGCCAGCCGCTCCTCGATGAAGCGGGTGTCGGGCAGGATGAGATCGACGCCGGGATGCGCCGGGTCGGGAAAGGTGACGCCGACATCGACGACGATCCATTCGCGATCGTCCGCCGGGCCGTAGCCGTAAAGGGCGAAGTTCATGCCGATCTCGCCAACGCCGCCGAGCGGCACGAAGACGAGTTCGGCATTGTCTGATTTCGCCATGAGGTTTCCTTCCGTTCAGATTGCGCCGGCGCTCGCAACGGCACCGAAATGCACGTCTCCGGCGGCGATGGTCAGCCGCGCGCCACTTTCATCGCGGATCACGAAACGGCAGTCCTCGTCAATGGTCTCAAACGTTCCGCGCACCACATTGCCGTCAATCCTGACAGCAACCTCGCCGCCGAGCCCCGCCGCGCGCTCGAGCCAGCGGCGCCGGATGGCGACAAGGCCGCTTCCGCCATTCCACAGCCGCGCGTTCTGGCTCCAGGCATCCGACAGCGCCAGGAACAGCGTTTCGGCGTCGCAGGATGAGCCGAGCGCCGCAAGCGACGTCGCGGGATAAGGCAGGTCTTGCGGGTGCGCCACGACATTGACGCCGATGCCAACGGCGACCGCGAAGCGGCCTTCACCGAGAAGCGAGGATTCCAGCAGGATGCCCGCGAGCTTGGCGCCGGAAGCGAGCACATCGTTCGGCCATTTCAACTCGAAGCGGTTGCGGCCGGAGCCGGCACCGTCCAGACCGACCGCGATACGGCCTCCCGGCACGACCGCGTCCAGCGCATCGGCCAGCGCCAACCCGGCGACGAAACCGAGCGTGGCCGCGCCCTTGAGGTCACCGTCGATGACGACGAGAAGCGTCGCGGCGAGATTGCCCTGCGGCGTCGCCCAGACACGGCCGCGCCGGCCGCGCCCGCTTTCTTGGCGTTTCGATACGATCCACAACCGGCCGGGATCGCCGGCCCGCGCATGGTCCAGCGCCAGCGCGTTGGTCGAGCCGACCACCTCATGGGCTTCGAGGCGAAAGCCCTCGGCGGCAGCCGTGGGCGCGAGCGTGAAGCCGGCCATCCGCTCTAGAAGAACGTCTTCGCCGCAGCT
>JBQCHN010000228.1:0-6541 GCA_051954615.1 Mesorhizobium sp. | reverse complement strand
TTGAGCGCCGATTCCCAGGCGGCAAGGGCTTCCAGTTCGCTGCCCGGCCGCCACAGCGACATGTTGGGAATGGCGCGCAGCGCCACCAGTTGCTCGCAGGGCTGGTGCGTCGGCCCGTCCTCGCCGACGCCGATGGAATCGTGTGTGTAGAGGAAGATCGCCTTCAGCCCCATCAGCGCGGCAAGGCGCACGGCGTTGCGGCTGTAGTCGCTGAACACCAGATAGCAGGCGCCGTAGGGGATGAGGCCGCCATGCGCGGCCATGCCGTTCATCATAGCCGACATGCCGAATTCGCGCACGCCGTAGTGGATGAAGTTGCCGGAGAAATCGTCCGGCGTGACGGAGCGTGCTGCGCTCGTCCACGCCAGCGTTGACAGCGAAACGTCGGCCGATCCGCCGATCATTTCCGGCATGGCCTTCATGAGGGTGCCGGCAATTCTGCTGGACGCCTTGCGGATAGGCTGCTTGACCGGCTCGCCGGCAAGAATGCACGCCGCCTCGGCGGCGACCAGCGCATCGAAACCGGCCGGCAGACGGCGTGCGAAGCGGCGCTCCAGTTCGGCGGCAAGCGCCGGGTGAGCGTTCCGGTAGGCGGCGAACAGGGCGTTCCATTCGGCCTGCGCCTTTTCACCGCGCTGGCGCGCGTCCCAGGCGCGCATGATCGCGTCGGGCACGACGAAGGCCTCGTGTGGCCAGCCGAGATGCCCGCGGGTGCGTGCGACCTCGTCGGCGCCGAGCGGCGCGCCATGCGCTTCTTCCTTGCCCTGCTTGTTGGGCGAGCCGTAGCCGATGATCGTCTTGCAGCAGATCATGGTCGGCTTGTCGGCGGAACGGCGGGCGGCGGCGAATGCCGCGCCGACCGCGTCGGGATCGTGGCCGTCGACATCGGCGATGACGTTCCAGCCGAGGGCGCGGAAGCGCGCCGCGCTGTCGTCGGCGAACCAGCCGGGCGTTTCGCCGTCGATGGAGATGTTGTTGTCGTCGTAAACGAGGATCAGCTTGTTCAGCTTCAGCGTCCCGGCGAGCGAGGCGGCTTCCTGTGCGATGCCTTCCATCAGGCAGCCATCGCCGGCGAAGACATAGGTGAAATGGTCGATCACCGGAAAACCGTCGCGATTGAACTCCTCAGCCAGCTTCCGTTCCGCCAGCGCCATGCCGACCGCCGTGGCGAAGCCCTGGCCGAGCGGCCCGGTGGTCGTCTCGACGCCTGCGGTGATGCCATATTCCGGATGGCCGGGCGTTTTCGAGTGCAGCTTGCGATGGTCCTTCAGGTCCTGGACCGTGAGCCCGTAGCCCGACAGATGCAGGAGCGAATAGGTCAGCATCGAGCCGTGGCCGTTCGATTGGATGAAGCGGTCGCGGTTTGGCCATTTCGGATCTGCCGGATTGTGCTTGAGGAAATCGTTCCACAGCACTTCGGCGATGTCGGCCATGCCCATGGCCGTTCCGGGGTGGCCCGAATTGGCGTTCTGCACCACGTCGATGGTGAGGAAACGGATGGCGTTCGCCAGCGCGCGGCGGTCGGACATGAGAGAGCCTCCAGCAAGTGCTCTCAGCTTATAATGTTATCATTACAACATGACAATATAATTTATGTCGGAAGACATTCTTCTTCTGGGTGGGGAAAACGAATTAGTGCAGAATCCGGGCACTCGGGATCGGCGCCGGACCGCGTCAGTCCGGCTGAGGTTCGGGCTCGACCCGCTTGGCGCCGGTCATGATGGCGACGGCGTCGGACATGGAGACCGATTTCGGATCGACGACGCAGGCGCGTGCGCCGAGTCGATGGATGTGGATGCGGTCGGCGATCTCGAAGACATGCGGCATGTTGTGGCTGATCAGCACGATCGAGATGCCCTTACGGCGGACGTCGGCGATGAGGTCGAGCACCTTGCGCGATTCCTTGACGCCGAGCGCCGCCGTAGGCTCGTCCATGAAGATGACCCGGCTGCTGAAGGCGGCCGCACGGGCGATGGCGATGCCCTGGCGCTGCCCACCCGACAGCGTCTCGACCCGTTGGCCGATGTCCTGGATGGTCGCCAGTCCGAGTTCCGACAGTGCCGCCCGCGCCTCGCGGCGCATCGCCCTGAGGTCGAGGTTGTGGAAAATCCGACCGAACAGGCCGCCGGTGCGCCGTTCGCGGCCGAGGAACATGTTGTCGGCAATGGTCATGGACGGCGCCAGAGCCAGCGATTGGAACACCGTCTCGATGCCGGCGCGACGTGCGTCGAGCGGGGAGCGGAAGGTGACCTTCTCGCCGGCAAGGCTGATTTCGCCCGCCTCGGGCGAGATGGCGCCGCACAGCGCCTTGATGAGTGTGGATTTGCCGGCGCCGTTGTCGCCGATGACGGCGAGCACCTCGCCGGGCATCAGGTCGAAATCGGCGTTGTTGAGCGCCACGATGCGGCCATAGCGCTTGACCAGGCCACGCGCCTTGAGGATCGGTTCGACGCTCATGCCGACACCTTGCGCAGCCAGTTGTCGAGCGCCACCGCGGCGAGGATGAGCAGGCCGATCGAGGCTTCCTGCCAGACGGCATCGGCGCCGGCCAGCGCAATGCCGTTGCGGAAGGTGCACACGATCAGCGCGCCGAACAGCGTGCCGATGATCGAGCCGCGTCCGCCGAACAGGCTGGTGCCGCCGACCACGACCGCGGTGATCGAATCCAGGTTGGCGGTCGCGCCCGACAGCGGGCTGACCGAGCCGGTGCGGCCGATCAGCACCCAGCCGGCGACACCGCAGATGGCACCCGCCAGCACGTAGACCGTCGTCAGTGTGCGGCGGATGTTGATGCCGGCGAGCTGTGCTGCCTCGACGTCGTCGCCGATGGCATAGACATGCTTGCCGAAGGGGGTGCGGTTGAGCAGGTACCAGACCAGCGCCACCATGAGCAAAAGCAGGATGGAGCCGTAGGTGAGCGCCGCGCCGAAGAAGGAGAAGGACTGGCCCGTCCATTGCAGGAAGGGTGCGGTCTCGGCGATCTCCTGCGAGCGGATCGTCTCGCTGCGGGAAAAGCCGAGGTTGATGGCGCCGAAGACGCTCCAGGTTCCGAGCGTGGTGATGAAGGGCGGTAGCTTGAGGTGGCAGACTAGCACGCCGTTGGCCAGCCCGCAGGCAGCGCCCGCCAGAAGACCGGCCGGGAAGGCCAGCTCGACGGGAACGCCCGCGACGACCGCAAGCCGGCCCATGACCAGCGAGGCCATGATCATGATGGCCCCGACCGACAGGTCGATGCCGGCCGTCAGGATGATGAGCGTCTGCGCCACGCCGACGATGCCGATGATCGTCGCCTGTTGCAGGATCAGCGAGAAGTTGAAGGGATGGACAAAGCGCGCGCCGTCCAGGAAGCCGAAGAACAGGCAGCTCAGGATGAGGATCGCCGCCGGCACCACGGTGAAATTGTTGTGCAGGAAGCGGTGGAGCGTGCGGCCGAGCGTCGGCCGTTCATCCTCGAAGGCGGCTTCCGTCGTCAATGTCGTGTCGTCCGATGTCATGAAAGGCTCCAACCACGGACAAAAGGCGGCGCCGCTGTGGACCGCGCCGCCTTTAGGTCGTCAGCCCCAGCAGATCTTCAGAGCTTCTTCCGAGGTGATGGACTCGATCCCCGGAACGGGCTTGTCCGTCACCAGCTTGACGCCGGTGTTGTAGAAATCAAGGCCCTCGCTGTTCGCCGGCTTGGCGCCGGTCTTGACGTAGTTGACGATCGCCTCGACGCCCATCGTCGCCATCAGCAGCGGATATTGCTGCGAGGTGGCGCCGATGATGCCGGCGGCAACATTCTTGACGCCGGGGCAGCCGCCGTCGACCGAGACGACCAGCACGTCCTTTTCGCGCTTGACCGCTTTCAGCGCCTCGTAGGCGCCGGCCGCTGTCGGCTCGTTGATCGTGTAGACGACGTTGATGTCAGGGTCGCGCTGGAGAAGCTGTTCCATGCCGGTGCGGCCGCCGTCCTCGGCACCGGCACCCCACTGGTGGCCGACGATGCGCGGATCGTCCTCCTCGCCGTAGCGGTTGGGGTCCTTCACGTCGATGCCGAAGCCCTTCATGAAGCCCTGGTCGCGCTGCCAGTCGACGGTCGGCTGGTTCTCGACGGCATCGAGGAAGGCAATCTTGGCGTCCTTGGCCTTGTCGCCGAGCGTGGCGGCGGCCCATTTGCCGATCAACTCGCCGGCCAGCTTGTTGTCGGTCTCGAAGGTGGCGTCGGCGGCCGAGACCGGATCGGTTTCGGTATCCAGCGCGACGACGAAGATGCCGGCCTTGCGGGCCTTCTCCAGCGTCGGCACGATGCCCTTTGGATCGCTCGGCGTGATCATGATGCCCTTGGCGCCGGCCGAGATGAGGGTCTCGATGGCGGCGACCTGGGAATCGCTGTCGCCGTCGATCTTGCCGGCGTAGCTCTGCAGCTCGACGCCTAGCTCCTTGGCCTTGGCCTCGGCGCCTTCCTTCATCTTGGCATAGAAGGGATTGCCGTTGGTCTTGGTGATCAGACCGATGAGGATCTTGTCCTCGGCACCTGCGGGCGCCGAAAAAGCGAGGGTCAGGGCCGCGGCCCCGAGCAGAATTTTCCTGATGTTCAGCACGACTATCCTCCGATTGCGTGACCAATGACCGAGGGGCGGGACCGGCGACCGGGCCTTGCGGCGAGCTTTTGCTCGCTGGCAAGTTTCCTCCCTTGACATACTATACGTACAACCGGTCATACGAATAAGGCAAGCGCCAGATTACACTTTTCCGATAGGGGCGAATTGACTGGGCCGAGCCGCATGGGCGCCGTCCGCGCCCGGCCCGCCGGTGGCGAAGCCACGATGGAGTTGCTAGGCTCTTGCCAGGTTTGCGACCGCGCTTTCGCGGCGGTTGCGGGACGAACGAGAACGGAGTGGCGCATGAAGTCGATAGCGAGGGTCGTCGCGATGTGGCTCGCGCTCGTCCTCATGACGATGCCCACCGCCGCCGAGGTTACCGACCGCCTCGGTATTCCCGGCCCGATCGACTTCGACGGCAAGACGTTCGAACTGGGATGGAGTGCTGAGCCGTCGCCGAACTACGTCAAGCAGGAGTATGTGCCGGCCGGCCAGACCGTCGAAACCTATAAGCAGATGCTGCTTGTCGAGGTGGTAGGCGGTGGCGTCAGCGTGAAGGACGCGGTCGCCAGCCAGTGGGCAGCGCTCGACAAGCGCAAGAGCAGCGATCCGCTGGTCAACATGGAGGTCCTGCAGCATGATGCGACGGGCGAGGTGCTGCTGGATTTCATCGTCAGCAGCAAGGACGACCGCGGCGAATACATCGTCGAGTGGAATGCCTATCGCTATGCGCAGTATCGCAGCCCCGCGGGAGCGCGCGGCGTACTGCTGTTCGCCGTCAGCCATCGCGCCTATGGCAATCAGAATGCCAAGGCTTTCCTCGGTAGACTGAAACAACTGAGGCCGACCCAGATCGGCGCGATACTCCGCGCCCCGCTGCCTTCCCCAACGAGATGAAATGGCGTCGGCCTCCGTGGCCGGCCAGACCATGTCGTCATCGGCGGCAGACCTGGCGCCCGGCATCCAGCCGAATTTCCTCCCAAGGCCGATCGGCCGATGTCAACGCCGGATCAATGTTGCCGTCTTGCATCGTCTGTGCATGCAAGAAGCATTGACAGTGCATGGCATGAGTATATTCTGCTCGCGTTACCGGTGCGACGCAGGGGGTGTCGGCGCCGGAACGCCCAGGGGAGGGAAGCATGACCATCAGCAAGGAGGCTGCCGTCGGCAGCGAGGCGACGGCGACCACACGCACCACGGTCGTGGCCGGCGCCGTCGGCCATTTCGTCGAATGGTACGACTGGACGATCTACGGCCTGCTTTCGGCGGTGTTCGCCGCGCAGATGTTTTCCGGGGAGGACAAGCTGGTCGCCCTGCTGGCTGCCTACGGCACGTTCGCTGCGGGTTTCCTCATGCGTCCGGTCGGCTCTTTCGTCCTGTCGCCGCTGGCTGACCATTATGGCCGCCGTGGCGTCCTGGCGCTGACGATCATTCTCGCCGGCATCGGCAGCCTGATGATCGCCATAGCCCCAACCTACGAGCAGGCCGGGCTGCTGGCGCCGCTGATCCTGCTGGCCGCGCGCCTGCTGCAAGGTTTCGCCACCGGCGGCGAATACCAGACGGCGGCCGCCTTCCTGAACGAGCACGCCCCGCGCGAGCGGCGCGCTTTCGCGGCGTCGAGCCAGATGGTCTCGACCGGATTGGCGATTCTGTTCGCCATGGGCGTCGCAGCGCTGACGACCAAATATTTCGCGCCCGACATACTGGCCTCGTGGGGCTGGCGCGTACCGTTCCTGCTTGGCGCGGTGCTGTCCCTTTTCGGCGTCTGGCTGCGCCGCTCCATTCCTGAAACACCGTCGTTCCAGGCCACCCCACGGCGACGCCAGCCTATCTCGCTGCGCTCGGTCTTCGCCGGCTTCATCGAGTATCCGAAGGAATCGCTGATCGTCGTGGTGATCCAGGCCTCCGGCGTCCAGTTCTATCTCTGGATGGTGTTTTTGCCGACCTACGCCAACATCTCG
>JBQCHN010000227.1:0-2972 GCA_051954615.1 Mesorhizobium sp. | reverse complement strand
TTGCCGACAAGCTGCGGCGCGATCGCGTCGGCCAGCCCTGCTGCGTCGCCCGGCCCCGCTTTTACGATATGAAAGCCGGCGGCCTGCGCGGCCACCGCCGTCCGCTCGCCCACCGCATGGCAGGCGAGCGCCGCCAGCCTGCCGATCAGGCCCGGCGGCGCATGACGCAGCGCATTGGCGCTGGTGACGGCGACCGCCGCCGCATCGTCCGGCACCATCGCAACGTCCACGGCAAGCGGCTTCGTCGCCGAAAGCGGCAGGACGAGCGGTTCGAACCCCAGTTGCCTGAGCCGCTCGGCGGTGCGTGTCGCGCCCGGTTCGGGTCGCGTCACCAGGACCCGGCGCATGTCAGGTTCAGCCTTTCAAAGAAGGCGGGACCGGCCTTGGCCCACACCTCGGCTCCGGCCCCGGCGCCGATGGCGGCGGCATCCTGCGCCGGTCCGGCAGCGGTGACGGCATGTTCTTCGGTGCCGTCCGGCATGGCGATCAGGCCGGAAAACGCCAGCTCGCCGTCCTTCACCGTGGCATAGCCGGCGATCGGCGTGCGGCAGGAGCCGTCGAGTGCGGCGAGAAAGGCCCGTTCGCAGGCCAGCGCCTGGCCGGTCGGCACATCGTGGATGGCTGTAAGCAGATCGGCCGTTCTCGTGTCGCCGATGCGACTTTCGATGCCGATGGCGCCCTGCCCGGGCGCCGGCGGAAAGGCGTCGAGCGCCATTACGTCGGTGGCGATATGCGCCAGCCCAAGCCGCTTCAGGCCGGCGAGCGCCAGGATCGTTCCGTCCGCGACACCCTCCTCCAGCTTGCGCAGGCGGGTCTGCACGTTGCCGCGAAACAGCACCACGTCGAGGTCCGGCCGCATGCGACGGATCAGCGCCTGGCGGCGAAGCGACGACGAACCGACCTTCGCACCCGCAGGCAGGTCGGCAATGCGCGCCGCGATCTTGCCGATGAAGACGTCGCGGGCATCCTCGCGCGGCAGGAAGGTGGCGAGTTCCAGCCCGTCGGGCAGCACCGTCGGCATGTCCTTGGAGGAATGCACGGCGATGTCGATGCGGCCGTCGAGCAGCGCCTCCTCGATCTCCTTGGTGAACAGGCCCTTGCCGCCGGCCTCCGCCAGCGCGCGGTCCTGGATGCGGTCGCCGCTGGTGGTGATCGGCACGATCTCGAACGCGTCCTCGGCAAGCCCGTGCGCCGCCATCAGCCGCGCCCGCGTCTCGTGCGCCTGCGCCAGCGCCAGCAGGCTGCCGCGCGTTCCGATCTTCAAGACAGTTTGCATGGCTCGCGGTCCATGGTAACCCCCGGGATGCTCGGCATGTCCTATCGGGGATTGCCGTGCCGGGCAATCATCGAGGGTAGCGACGAATTGATCCGTGTTCTGGGCATCGAGACGAGTTGCGACGAGACGGCGGCTTCCGTCGTCGCGTTCGATAGCGGCGCGTCCGAAATCCGCTCGCCCAAAATTCTGTCAAACATCGTGCTGTCGCAGATCGCCGAGCATGCGGCTTTCGGCGGCGTCGTGCCGGAGATCGCCGCGCGCGCCCATGTCGAGGCGCTGGACGGAATCGTCGAGGCTGCCCTTGCCGACGCCGGCACGGACCTTTCCGAAATCGATGCCGTCGCCGCCACCGCCGGCCCCGGCCTTGTCGGCGGCCTGATCGTCGGCCTGATGACTGCCAAGGCTATCGCCGCCGCGTCGGCCAAGCCTCTGCTCGCAGTCAATCACCTCGAAGGCCACGCGCTGACGGCGCGGCTGACCGACGGGCTGGAATTCCCGTACCTGCTGCTGCTCGTCTCCGGCGGCCACACCCAGATCGTGCGCGTCGCCGGCGTCGGCGACTACCAGCGCTGGGCAACCACCATCGACGACGCGCTGGGCGAGGCCTTCGACAAGACCGCCAAGATGCTCGGCCTGCCCTATCCGGGCGGTCCCAACGTCGAAAAAGCCGCCGAGAAGGGCGACACCGTCCGCTTCGCTTTCCCGCGCCCAATGAAGGGCGCGGCGCAGCCTGATTTCTCCTTTTCCGGCCTGAAGACCGCCGTGCGCCAGGCCGCCAGCGCCATCGCGCCGCTGACGGAGAAGGACGTCGCCGACATCTGCGCTTCCTTCCAGGCCGCCGTCGCCGACGCGCTGCAAGACCGGGTACGCCGCGCGCTGGAGCGCTTTCGGGCCGAGTTCCCGGACATGGAGGCGCCGGCTCTGGTCGTTGCCGGCGGCGTCGCCGCCAACCGCGTCATCAAATCGACTCTGGAAGCGCTTTGCCGCGACGCCGCCTTCCGCTTCGTCGCGCCGCCGCTAAAACTGTGCACCGACAATGCCGCGATGATTGCCTGGGCCGGAATCGAGCGGCTGCGCGCCGGCCTTGCCGACAACGCCGACGCTTTCGCCTTCGTGCCGCGCTCGCGCTGGCCGCTGGACAGCGTCTCGGCCCCGGTCGTCGGCTCGGGCCGCCGGGGGGCCAAGGCATGAAGGAAACCGGGGCATGAGCGACGACGGCTTTCGCGTTGCCGTGCTGGGCGGCGGCGCCTGGGGCACGGCGCTGGCGCTGGCCATGCTGCGCGCCGGCCACGCCGTCGGCCTGTGGGCGCGCGATGGCGAGACCGTCGAGGCGATAGGCCGCGGCAAGAACCCGCGCTATCTGCCTGGCATCCCGATCGAGCACGGCATCGCCGCCACGACCGATATCGGCACCGCCTTGGCCGCAGCCAACTGCGTGCTGGCGGTGGTGCCGGCGCAATCCTTGCGCGGCGTGCTGGCTGAGGCGAAGCCGCACATGCCGGCGGGCGTGCCACTGGTTCTGTGCGCCAAGGGGATCGAGCGCGATACCGGCGCGCTGCTCTCCTCCATCGTCGCCGAGATATTGCCCGGCAATCCGGTGGCGGTTCTGTCCGGCCCGAGCTTCGCCACCGACGTGGCGCGCGGTCTGCCCACCGCCGTCGTCGTCGCCGCCGGGCAGGAGGATCTGGCCGTCGAT
>JBQCHN010000226.1:0-2680 GCA_051954615.1 Mesorhizobium sp. | reverse complement strand
CTGATGCTGGCCAATTTCGATTACCCGGCAAAGGACGAAGGCTGGTGCGCCGCGCTTGGACGCGAGGTCGCGGCGCTGCTCAGGCGGCTTGCGTCTTCGCCGTCTCTTGCCGTGCTGTGCGGCGGCAGCGAGATCGCCCAGCAGGCAACGATGCTCGGGCTGCCGGCCGGCATCGATGCGACGCCGTGGTTTGACAAGGTCGTTCGCCCGGCTGCGGAAACCCTGCGTCCGGATCTTGTGCTTGTCCCTTCCACGCCGCATGGCGGCAGCCTGCCTTTCGCCGCCTCCGGCGGGCCGATGCACTATTACGGCGTCGGCGCCTATTGCCGGCCGCTGGAGGACGCGCGCCGCGCCGAGGTGCGCTTCGCTTCCGAATGCCTGGCCTTCGCCAACCTGCCCGATCAGGCAACGCTCGACGCGCACATGCCGGTGCCGCCGGTGCACGATCCGCGCTGGAAGGCCGGTGTGCCGCGCGATGCCGGCGCCTCGTGGGATTTCGAGGATATCCGCGAGCATTATCTGGAAACGCTGTTCGCCGTCGATGCACGCCGCCTGCGCCGCGAGGACTTGGCGCGTTATCTGGAGCTGTCACGCGCCGTCAGCGCCGAGGTGGTCGAGCGCAGCATCGACGAATGGCGCCGTCCCGCCTCGCCGACGGCCGGCGCGCTGCTGCTGTTCTGGAAGGATCTGGCGGTCGGCGCCGGCTGGGGCGTGGTCGATGCCACCGGCCGGCCGAAATCGGTCTGGCATGCGCTGAAGCGCGCCTTCGCGCCGACGCGGCTGATCCTCTCCGACGAGGGCGTCAACGGGCTGGAGGTGCATCTGCTCAATGACGGCCAAGCACCCTTGCGCGGCACGCTCACGGTGTCCTGCCTGCGTGACGGCGCGGTCGCTGTCGTCGGCGGCAAGCGGGTGATAGAGCTGCCGCCGCACGGCGACCTGACGCTGCCGGTATTCGAACTCCTCGGCGCCTTCTTCGACGTCTCCTATGCCTATCGCTTCGGTCCCGCCGGCCACGAGCTGACGGTGGCGCGCTTCGAGGACGAGAACGGCGTGGTGTTGGCCGAGGCCGTTCACGTCCTGCCGGGCGCCATGACCGCGCGCCGCGATGTCGGCCTGACGGCGCGGCTTGATCATTCGGAGGAAGGTTGGCAACTCGTATTGGCCTGCCGCCGCGCCGCCTATCACGTCGACATCGCCGGCGATGCCCTGTTCCGGCCGGAAGACAACGGCTTTCATCTCCTGCCCGGCCGTGAGCGCACCGTGCGCCTGTTCGGCCCGGCGGATGCCGAGCCGGCAGGCATGGTGACGGCGCTCAACACGGACAGGGGCACGGCCTATCGTCCGGAAAAGCTTGTTTCCGGCACGGTGACGGTTTTCGAGACATCCGAGGTCGTGGCATGAGGCCGCTCGTCTTCGACGCAACCATCGGCTGGCTGCACGAGGCCGGCGGCCGTCGCGGCGTCGTCATTGCCGGCGCGCACGGCTTCGAGGACCTGTGCAGCCGCCGCTTCCTGACGCTGCTGGCGGGCCGTGTCGCGGCAGCCGGGCTTCCCGTGCTGCAGTTCGACTACCCCGGCTGCGGCGATGCCGCCGGCGACCACACCGATCCGGCCCGCATCGAGGCTTGGGTTAAAAGCATCGGTGCCGCCGCCGACTGGCTGAAGCGCGAGACGGGCGTCGAAGACATCGTCATCGTCGGTTTCCGGCTGGGCGCGCTGCTGGCGCCGCTGGCCGCTGCCGGCCGCGACGACGTCGCCGGCCTCGCTCTGCTTGCACCGCCAGCCTCCGGCAAGGCCTATGTGCGCGAGATGACGGCGCTGTCGCGCATGATAGACGCGCCGCTGGCGGCCAAAGGCGGCCCGGCCGAACCTTTTGACGGCCGTCAGGTCGCCGGCTTTCACCTGTCGTCGGAAACGCTGGCTGCGCTGGCGGAACTCGACTGGCGGCGGGCGCTGGCCGAAGCGGCCGTGCCGCACATGCTGGTGCTTTCCAACGGCAAGATTCCCGATCCGGAAAGCCTGCGGTCCGAACGCAGCGGCATCGTGCCCGAGGTTGCCGTTGCCGAGTTCGAGGGCTACGCCCACCTTGTCTGCGATCCGACCGCCAACCGGATTCCCGAGCCGACGCTCGCGCTCGCCGCCGGCTGGATCGCAGGTCTCGCGGAATCGGCCGAAGCGCCGGGCGTCGCCGACCGCTCGGACGAGCCGCAAATCCTCGTCGGGCCCGGCTGGCTCGAGGAACCTGTGGTCATCGGCGGCGGCAGCGAAATCTGCGGGGTGCTGTGCCGGCCCGAAATCCGCACCGCGCCCGCGACGCCCGTGGTCTTCCTCAATGCCGGTGCGGTGGCGCATGTCGGCTGGGCGCGCGGCACGGTCGAGGCGGCTCGCGCCCTTGCCGTCGAGGGCATCGCCTCGTTGCGCATCGACTTGCCGGCCATCGGCCAGAGTGCTGCCCCCGCCGAGGACCGGCTGTTCCTTTACGACGATCGTACCACCAGCGACGTCATGCGCGTCATCGACTGGATGGGGGAGGCGGGGTTCGGCGAGGTCGGGCTGGTCGGTACCTGTTCCGGCGCCTTCCAGGCCTTCCACGCGGCGCGCGCCGACCGCCGGGTGCGGCGGCTGACGATGATCAATCCGCTGTGCTTTGCCTGGAACAGCTCCTATGCGCTCGATCT
>JBQCHN010000225.1:0-16576 GCA_051954615.1 Mesorhizobium sp. | reverse complement strand
GCGTCGAAATCGGCCAGTGTGCCGAACATCGGATCGACGTCGCAATAATCGCTGACATCGTAGCCGAAATCCTTCATCGGCGACTTGAAGAAGGGCGATATCCAGATGGCGTCGGCACCGAGCGAAGCGATGTAGCCGAGTCTTTGCGTGATGCCTTTCAGATCGCCGATACCGTCGCCGTCCGTGTCCTGAAAGCTGCGCGGATAGATCTGGTAGATGACGCAACCGCGCCACCAGTCGCGATCGACAGCGGGCATCGGGTTTTCGGCTTTGCGCTGGGCAGCCTGCATGATCAGCCTCCTTTCACCGAGCCGGCCAGCAGGCCGCGCACGAAGTAGCGTTGCAGCGAGAAGAAGACGATCAACGGCACGATGATGGTGACGAAGGCCGAGGTCGTCAGGATCTCCCAGTCGCCGCCGCGCGAGCCCAGCAACGCGTTGAGCTTGGCGGTGAGCACGATCTGGTCCGCTTCGGTTCCGAGGAAAACCATCGCCACCAGGAGATCGTTCCATACCCACAGGAATTGGAAGATGGCGAAGGAGGCGAGCACCGGGAAGGACAGCGGCAGCACGATCTTGACGAAGATCTCGAAGTCGCTGGCGCCGTCGATGCGCGCCGATTCCATGATCTCGCGCGGCAAGCCGGCGATGTAGGAGCGCAAAAGGTAGATGGCGAAGGGCAGGCCGAAGCCGGTATGTGCCAGCCAGATGCCGAGATAGGTCTTCGACGGCACGCCGAAGAAGGTGCCGACGCCGTTGTAGAGCTTCAGCAACGGGATCAGCGACATCTGCAGCGGCACGACGAGCAGGCCGATGATGACGGCGATCAGCAGCGCGCGTCCGGGGAAGCGCATCCAGGCCAGCGCATAGGCGGCGAAGGCGGCGATCAGGATCGGGATGACGGTCGCCGGGATCGTCACCGTCAGCGAGTTCAGGAAGGAGCGGCCGATGCCTTCGGAAAACAGCACCGTGCGGTAGTTCTGCGTGGTGAATTTCGGCGGCGAGGAGGCCGAATAGTAGACGCGGCGGCCGCGCTCGCCCTCGAACGCCTTGGGCGAGGCATAGACGTATGAGCCGTCCTCGTTGACCTGCAAGGTCTCGCCGTCGCCGAGGTCGGCGACCTCGCCGGCCTTGTACTTGGTCGGTTCCTGCGAGCGCGTGCCGAAGGCGACGATCCGGCGCGAGTCGCCGTCCTCGAACAGGTTGCCGGCGATCTGGAACCTGCCGTCCTTCTCGACCTGATCGGCGGCGGTGCCGAGGCGTCCGGCCTCGGTGCGTGTGGAGGAGGTGAGCGCCGTCCACCAGCCGGAGGCGATGATCTGGTCCTTGTCGCGCAGCGAGGAGACGAGGATGCCGAGCGTCGGCACCGTCCACAGGGCGACGAAGAACAGCACGGCAAGGTGGACGCCGAAGCGGCCGACCACGGACTTTCCGCTTGAACCCGCCATCTCAGTGCCCTCCCGTTTCCTTGTTGGCCTGGCGGATGTTCCAGACCATGATGGGAATGACGGCGATCATGATGATGATGGCGATGGTGGCGCCGCGGCCGAAGTCGCCGCCCCCGCGGAACATCCAGTCGAACATCAGGTTGGCCAGCACCTGGCTGTTCCACTGGCCGTTGGTCATGGTCAGCACGATGTCGAAGACCTTCAGCACAAGGATGGTGATGGTGGTCCACACCACGGCGATGGTGCCCCAGATCTGCGGCACCATGATCTTCCAGAAAATCTGGAAGGGATTGGCGCCGTCGATCACCGCCGCCTCGATCGTCTCCTCTGGAATGCCGCGTAGCGCCGAAGACAGGATGACCATGGCGAAGCCCGTCTGGATCCAGATCAGGATCACCATCAGGAAGAAGTTGTTCCAGAAGGGGATCGATATCCACACATGCGGGTCGCCGCCGAGGCCGGTGACGATGGCGTTGAGGATGCCGATCTGCGTCTGGCCCTCGCCCTTGTACTCGTAGATGAATTTCCAGATCACCGAGGCGCCAACGAAGGAGATGGCGAGCGGCAGGAAGATCAGGCTCTTGGCGATGGTGCCCCACCAGATGCGGTCGGTGAGCACGGCGATGATCAGGCCGAGGAAGGTGCAGGCGGCCGGCACGACGGCGAGCCACAGCACGTTGTTGAGGATGGAGTTGCGGAACTCGCGGTCGCCAAAGGCCCATTCGTAGTTGGCGAGGCCGATGAAGTTCTGGCCGCCGCGGTCATGGAAGGACAGCCACAGCGTGTCGATCACCGGATAGATCAGGTAGACGGTCAGGATCAGCATGGCCGGGCCGATGAACAGCCAGGGCCGGATCAGCCCCTGCCGGCGCAGATTGTCGACGGCCGCGGCGCCGCTGACGCCGTGCGCCGGAAAGACCAGGTCGAGCAGCTTGTTGGCGCCCCAGAAATAGGCGACGCAACCGCCCACCCCGATGACGATGACGAGAACGGCAGAAAAAATCTGAGCCGCCATGGGTCCCTCCCCCGGTTGCCAGCTTTGTCCCGTTACGGCTGCAGCCATTCCCTGCCCGATCCGGCCCGGACACGGGGTCCGGGCCAGCGCGCCTGGGAGGCTGCGGAATGCGAAACGCCTACTTGATGGCGTCCCAGCTCTTCTGGATGTCGGTGGCGACGTCCTTGGCCGGCTTGCCGCCGACGAGATCGACCATGCCGGTCCAGAAGGCGCCGGCGCCGATCTTGCCCGGCATCAGGTCCGAGCCGTCAAAGCGGAAGGTGGTGGCGCTGGTGAGGATCTCGCCCTGCTTCTTCAGCTGCTCGTTGGCGTAGGCGTCCTGGTTGACAGTCTTGAGCGGGGTCAGAAGACCCGACTGCGCCATCCAGATCTCATGCGCGAGCGGCATTTCGAGGAACTTGATGAACTCGCGCGCCGCCTTGGAGTCCTTGGTGATCATGGCGAAGGTGCCGGCACCCAGCACCGGCTTGCCGAGATCAGGCTTGGAGGCCATCGGCGGCAGGTAGAAGAAGTCGGCATCGGTGCCGAGCTTGGTGCCCTCCGGGAAGAAGGAGGAGATGAAGGACGCCTGGCGGTGCATGTAGCACTTCGGCGGCACGGTGAAGAGGCCCTTGGGGCTGTCGCGGAAGTCGGTTGCGGCGACCGCCGCATGGCCGCCGTCGACATATTTGTCGTTGGTGGCGATGTCGGCGAAGATTTGCAGCGCGTTGACGACAGCCGGGTCGTTGAACGGAATCTCGTTCTTCGTCCACTTGTCGTAGACGTCCGGCGCCTGGGTGCGCAGCATGATGTCCTCGACCCAGTCGGTACCCGGCCAGCCGGTGGCGCCGCCGGACCCCAGCCCGATGCACCAGGGCGTTCCGCCGTCGGCGACGATCTTGTCCGACAGCTTCATCATGTCTTCCCAGGTCTTGGGAACCTCGTAGCCGGCCTCGTCGAAATTGTCGGGCGAGTACCAGACCAGCGATTTCAGGTCCGCCTTATAGGGGAAGGCATAGAAGGCCTTGGCGCCGTCCTTGCCGGCATAGGTGCCGAGGTCGACCCAGGACTGGCCGGCGCCGTAGTTGTCCTTGACGAAGGCAGCGACGTCGTCGCCGAGCGGGGTGAGCAGGCCCTTGGAGGCGAGATCCTGGATCAGGCCGGGCTGCGGCAGGATGGCGACGTTGGGCGGGCTGCCGGCCTGGGTGTCGATGACGATCTGCTGCTCGTAGTTCTCGGAGGACGAGTATTTGAGCGTCACGCCGGTGGCTTCGGTGAAATAGTCCAGAACGGAGCGCACCAGCGCCTCGTCCTCGCCGCGCCACGGCCCGAAGATGGTCAGGGTCTCGCCCTTGAGATCGACCTTCTTGAGCGCTTCGTAATTGTCCCAATGGAAGCGGGCATCCTCGCCCGGCTTGAATTTCAGGTCCGCCTGCGCGGGCGCGCTGAGAGCGAGGGCGGCAAAGGCCACGCCCAGCAAAAGCATCTTTCTCATTCGCAGTCCTCCCGTAAATCGAATTGCCGGCGGAACCTCCATTCCGCCGCCGACGGCGCTCCGACTGTGCGCCCGACGTCAAGGAACCGCAACCTTTCGATCAGGCATTCAAAGCGCTTTGGCTTGTCTGCATCTCGCCACCGAAAGACCGACGAGTCAAGAGGCTGCGATATAAATCGATTTAATTTTATTTCGAAACCTCAAAATGTGCAGTGCAGCACTGATTTTTGGCGATGCAGCAGTCATTAAGGCTTCAAACGATCTCTCCCAGCTTCTATTGTCCGACAAACGTGCGCCGCGACTCCGACGAGATCGTGACGGTAATTTTAAAGCGCTTTGGGGTCCGGAAGGCCGCTATGAACCTCAAACAGCTCTCCCACATGCTGGAGCTTTCGCAGACGACGGTAAGCCGAGCGCTGAACGGCTATCCGGAGGTCAACGAGGAAACGCGGCGGCGCGTCATGGACGCCGCCAAGCGGCACGGCTACCGGCCCAACCCGAGCGCGCGGCGGCTGGCGACCGGTAAGAGCGGCATGATCGGCTACGTGCTGCCGACAGGGGCCGCCGTCAGCATTGATCCGCATTTCGTCGAGTTCCTGTCCGGGCTCGGCGATTACGCTCGCGGCCACGACCTCGACCTTGTGCTTTCGCCGGCAGATGCCGACGACGAAGAGACGACCTACCGGCGCATCGCCGCCAACCGGCAGGTCGACGCCGTCTACGTCTCCTCGCCGCGACCGAGGGACCGGCGGGTGGCTCTGCTCGCCACGCTGGCTCTGCCCTTCATCGTGCACGGGCGCAGCGAAGGGCTGGACGCCGACTATCCTTTCATCGACATCGACAACGAGGGCGCCTTCCATGAGGCGACGCGGCTTCTGGTGCAGCTCGGCCATCGGCGCATCGGCCTCATCAACGGCGACATACGCGAAACCTTCGCCATCCATCGCGAGCGTGGCGTGCGCCGGGCGCTGGCCGGCAGCGGGCTCGCGCTCGAAGAGCGGGATATCGTCTCGACTGCGATGAGCGAGGAAAACGGCTATCGCGCCGCCCGGCGCCTTTTGGAAAGCGACGGACGGCCCACCGCGATCCTGTGCTCGAGTCTCATCATGGCGCTCGGCGTGCAGCGGGCGGTCAGCGACCTCGGCCTTTCGGTGCCCCACGACCTGTCGCTGGTGGCGCATGACGACGTGTTCGCATGGCTGCAGCCGGAGAATTTCACCGTGCCGCTGTCGACGACGCGCTCCTCCATCCGCGCCGCTGGCGCGCGCGTCGCCGAGCGCCTGGCGGCGCGTATTTCGGGACTAGAGGACGGCGCGCGCGGCGAAGTCTGGCCGGTGGACCTGGTCGTGCGCGGCTCGATCGCCGGCGCGCCCGTCTAAAATCGATATTCAGCGCCCTCGACGGGCAGGCGCCGGCCATATCCCGGCACGCAGCGTCTTCATCGCCAGCCCGCGCGCCAGCGCTTCCGCATCGGCAGCCTTTGAAGCCATGGCCCGGCGTTTCGGGATCAGCAACCCCTGCGCCAGCGCCGTCGGGCGAGCCATGAGCCGCGACAGGAACGGCGCGCGCGAGGCGGACGCACGCGAAAACCGCGCCGGCATGGTCGAGTGGGCGACATAGGCGGCGACTTCGTCCGTCCAGCCGCCTTCGAAGCGGGCGCCGGGTTCGAGAACCAGCAGCCAGTCCGATCTGGCCGCGCCGACGGCGACGGCGAACCCTCCGGTCACGACATGGCAGCCGGCATGTTCGGCGACCGCGAGCGTGCCGTCGCCCGACCCGTTGTCACGGACGATGACTTCGCGCACGACGCCTTCCACCGCGCCGCCGACGAGGCAGGCGAGCGTGCGGGCAAGACCCTCCTCGTCATCCAGGGTATCGATCAGCACCGAGAGCATCGGCAAGCCCGATAGCGCAAAGCATGCCGCAGCACCAGCCGCAGGCTCGCTCTTCAAAAAGTTCTTGCTTTGTTCTCATGATCGAAATAGGAATAATTTCATGAGACAGGCGATTCGACAGCCAGCGGACAAGCCCTGGGAGCGGGCGAAAATGGAACAGATCGTGCGCGCCGACATTGCAGCCTTCGGAGCAGGACGCGCCGACATGGCCAATGTGATGATCGAGGAAAGCGGCATCCGTGTCCGGCCCGACCGCAATCGCGGACGGTCGGCCGGCATCAACCCTTCCGGCCGCTTCGAGCCGGTGACGCGGCATGTCTTCGACGACGGCTGGAACTCCATCGAGGAGCTGCCACCGTTCAGGACCGAGGTGCAGGTGGAGAAGCCGCGCACCATCATCACCCGCAACACGTCGCCCGACATCTCCTTCGACCGCTCGATCAACCCCTATCGCGGCTGCGAGCATGGCTGCGTCTACTGCTTCGCGCGGCCGACGCATTCTTTCATGGGCCTGTCGCCGGGGCTGGATTTCGAAGCGAAGCTGTTCGCCAAGCCGGACGCCGCCAAACTCCTCGACCGGGAATTGTCGAAGGAAGGCTACCAGCCGCGCACCATCGCCATCGGCACCAACACCGATCCCTACCAGCCGGTGGAGCGGCAATGGCGCATCATGCGCGAGATTCTGGAAGTGCTGGAAGCGCGCGGTCATCCGGTCGGCATCGTCACAAAGTCGGCGCTGGTGGTGCGCGACATCGACATCCTGTCGCGCATGGCCGAGCGGGGGCTCGCCAAGGTGGCGCTGTCGGTGACGACGCTCGACCGCGCGCTGGCGAGGACTATGGAACCGCGCGCGTCGACGCCGACCAGGCGGCTGGAGGCGATCCGCCAGCTTGCCGACGCCGGCATTCCGGCTTCCGTCATGGTGGCGCCGATCGTGCCGGGCCTGACCGATCCGGAAATCGAACGCATCCTCGATTCGGCGCGCGCGGCGGGCGCGCTGGAGGCCGGCTACGTGATGCTCAGGCTGCCGCTGGAAGTGGCACCGATCTTCAAGGACTGGCTGCTCAGGCACTATCCCGACCGCTACCGGCACGTCATGTCGCTGGTGCGCTCCATGCGTGGCGGCAAGGATTACGATTCGGAGTGGGGCAAGCGCATGAAGGGCGGCGGCCCTTACGCCTGGCAGATCGGCCGCCGCTTCGAGATCGCGGCAAAACGCCTCGGCCTGAACACCGAGCGCCGCACCCTGCGCACCAACCTGTTCGTGCCGGCGCCGAAGCAGAACGAGCAGCTCATGCTGTTGTGACCGGTTTTTCAACGGCTTGCCCGCGCTTCCACCCGGCGGCGCGGGCATGGAAATCCCGTCCGGCCCTGTCCCCCCGGCCTTGACGGTGCCTCCCGCCCCGCCGCCCCAGCGGGTCGGGAGGCCTTGCGGAGAATCGGACCCGATGCGAGCCTCGCCGCAACATGGCCCGCGCGCGTTCCGATTCTCTGCTTCTCTTCGAGATGGTCGAAAGGCCGGACTTCGCCATCGAAGCGAAGGCGGCGGCCAATGGCCTGTGGCCGGTTGCCGGCATGGACGAGGCGGGCCGCGGCCCGCTGGCCGGCCCGGTGGTGGCGGCCGCCGTCGTGCTCGATCCGGACCGCATCCCCGAAGGGCTGGACGATTCCAAGCGGCTGACGCTGGCGCAGCGGGAAGCGCTGTTCGAGGCCATCCTGACCAGCGCGCAGGGCGTGGCGATGGCCTCCGTCTCGGCCGAGGGCATCGACCGCATCAACATCCTGCGCGCCAGCCTGGAAGCCATGCGCCGCGCCGTCTGCGGCCTGCCCGTGCGGCCGAAGCTGGCGCTGGCGGACGGGCGCGACGTGCCGCCCGGCCTGCCCTGCGAGGGCCGCGCGCTGATCAAGGGAGACCAGCGTTCGCAGTCGATCGCCGCCGCCTCCATCGTCGCCAAGGTGATGCGCGACCGCATGATGGCCCGTTGCGGGAGCGTCCACATTCACTACGGCTTCGAGGTCCATATGGGCTATGCGACGGTGCGGCACCGCAGCGCCATCGAGATCCACGGACCCGTCGCGCGCCTGCACCGCACGTCCTTCGCGCCGTTCCGGCTGGGCGCGGTCGAAGTGGTGGAAGAGTAGGACAAGCGAACAAAAAAGCCGCCGAAACGGCGGCTTTTCGATTCCTTCGGTGTCGCCGAACTCAGTTCAGCTTGGCCTTCACCTCGGTGAGCGACGCCTTGAACAGGTCGGCACCGACCTTGGCGTCGACCTTGTCGCCCAGCACCTTGCGGGCGGCTTCGACGGCAAGGTCGACGGCGCTCGAACGCACCTCGGCGATGGCCTCCCGCTCGGCCTGGCCGATCTTCTGCTCGGCCAATGCGGTGCGGCGCGCCACGTAGTCCTCGGTGCGCTTGTGCGCCTCCTCGGCCAGAACCGACGCCTCATGCTTGGCGGCCTCGACGATCGCGGCAGCCTCCTGCTCGGCGTCCTTGCGCTTCTTCTGGTAGTCCGCGAGCAACGCCTGCGCTTCCTCGCGCAGGCGGCGTGCCTCGTCGAGTTCGCCGCGGATGCGGTCGGCGCGCGTGTCGAGCGCCTTGTTCACCATCGCCGGAACCTTGATGTAGAGGCAGATGGCGACGAAGATCGCCAGGCCCACCAGCACCCAGACAGATGCCCAAGCTGTTGCGTCCATCTCGTCCTCCTCAGCCGGCCGATTTCACGGCGGCGGCGACAGCCGCCTTGTCGGCCTTGCCGACGAGCTGCTCGACGATGGCCGAAGCGGTGCTCTCGGCAATGGCGCCGACGTCCTTCATGGCGCCGGCCTTGATGCCGGCGATGCGGCCCTCGGCCGCTGCCAGCTTCTTGTCCAGTTCGGCCTCGACCGCCTTGCGGGCGGCTTCGGCCTCGGCCTTGGCTTCGTCGCGCGACTGCTGGCCGATGGCGTTGGCTCTCGCCTTGGCCTCGGCCAATTCCTGCTCATAGGCGGCGACGGCGGCGTCGGCCTCGCCCTTCAGCTTCGCGGCCTGGTCGAGATCCTGTTGGATGCGGCCGGCGCGCGTGTCGAGGATGGTGCCCAGACGCGGCACGATGACCCGCTTCAGGAAGACGTAGAACAGGCCGAAGGTGATGGCCAGCCAGACGAGCTGGGAGGCGAAGGTCGCGGAATCGAAAGGCGGGAAGCCGCCACCTTCGTGAGCGGCATTGCCGGGCACTTCCGTGCCGGCATGCGTGTCGGCTCCGGCATCGGCCGGCGCCGCCTCTTGCCCGTAGGCAGGTGTCACGAACATGACGTCGTTCCCATGTTCCGGCCGACCGCGCCGTGGCGCGGCGGCCGGGCTTCAAGCCTTGTTGATCCCGATCAGCCGAACAGCGCCAGCAGCGCGATCAGCAGCGAGAAGATGCCCATGGCCTCGGTCACGGCGAAGCCGAAAATCAGGCGGCCGAACTGGCCGTCGGCAGCCGACGGGTTGCGCAGCGCGCCCGCCAGGTAGTTGCCGAAGATGTGGCCCAGGCCGATGCCCGCGCCACCCATGCCGAGGCAGGCAATGCCGGCGCCGATGTACTTTGCTGCTTCAGCTTCCATTTGATCACTCCTTGAATTGGAAAGGCTGCAATTTTCTCACTAGTGCGACGGATGCAGGGCGTCCGCCAGATACATGCAGGTGAGCACCGCGAAGACATAAGCCTGCAGCGCCGCCACCAGAACTTCCAGGGCCGTCAGCATCACCACCATGGCCAGCGGCAGCACCGCGCCCGCCATGCCGACGGCGCCCATGGCGCCGAGCGAGACGACGAAGCCGGCGAACACTTTCAGCGTGATGTGGCCGGCCAGCATGTTGGCGAAAAGACGGATGGAGAGGCTGACCGGGCGCGACAGGAAGGAGACGACCTCGATCAGCACCACCAGCGGCATCAGCGCCACCGGCACGCCGCTCGGCACGAACAGCTTGAGGAAGCCGAAGCCGTGCTTGGCGAATCCGTAGACGACGACGGTGCCGATCACCAGCATCGCCAGCGCGAAGGTGACGATGATGTGGCTGGTGACGGTGAAGAAATACGGGAACAGGCCGAGCAGGTTCGCGACCATCACGAACATGAACAGCGAGAAGACGAAGGGGAAGAACTTCATGCCGTGCGTGCCGGCGGCGTCGCGCAGCATCGAGGCGACGAACTCGTAGGACATCTCCGAGATCGACTGGAGGCGCGACGGCACCAGCGCGCGGCCGGCGGTCGAAAAATACAGGAAGGCCCCCGTCAGGACGACGACGACGACCATGAACAGCGACGAATTGGTGAAGGACACATCATACCCGCCGACGTGAATCGGGAAGATCGGGTTGATATGGAACTGGTGGATCGGATCGACCTTGTCGGCTGCAGCCACTTCTTAATCCCCGTCGCGCCGCTCGGACGCCCTCTTCAATCCTGTCCGCCAGAGCGCTTGCCGCCCCGGCCGAAATCGGCAACCAGCCCGGCTGCGCGCAGGACATTGAGGATGCCCGCGCAAAAGCCCAGCAGCAGGAAGACGATCAGCCCCCAGGGCGAGGTTCCCGCCCAGCGGTCGAGCACCCAGCCGATGCCGATGCCGACCGCGATCGCGGCAATGAACTCGCTGGACAGCTTGAATGCCTGGGCATAGCCCGAGACACTCCGCGTCTGGCCCGTGTCTTCCCCCTCGAGCCGGTCCGGGCGTCTTGTCGCAAGCTTTGCTCCAAGCTCGCGCCGGCGGCGCTCAAGATCGTCGTCGCGCAGGTTGGCCGTGTCCTTGTTTCCAGGCCCGGTCTTTCCGGTTCCGCCTGGCCCGTTCCTGTCGGCCATCGCAACCTCCGTGCCCGGTCAGACGACGGTCGTCTGCCCGCTTCAAATTCGCGGGCAACATAGTTTCAGGCCCTCCCCCCGTCAAGCCGGAGGCATCCTCTAGGTCTAAAGTATTTTCCCAATAGAAATCAGCCTGTTAGACAGGTGCGACATCCTGCCCGCCCGATCTTTTCCCCGCCAGTCCCGGAAATCTGCCCCGGACGGGAAGGTTTTTGCCGCAGTGCGGCACGCGGGCCGCCGCCGCTCAGCTCCAACCGCCGCCATAGGTGCGGTAGAAGATATGCAGGCCGATCTTGACCATCTTGTGCATGGAGCGCGCCCAGCCGGGGTTGACGTAGCTGGCGTAATAGTGGGTCGAGGAGCCGACCTCGGGCAGGAAGATCTTGCCAGCGGTGACGGCCATGGCGATCTCCTTGGCCGTCTTGTAGCGCGACGGTTCGGTGACGACGTCCTTCCTGCCGTCGCAGGCGAAGGAGAACTGGCAGGCGTTGCGCCAGTGCTCGTTCTGGTAGACGACACCGCAGATCGAGCCGGGATAGGCGGGATTGCGCACGCGGTTGAGCACCACCTGGGCGACGGCGGCCTGCCCGCGCAGGGATTCCGAGCGCGCCTCGAAATAGATGGCGTTGGCGAGGCAAATCTGCTCCGGCTTGGAGAAGACGGAGGCCGGCAGCGCGGTCTGCATCCAGGCGTGATCGCCCTTGCCGGCCGGCGGGATAAAGCGGCCGTTGTCGGGCTCCTCGTCCTTCAACAGCGCCTCGAAGGGCGAGACGGAGGCGTAGTCGGGCGCGGCCGGCGCGTAGGCGGTGGCCAGCACATCTGCCTTGTCGTTGGTGACGAGGGCTGCCAGCATCGCCGGCACGCCGGGTTCGGCCTTCTCCTCCCTGGCATGGAAGGCCGAGGCGATCTGGACCTCCTTGCCCTTGATGTCGGGCTTGGCGAAAGCGAGCTTCAGGCCGCTGTCCATCGAGGGCCTGAGCAGCGATGAGGTACGCTCGAAGATCGAGCCGGCGGAGAAATTCTTCGGCGGCGCCACCGGGGCCATCTGCAGGATGCGGCCCTGTTTGCCCGAGCGCACGACGCGGTCCTCGTCTGGCGTCTCGCCGGCGATGCCGCTCTTATTGGTGAAGGCGACGGTGCCGATGCCCGGCAGTTCAACGCCGGAGCCGGAAATCTGCCGTGCCACCGAACCGGTTACGGCATCCTTGTCAATGAACGGCATCTCGGCGCTCTGGACCGAACCGGCAACCGCCTTCTCGATGACGGCGTTCCAGCGGTCCCTCGGCGTTTCCAGCCCGCTGATCAGGCTGGTCATGTCCTGATAGGCGGCGACGGTGGGAAAGCCGATCCAGATGCCGAGCCCGACGACGAGAGGCGAAAGAAAACGCTTCTTCTCACCGGCGGCTTCGGCAAGCCGCTTCACCAGACCTCGATGCACGGAACTCTCCAGGACGCGAACTGACCCCACTGGAGAAGCACAATGCCGCGTTAACCTTGATGGTCGGTTAATGGCCGGCAAGTCGGTCGACGTTTTTCGGTAACCGTTTCTTAAGGCTGAAAAGACCCGAGCCGATGGTCAGTTCCGCTTCTTCGCCCGCCCCGCGAACGGGTTGTCGGACGTGCGCAGCGCGATGCGGATCGGCACGCCGGGCATGTCGAAGGCTTCGCGCAGGCTGTTGGTCAGGTAGCGCACATAGGATTGCGGCACGGCGTCGGGGCGCGAGCAGGAGACGACGAAGCCCGGCGGCCGGGTCTTGGCCTGGGTGACGTATTTGATCTTCAGCCGGCGGCCGGCAACGGCGGGCGGCGGATGATGCGCGAGAATGCCTTCCAGCCAGCGGTTGAGCTTGCCGGTCGAGACGCGGCTGTTCCAGACCCGGTGGGTACGCACCACCGCATCCATCAGCCGGTCCAGCCCGCGGCCCGTTTCGGCCGATACCGGCACGGCCTGGATGCCGCGCACCTGCGGCAGAAGCCGCTCGGTCTTCTCGCGCAGTTCCGCCAGCACCCGCTGCGGTTCGTCGATCATGTCCCACTTGTTGAAGGCGATGACCGACGCCCTGCCCTCGCGCACTATGAGATCGGCGATCTGCAGATCCTGCTTCTCGAAGGGAATGGTGGCGTCGAGGACGATGACGACGATCTCGGCGAAACGGATGGCACGCAGGCCATCGGCCACCGACAGCTTCTCCAGCTTCTCCTGCACCTTGGCCTTGCGGCGCATGCCAGCCGTGTCGAACAGCTTTATCCTGCGCCCCTTCCAGTCCCAGTCGACCGAAATGGAATCGCGGGTGATGCCGGCCTCCGGGCCGGTCAGCAGCCGCTCCTCGCCGATCAGCGCGTTGATCAGGGTGGACTTGCCGGCATTCGGGCGGCCGACCATGGCGATGCGCAACGGCTTGGTTTCGTCATAGGCCGGTTCGGCATCGGGATCGGCGATGTCCTCGCCGATCAGCACCTCGGAACCGGCCGAGCCGTCCTCGCCTTCGGCTTCCTCGTCCTCGCCCAGCGCGCGCGCCTCGCCGAGGGCTTCGATCACGGCATCGCGCAGATCCGGCAGGCCCTGGCCGTGCTCGGCCGAGATCGGCACCGGCTCGCCCAGCCCCAGTTCCCAGGCTTCGAGGAAGCCGCCCTGCGAACCGCGCGCCTCGGCCTTGTTGGCGACCAGCACCACCGGCTTGCCGGAGCGGCGCACCACTTCGGCGAAGGTGCGGTCGTCCGGCATCAGGCCGGCCTTGGCGTCGACCAGGAAGAAGATCAGGTCGGCCTCGTCGATGGCGATCTCGGTCTGCGCGCGCATGCGGCCGGGCAGAGACGCCGCCGGCGCATCCTCAAAGCCGGCGGTGTCGATGACGTCGAAAGCGAGGTCGTAGAGTTTTGCCGGATGAACGCGGCGATCGCGGGTGACTCCCGGCGTATCGTCGACCAGCGCCAGCCTGCGGCCGGCAAGGCGGTTGAACAGCGTCGACTTGCCGACGTTAGGCCGGCCGATGATGGCGACTTTGAAGCTCATTGACCATCGCTTCAGGAGGCGCCGCCGGCCGGCGCGGTGCCCGAGCCGCGGATCAGCTCGGCCATCAGCGTAGCCCGCTGGCGGGTGTTGCGCGGGGCGCCGTCGTCGGCGGCGATCTGGTCGAACAGCTTCAGCGCGTCCTCGGCCTTGCCTTCCTTCCAGGCGGCCAGCCCCAGCGCCTCGCGCGCGGTGTGGCGCAGCGGATTGGTGTCGGCCGTCAGCGCCTCGACGCGGCTGGAAACGTCGGCGAAGCTGCCATGGTCGACCAAAAGCAGGGCGGCGCGCAGGCGCGCCATGTCGCGCAGGCTGCCGGGAACGGAACCGTCGGCGGCGACGCCGTCGAAATCCTTGACGGCGGCGTCGACATCGCCCTTGTCGGCCTTGACGGTGGCCGCGCGCATGCGCGCCAGCACGGGGTAGGCGCCGTAGCCGTCCTTCTCCAACTGGTCGAGCGCGGCGAGCGCCTCGTCGCTCTTGCCTTCCTGCGCAAGCTTGAGCGCCGAGGAGAAGGCGTCGCCCGAAACGTTGGCGCGGCCTTCGTCCCAATAGCGGTAGCCGACATAACCGGCCGTGCCGAGCACGACCAGCAGCGCCACGGCCACCACGGCCACGCCATAGCGATGCCACAGCGCCTTCATCTGGTCGCTGCGGAATTCCTCGTTGACTTCGCGGATGAAGCTGTCGTCCGACATCGATGAATCCGTCCCGCCCGGAGCCCTGCCGGGTGTTTGAATGAGCCCGCGTTTTAGCGGAATTTCGGCGGCATGGAAGGGGGCGGCGGCAAAATCGGCTTTGCGGCAGGCGAGCGGCTGTGCCGGGCGCATCGCATCGGCGCCACATTCGGCGGCTAACCGGAACGCTCCGCCCTCTCCTTTCCGTGCGTCGAAGTGCCTGCCATGTTCCCCGCCAAGTCCGTTGCGTTCCGCGTTGCCGTCACGTTCTCCGCCTGCCTTGCCGCCAGCGCGGCGTTCGCCGACCCGCCGTCGGCGTGGAAGCCACTCAGGCCGAAGCAGGCCGTCATCATCTCCTTCGACAGCGCCCGCGACATTTCGCAATGGCAGCGCAGCCGGGCGCTGGCGAAGCGCACCGGGGCGCATTTCACCTATTTCCTGTCCTGCGTGTTCCTTTTGACGCCCGAGACGCGCAAGGCCTATGCCGGGCCGCACAAGGGCGCCGGAAAATCCAACATCGGCTTCGCCGCCTCGAAAGACGAGGTGGCGGCCCGGCTGGAACAGATAAGGCTGGCGGCGGCGGAAGGACACGACATCGGCAGCCATGGCTGCGGCCATTTCGACGGCAAGGCCTGGACGAAGACGGACTGGCGGACGGAATTTTCCGCCTTCCGCCATGTGCTGGAAAACGCCTATTCGCTGAACGGCATCGCGCCCGAGCCTCCGGACTGGCGTACCTTCGCCGACCAAGCGGTGACCGGTTTCCGCGCGCCTTATCTCTCGACCGGCAAGGCGATGTATGCGGCGCTGGCCGAGGCCGGCTTCCGCTACGACGCAAGCGGCGTCTCCAGGGGGCCGGTCAAGCCGCAAGCTTCCGGCGGCATCCTGCATTTCTCGCTGCCGCTGATCCCGGAAGGCCCGAAGGGCAGGCCGGTCATCGCCATGGACTACAACCTCTACGCCCGCCATTCAGGCGCGGTCGAAAAGCCGGAAGAGAAGAGGGCGTTCGAGGAGCGCGCCTACCAGGCATTCCACGCCGCCTTCGAACGGCAGTACGCGGGCGAGCGCGTGCCGCTGCAACTCGGCTTCCATTTCACCCTGATGAACGGCGGCGCCTACTGGGACGCGCTGGAGCGATTCGCCGACGAGGTCTGCGTCAAGGCCGACGTCGAGTGCATCTCCTTCCGCGACTGGACCGAACGACATCCGCCCGCGGCCACGCCGGCCCATGCCCAGCCGGAGGGCAAGAACTCCTGACGCGGCAAGATTCCTGACGCAGCCAAAGGCGATCGTCAGATCGCCGGCTGGTCCTTCTCGGCCACGCCGGCCGCCTTCCGATCCAGATAGTGCCGGTCGACATCCGGCAGCGGCGCTCCTTCCAGCGTTGCCTCGAAGGCGCGCAGGCGCTTGTGGACGGATTGCAGCTCGACGATCGTCGACCACGAATTGAGCAGGAACTGCAGCGAGTTGGTCACCCGGCCGAAGGCGTTGGAGATCTGGCTGAGCGCGCCGTAGGTGATCTTGTGGGCGACCAGCGACGGCCCAAGGATGATGAAGGAGAAGATGTTGTCGGCCTGCAGGTAGGTATAACGGACGATGTTGAAATAGACGTAGTGGCCGTAAAGCCGGAAGTAATTGCGCCGCACGTTCTCGAACAGTTGGGTCGTGGTTATCGGCTGCGCACGGTCGTCGTGATCCTCGCCATAGACGAGTTCCTTGCGGTAGGCGGCCTCGACGCGCTGGTTGCGGAATTGCAGGCCGGGCAGCTTCACACCGGCGATCATGATCGCCAACGTGCCGAACAGACACCAGCCCAGCGCCGCGATGACGAGCGGCTGCGGCACCGCGCCGATGATCGGCAATTCGGTGATGTGCTTCTGCAGGCCGATCAGGACCGGCAGGAAGGCGATCAGCGTCATGATCGACTGGACGAAGGACGTGCCGAGATCCTCCATGATCTGCGAGAAGCGCATCGTGTCTTCCTGGATACGCTGCGAAGCGCCCTCGATGTGCCGCAGCCGGCCCCAGTAGTTCATGAAGTAGTCGTTCATCGCCGTGCGCCAGCGGAAGATCCAGTGGCTGACGATGAAAGCGTTGATGACCGAGACGTTCATGCCGACCAGCGCCAGCCAGGCGAAGCTGGCCGAGCCGCGGTAGAATTCGCCCGGCGTCGAATTGGTGGTGCCGCCCATCAGGCCCTGCACGTAGTCCATGAAGGGTCCGTACCAGTTGTTGACGGC
>JBQCHN010000224.1:0-12456 GCA_051954615.1 Mesorhizobium sp. | reverse complement strand
ATCACGCCGAGCATGATTCCGAGGACATCTGGGCGGCGGTCTGCGCGGCGGTGCGCGAGGCGCGGCAGAAGGCGGGCGTGGCGCCGGAAGCGGTCGCCGGCATCGCCTTCGACGCCACCTGCTCGCTGGTCGTGCGCGACCGCGACGGCCAACCGCTCGGCGTTTCGACCGGCGGCGGGCGGGACTGGGACACCATCGTGTGGCTGGACCACCGTGCCATCGCCGAGGCCGACGAATGCACCGCGACCGGGCATCGCGTGCTCGATTTCATCGGCGGCGTCATGTCGCCCGAGATGCAGGTGCCGAAGCTGATGTGGCTGAAACGCCATATGCCTGAAACTTGGGCGCGCGCCGGCCATCTGTTCGACCTCGCCGATTTCCTCAGCTGGAAGGCGACCGGCTCGCCCGCCCGCTCGCAATGCACGCTGACGGCCAAATGGACCTATCTGGCGCATGAGGAACCGGGCTGGCAGGAGAACTTCTTCGCTGCCGTCGGATTGGCGGACCTGTTCGACCATGCCGGCCTGCCGGACAGGGCAAGTCCTGTCGGCGCCGACCTCGGCCCGCTGACGCCGCAGGCGGCGGCCGATCTCGGCCTGAGCGAGGCCTGCCGCGTCGGCGCCGGCGTCATCGACGCCTATGCCGGTGCGCTCGGCGTGCTGGGCGGTTTCGCCGCCGACGCGGAAAACATCGGCCGGCACCTGGCGCTGATCGCCGGCACGTCGAGCTGCGTCATGGCGATGTCGCCGGAGCCGCGGCCTTTCGCCGGCGTCTGGGGGCCTTATTTCAGCGCCGCCTTGCCTGAGCTCTGGCTGTCGGAAGGCGGCCAGTCCGCGACCGGCGCGCTGCTCGACCATGTCATCCGCTGGCACGGCGCCGGCGGCGAGCCGAATGCGGCCATGCATGCGCGCATCGCCGCCCGCATCGGCGAACTGCGCCGGGCGGAAGGTCTCGACCTCGCCGGCCGCCTGCATGTGCTGCCGGATTTCCACGGCAACCGCTCGCCGCTGGCCGACCCGCACGCCGTCGGCGTCGTCAGCGGGCTGACGCTGGATGCCTCCTTCGACAGCCTGTGCAAGCTTTATTGGCGCACGGCAGTGGCGATCGCCCTCGGCGTGCGCCATATCCTCGAGGCGCTGAACCGCAACGGCTACGTCATCGACACGCTGCACGTCACCGGCGGCCACACCCGCAACCCGCTTTTGATGGAGCTCTATGCCGACGCCACCGGCTGCACGGTGGTGGAGCCGGAACTGGACGAAGCGGTGCTCACCGGCACCGGCATGGTCGCAGCCACCGCCGCCGGCCTGTTCCCGAGCCTTCCCTCGGCCTGCGTCGCCATGCGGCAGCAAGGCCGCGCGCGCACGCCGAACCCCACCGCCGCGCACCGCTTCGACCGCGACTACCGCATCTTCCTTGAAATGCACCGGCAAAGGAGGGCGCTCGACGCCATGGCGTGAACGGCAGGGCCTCTACCGCCGGTTCCAGCCGCGCACCACCGGCTCGGCACGGCTATGGTGCTCGTAGCCCAGCACGCTGATGCTGGCCGTGTCGAGGACGAACAGGGCGCCCTGCTCGGGCGGCAGGCCGAGCCAGCGCGCCGCCAGCACGCGCAGGAAATGCGCGCTGGAGAAGATCAGCACGGCGCCGTTTTCGGCGCGCAGGTCGGCGACGATGCTGTCGGCCCGCCGTCCGGCATCCGTGGCCCGCTCGCCGTCCGGGCAGCCGTCGCGGAACAGCAGCCAGCCCGGGCGTTCCTGCAGGATTTGCGGCGTCGTCAGGCCTTCGTAGGCGCCGTAGTCCCATTCGGCCAGATCGTCCTTGACGATGCAGCGGTCGCCGAAACCGGCCAGTTCGCAGGTCCGGCGCGCTCGCTGCGACGGGCTCGACCACACGGCGGCGAACGTCTGTCCCTCCAGCCTTCCGGCCAGTCCGCGCGCCGCCGCCTCGCCGTCCGTCGTCAGCGGAATGTCGCTGCGGCCCGTATGGCGGCCGGACGCGCTCCATTGCGTTTCGCCGTGGCGCACCAGCCAGGTCTCCGCGACCGTCTCGTTCATGCCGACCTCCCTGCGCAGTCCGGCCTTCGTCGCAGGAGCGGGCGGCGAATGCAACGGTCCCGGCAAGGATGCCGCCGGTGGTCCGGCGCTTGTGACGGTCAGCCTCTTGTCTTTTTGCGCCTTTTCGTCGACAAACCGCATCTTGCCTGCGGCGCCATGACGTGCTGCGGCGATTCGTGCGGCTTCCGGCCTATTTGCCGACGCGCCGTGTGTGGATTGACGACCATGTCCGTTATGGAAGCCGGAGCGCGCGCGCCGGAAAATCTCTGGCGCTCCGAAATCAAGGCGACGGTGGCGCTTGCCTGGCCGATGGTGCTGACCAATCTCGGCCAGACGGCGATGACGGCCACCGACGTCATGATGATGGGCCGGCTCGGCCCCAAGACGCTGGCGGCCGGCGCGCTCGGCTCCAACCTCTATTTCATGCTGATGATCTTCGGCCTCGGCCTGATGCTCGCCACATCGCCGATGATGGCGACCGAACTCGGCCGCAAGCGCCATTCGGTGCGCGACATTCGCCGCACCGTGCGGCAGGGCCTGTGGCAGGCCGTTCTGGTATCCGTCCCCATCTGGCTCATCCTGTGGCACGGCGAGGCGCTGCTGCTCCTGATGGGCCAGGAGCCGGACCTTGCGCACCTTGCCGGCATCTACCTGCACTGGCTGCAATGGGCGGTGCTGCCGTTCTACGGCTACATCATCCTGCGGTCCTTCATCTCGGCGCTGGAACGGCCGGGCTGGGCGCTGGTCATCGTCTTTCTGGCGGTGGCCGCCAACGCCCTGTTCAACTGGCTGTTCATGTTCGGCCATTTCGGCTTCCCGGCCATGGGCATCGCCGGCTCCGGCCTTGCCACCACGCTGTCCTCGACGCTGATGTTCATCGGCATGACGGCGGTGGTGCTGGTCGAGCGGCAGTTCCGCCGCTACCGCCTGTTCGGCCGCTTCTGGCGCTCCGACTGGCCGCGCTTCTGGGGTCTGTTGAAGCTCGGCCTGCCGATCGCCGGCATCCTCGCCTTCGAGGTGACGATCTTCAATGCGGCGGCACTCCTGATGGGCCTGATCGGCGCCGATCCGCTGGCGGCGCACGCCATCGCGCTGCAGGTCTGCTCGGTTACCTTCATGGTGCCGCTGGGCCTGAACCAGGCGGTGACGGTGCGCGTCGGCCTCGCCCACGGTGCCGGCGACCGCGAGGGCGTCAGCCGTGCCGGCTGGACGGCTTTCATCCTCGGTGTGTCCTTCATGGCGCTGATGGCGCTGGTCATGCTTTTGTGGCCGCGCCCGCTCATCAGCGCCTTCGTCGATGTCGCCGATCCCGCCAACGCGCCGGTCATCGTGCTGGCGGTGTCGTTCCTCGCCTTCGCCGCCTTGTTCCAGATATTCGACGGCGCGCAGGCGGTGGCGTCCGGCATGCTGCGCGGCCTGCATGACACCACAGTGCCGATGATCTATGCGGCGATCGGCTATTGGGGCATCGGCCTGCCGCTCGGCGTGGTCCTGGCCTTTTACGTCGGCCTGCAGGGCAACGGCATCTGGATCGGCCTCTCGGTCGGCCTGGCGTCGGTGTCGATCCTGCTTCTGGCGCGCTGGCTTCGCCGCGGCCGGCTGGCGCCGGCGCCGGATTTCGGCTGAGACGAACCCCGCGCCGCTAAGGATCGCCCGGGCCGGGGTGGCTTCGGCGTGCGGATTTGCAACCCTGCCGTAACAGAACCGCCGTCAAATAGCCGCTGCCGCTGCATTGTCCTGTTACACAATGACCCTAGAGGCGGCGTGAAAGCGCCGCATTCGGCGGTTTGACTTTACATGGGTTGCCCGACTTGCAATCGTGGGCCGGGCGTTTGGGCGAAGTGGGCGGCATGACTGTTCGCTTGGGGTATCTCGGCATTCTTGCCGGGACGTTGATGGCCGGCTCCAGTTTGGCGCACGCGGAAACGCGGGCGCTTGTGGTCGGCGTTTCCGGCTATCCGAACCTGCCGGCCGAAATCCGCCTCGTCGGGCCGAAGAACGATGCGCGCGAGGTCGCCAATGCGCTGGTCCGCTTCGGCGTCGAGCCTGCGGCCGTCACCGTCCTGGCGGACGGCGTCGAGAATCTCGACAAGGGAATTTCCGTGCCCGGCCCCGGCACCAAACAGGCGGTGCTGGATGCGCTCGACCGGTTGGCCGAAACCAGCAGGGCCGGCGACCTGGTCGTCTTCTATTTCTCCGGCCACGGCTCGCAGCAGCCCGACCTCGACGGCGACGAGGAGGGCGGCGACGACGAGGTGTTCCTGCCCTACGACGTCGGCAAATGGGACGCCGGCGGCATCGAGAACGCGCTGGTCGACGACGAGCTGAACCTGCGGGTGCGCAGGATCCTCGACAAGGGGGCCGATTTCTTCGGCATCATCGACGCCTGCCATTCCGCCACCGGTTTTCGCGCCATCGACGGCGACGACGCGCGGGCGCGCGGCGTCGATCCGGGCGTCCTCGGCGTGCCGGAAAACGAGGGCGGCACGCGGGCGGCGTTCTCCGGCCGCAAGGCGCCGCCCACCGGCAAGGGGCGGGCCGCCTTCTTCTACGCCGCGCAGGAAACCGAGGAGGCGTTGGAAAAGACGCCCAAGGGCGCCGCCGACGGCGAGAGCTACGGCGTCTTCACCTATACGATGCTGCAACGGCTGAACCGCACGCCGGACCTCACCTACCGCACGCTGCACCAGGCTGTGGTGGCCGACATAAAGCGCAACACGCTGATGAGCACCCAGACCCCCGATCTGGAAGGCGACATGCTCGACCGGCCGGTGCTCGGAGTGGGCTCTGCTGCCACCTTGCGGCAATGGCCGTTCTGGAACGGCGCCTTGCAGGCCGGCCGGCTCGCAGGCGTCGACAACGGCGCCGTCGTCGGCCTTTACGACGATCCCACCGCGACCGAGCCCGTCGCCTACGGCGTGGTCGAGACGGCGGGCGCCACCAAAAGCGTGGTCGCGCAGGTTGCCTGGCCTTGCGGCGAACCGCTTTCGGCCGACGGTAGCTGTCCGGCCTCCGTCGATGCCGCGGCGTTCAAGAAGGGCCGCTTCGCCAGGCTGGTCGAACCCGGCGTCGATCTTTCGCTGACCCTGTCGGAACCCGTGCGCGTCGACCCGCATGACGGCCATGACTATGCGGCCGCCGTCGCGGCGCTCGACGCCGCGGTCGCCTCCGAGGGCCTGTCGAAGCGCGTTTCGCTGAGGGCGGCCGGCTACGACGTCGCCGTGGCGCTGGTCGACGGCAAGCTCGCCTTTTCCGCCACCGGCGGACAGGTGGACGCCAGCGGACCGGGCTCGTCGCCGCGCCTGACCCTGCCCGCCGACCGCCAGGCGGCGCAAGCCGTGGTCGCCGGCGCGCTGGAGCGCATCGGCCGCGCGCTCGCCCTGCAGCGCCTCGGCGGCAGCGAGGGCATTCAGGCGCTGGGGCTGGAGCCCGAGGTGACGGTCGCCCGCGCCAGGACTGAAGCGGTGGAGGGCGGCGCCTGCTCCGACGATCGATCGGCTTACGAAGCGCCTGTCGAGATGGGCGAGGCGCCGGTATTGCAGCCGTGCGACATCATTTCGGTGACGCTGCGCAACAGGGGCCGCAAGCCGGCCGACGTCACCGTGCTCCTGGTCGGGCAGGATTTTTCCGTCACGACGCTGTGGCCGGAGCAAGGCATGGTCAACCGCGTCCATCCCGGCGAGGAAAAGCGCGCCGATATCGCCCAGATCGAGCCGCATGCCGCGACCGCCAGCGAGGAGCGGCTGGTGTTCGTCGCCGTGCCGGGCCTGAACAAGGCGCATGTCACCTTCGACAATCTCGAGCAGGAAGGCCTGCGCGCGGCGCCCGGCGAAGACGAGGCGCCCGAACTGACCGCCTTGCGGGATTTCGTTTCGGCCGGGCTGAACGACACGACGCGCGCCGCCGTGAGCAGGCCGGCCGGCATCGAGGAGGAGATATCGATAGCCGTGCGGCCGTTCACCGCCGCCAAGGGGAAATAGGATTGGCCTTCCGGCTGGTCCGGAAAGGCGCGGGGCCGGAAAGACCGGACCCGCAAGGAATCCGCAGGCCGGCGTCGCCCTGATGGGAGGGCGGCGCCGGATTGGGGAACGCCGGCGGCGCGAAATGCCGCCGGCGGTTTACTGGTAGCGACAACACAGAAGGACTGACACCATGATGAAGAAGATCATTCTAGCCGGCTTCCTGGTTGCGGCGAGCCTGACGGCCGGCGCTTCGCTCGCCGACGACGCCAAGAAGGCCGATATCAGCGAGGCCCAGCAGGCCGAAGGCCGGCAGATCCTGCAGACTGCGCGCGAGCTCGTCGGCTACGGCGAGGCCAAGGGCGACGCGCTTGCCCTGGTGACCGCCGCCAAGATGGTGGCCGGCGTTCCCGGCCGCGTGCTGGCCGACGGCCAGGAAGGCGCCAAGGGCGCCAACTTCGACGTCGAGGCGGTGCTGAAGAAGGCCGAAGACCTCGCCCAGGGCGACGAGCTCATCACCAAGGTCGCCGCCGACGTGCGCAAGGCCGCCGAGGCCAATTCCAAGGCGGTCTGCTACTGGCAGTACTACTGCTACTGGAACGGCTACTGCGAATACGCCTATTACTGCTACTAGCCGCCGGCCTGCGCGCATTGCGGTGCGCGTTGCCGATCCGGAAGGAGAAACCCCGCGGCGAAAGCCGCGGGGTTTTCTTATGGACCAACGGCAAAGCAGGCAGCGCATTGCGCGATTCGATGCTAGAAGGCCTGTCGCAACCGCCTGATCAGCCACTCCGACCCGGGGCCGGACCGCATGACCAAGACCGATATCGCACGGCGCGTCTACAACCACACCTGGAAGCTGGATCCGATCGTGCGCTCCCTGCTCGATACGGATTTCTACAAGCTCCTCATGCTGCAGATGATCTGGGGCATGTATCCCAAGGTCGACGCCACCTTCTCGCTGATCAACCGCAGTCCTGTCAGGCTGGCCGACGAGATCGACGAGGGCGAATTGCGCGAGCAGCTCGACCATGCCCGCACGCTGCGCTTTTCCAAGAAGGAGATGATCTGGCTGGGCGGCAACACCTTCTACGGCCGCAAGCAGATCTTCGAGCCGGAATTCCTCGCCTGGCTGGAGGATTTCCGTCTGCCGGAATACCATCTGGAGAAGCGTGACGGCCAGTTCGAGCTGACCTTCGCCGGGCCGTGGATGCTGACGACGCTGTGGGAGATCCCGGCGCTCGCCATCATCAACGAGCTGCGCTCGCGCGCCGCCATGCGGCAGTTCGGCCCCTTCGCGCTCGACGTGCTCTATGCCCGCGCCAAGGCCAAGATGTGGGCCAAGACCGAGCTCCTGAAGAAGCTGCCCGGCATCAACATCTCGGACTTCGGCACCCGCCGCCGCCATTCCTTCCTGTGGCAGCGCTGGTGCGTGGAGGCGCTGAAGGAAGGCATCGGCGATGCCTTCACTGGCACCTCCAACGTCAAGCTCGCCATGGATACCGACCTCGAGGCTCTGGGCACCAACGCGCACGAACTGCCCATGGTTCTGGCGGCCCTTGCCGATAACGAAAAGGACCTGAAGGCGGCGCCCTATCAGGTGCTGCTGGACTGGCAGCGCTACTATGGCGGCAACCTTCTGATCGTGCTGCCGGATGCGTTTGGGACCGCCGCCTTCCTGCGCGACGCGCCGGACTGGGTGGCCGACTGGACCGGCTTCCGCCCCGACAGCGCCCCGCCCATCGAGGGCGGCGAGAAGATCATTTCCTGGTGGCGCGAGAAGGGCAGGGACCCGGAGAAGAAGCTGTTGATCTTCTCCGACGGGCTCGAGGTCGACACCATCATAGACACCTACCGGCATTTCGAGGGCAAGGTGCGCATGGCCTTCGGCTGGGGCACCAACCTGACCAACGACTTCGAGGATTGCGCGCCGACGCCGACCGACCGGCTGAACCCCATCTCGCTGGTCTGCAAGGTGACCGAGGCGAACGGCCGGCCGGCGGTGAAGCTGTCCGACAACCCCGAAAAGGCCACCGGCGACAGGAAGGAGATCGCCCGCTACCTGCGCATCTTCGGCGAAGAGGATCGCGTGCGGCAGCTGGTGAAGGTGTGAAATTTTAGCAGGGCGGTTTGCATATGGGAATTTCGCCGATACCGCCCGATCGCAACCCCCACCCCTTGTCACTTCCCGCAAGGGGGAGGGAGGTATCATTGAATGCAGAACAGAGAGCGGGCATGCGCTGTCTCCTCGCTGTCATTGTCCCGCTCCTATTCCTCCCCACCTCCGCCTTCGCCCATGCCTCCGACCGGGGCCATGTTCTGCTTCTGCCGACCGGCTACTACCTTCTCGGCGGCGCCGTCGCCGTCGCGATTTCCTTCCTCGTGCTCGCGCTGCTGCCGGCCAGCGCGCCGGCGCGGCTGTGGCGCCGCCGCCTGTCTTTGTTCGAGGCGGGGGAAGGGCTGCGCCTCACCGTCTCGTTGCTGTCCTTCGCCGTCTTCGCGGCGCTGGTCATGGCGGGTTTCACCGGCAGCCGCGATCCGCTCTCCAACCCGCTGCCGCTGACGATATGGACGCTCATATGGGCCGGGCTCGTCCTGGTGCAGGGCCTTCTCGGCGATGTCTGGCGATGGCTCAATCCCTGGTACGGCCCCTGGCGTCTCGCCGCCGGCCTGCTCGGTCCCCGCGCGCCGTGGCGGCTGCCGGCATGGCTCGGCTGCTGGCCGGCCTTCGTCCTGTTCTTCGCTTTCGCCTGGTTCGAGCTGGTCGACCCGGCGCCCGACGATCCGGCCCGGCTGGCGATGGCCGCCGGCCTCTACTGGCTGGTCTCCTTCGTCGCCATGCTCGCCTTCGGTTACCGGCCATGGAGCCGCAAGGGCGAATTCCTGACGCTGTTCTTCGCCATGGTCGCGCGTTTCGGCGTGGTCGAGCGCACGGGCCGCCGGCTCGCCCTCTGCCTGCCCGGCGCCAAGCTCTTCGGTGCCGCACCGCTGGCTGCGAGCGGCACGGCGTTCATTCTTCTGGCGCTGTCCTCCGTCTCCTTCGACGGCCTGTCCAAGACCTTCTTCTGGCTCGGCCGGTTCGGCGTCAATCCGCTCGACTATCCGGGCCGTACGGCGCTCATGGGCATTGGCGCCTTCGGCCTCGTGCTGACGTTCCTGCTGCTCGCCGGCGCTTTCCTCGCCGCCGTGTGGCTCGGCCAGCGCCTGGCTGGCGACGGCGTCCCGTTCGGCCGCGCCGCCGGCCTTCTGGTGTGGTCGATCGTGCCGATCGCGCTCGCCTATCATGTCGCCCACTACCTGACGGCGCTGCTGGTCGACGGCCAGTATGCGCTCGTCGCGCTGTCTGACCCGTTCGCGCGCGGCTGGAACCTCGTCGGCACCGCGCACCTGCACGTCTCGGCCGGCGTCGTTGCCGGCGCGCATTCGGCCTGGTGGCTGTGGAACGTGCAGGCCGGCGCCATCGTCGCCGGCCATGTGCTCGCCGTGCTGGTGGCGCACGGGCTCGCGGCCCGGCTGCATGGCGGCGGCCGCGGCACCGTCCTCAGCCAGGTACCGCTGACGCTTCTGATGGTCGCTTACACCGTCTTCGGCCTGTGGCTCCTGTCGGCGCCGGCGGTATGATCGCGAGCGGGCCGATTGCCGTTGCGGAAAGCTCGCTTGTCAGGCCCCGGCTTTGATGATTTAGTTTGTACACATGCAATTTTCAGCGTCCGTCGCAGGAGCGCCGCTCTCGTCTTCATCCGTTGGTCGACGTCGATAACAAAGGGGAACCGCCATGACTGACCGCAAGGGACTTTTCGACCTCTCCGGCAACCGGCTGAGCCGCCGCACCGCGCTGAAGGGCCTGGCCGCCGGCGCCGGGCTGGCGGTGGCGCCCGGTTTCGTGCGCTATGCCCAGGCCCAGAGCTCCGAGCCGATCAGGATCGGCTTCCAGGCGCACCGCACCGGCATCGGCGCCGCCTATGGCCGCTGGTACGAGCGCACCACCAACGCCGCCGTCAAGGCGATCAACGACGCCGGCGGCATCAACGGCCGCCCGATCGAGATCATCGTCGAGGACGACGGTACCGATGCCGCGCGCGGCGCTGAGGTGGTGGCCAAGTTTGCCAACCAGCACAAGACCGACATCGTCTACGGCACGCTGTTCTCCCACGTCGTCATCGCCTCGGCGCCGACCGCCGGCGAACTGAAGATTCCCTACTACGTCGTCTCCGAGGGCTACCACGTCGCCTCCGGCAAGATGAACCGCTGGTGCCTGCAGCCCGGCATTACCGACGTGCGCGCGCAGGTCACCTCGGTGGCTCCATGGATCGCCGCCAACGCCGGCAAGAAGGTCACCATGATCTTCCCCGACTACGCCTTCGGCTACGACCATCGCGACTACCTGCCGCCGGCGATCGAGAAGGCGGGCGGCAAGGTAGTGGCGCAGATCGCCATCCCGCCGACGGAATCCTCCTTCACCAAGTACTTCCCGCAGATCCCGGCCGACACCGAGGTGATCTACCACGTCATGGTCGGCCCGGCGGTGCTTACCTTCGTCAAGGAACTGGGCGACTTCTACGGCTCCAACGGCCCGAAGCTGTTCGGCTTCATCGATTCGCTGGAGGCCGTCGACATCAACAGCCCCGGCCTCGAATATCTCGACGGCAGCCACTTCTGGGAAGGTTCGCCGCGCTACGCGCAGGCGGGTGACAGCGAGGCCGAGAAGGCCTATCGCGCCGCCGTCGGCATCGACGACAACGGTGCCGCCGTCGGCGACGCCAAGGACGTCTCCACCGCCGCCCACATGTTCGGCTGCTGGGAGACGCTCTACGTCATCAAGAAGGCGATGGAGGACGCCTCCTACAAGGGGCCGCAGGACCGCGCCAAGCTGGTCGAGGCGACCGAGGCGCTGACCGAGTTCGCGGAAGGGCCGGAGCACCCGCAGGGCAAGAAAGTGTTCAACGGCAAGATCCACCAGGTCTTCGGCAGCCAGAACATCTCCAAGCTGGAAGGCGGCAAGCTCAACGTCGTCCACAAGACGACGATCGAGGACGGCATGTACGAGCCGGAGGCCGACTACACCACCCAGCCGCTGTAGGCTTTCCTTGTCGCCGAGATACTGACGGCGTATATACGTCGTCAGTATCGAAAGGGAGTCTTGCCATGGCCAAGGAAGCCGTCTTCACCATGAAGCTGGAACCGGAGCTGCGCGACGCCTTCATGGCCGAAGCGCTGGAGGTGGACCGCCCGGCGTCGCAGATCATGCGCGAGCTGATGAAAGACTATCTGCGCCGGCGTGAGGACGAGAAGCGCGACTATAACGAATTTCTGCGGCGCAAGGTCGAACGCTCTCGCGCCTCGATAGCAGCCAGGCGGACATTTACACAGGAAGAGGTGGAAGCCGAAGTCGCCGCGCGTCGTGAACGGTTCTTGCGTATGGCGGATGAGGGTGGAAAGTGAAGGTCGAATGGTCGGAAGATGCTAAAAGGGATCTGGCCGACATCGCCGAGCATATAGCGCTCGATAATCCGCGAGCGGCCGAACGCATGGATGCCTTGCTTTCTAAAGCGACCGGTCGTCTGGTGGATTTTCCAAGGATAGGTCGGGAGGGGGGTCTTTCGGGAACAAGGGAAATACATCCGCATCGGCACTACAAGATCGTCTATTCCATCGATGGCGATACCATCTGGATCGAAGCCGTCGTCCACACCGCCCGCCAGTGGCCTCCGGTTGCCGAGGACGACGCCTGAATGGCTTTCGGTCCTCATCTCCTTCTGGCCGTCCTCGAAGGCCTTGTCACCGCAGCGGTGCTGTCGCTGACGGCGCTCGGCCTGTCGCTGGTCTTCGGCGTCATGCGCATCGTCAACGTCGCGCATGGAGAATTCTTCATGCTGGGCGCGGTGCTGGCCTGGGCGGTGGCGAACGCGTTTGGAGGCCATCCCGCCATCGGCTTCGTCGCCGCGCTGGTGATCGCGCCGCTGGTCGTCGGCGCAGTGGCGTGGCTGGCCGAGCGGCTGGTGCTGTCGCGGCTGGACTACAATCCCGAATCCACCATCGTCGCCACCATCGGCCTGCTCTACATCATCCAGCAACTCGCACTGACCTTCTACGGCCCGGAGGCGCGGCCGGTGGCGCCGCCCTTCAACGTCCGCCTGTCGCTGCCGTGGTTCGGCTATTCCGCCTACAAGCTGTCCATCATCGCCACCGCCGCCCTTTTGCTGATCGCCACCTGGCTGGTGCTGACGCGCACGAAGATCGGCCTCACCATGCGCGCAACGCAGTATGACAGCGAGACGGCGCAGGCTTTCGGCATCCCAGTCGGCCGCGTCTATGCCGGCGTCTTCGCACTCGGCGCCATGCTGGCAGCCCTTGCCGCCGTGCTGATCGTGCCGATCAGCCAGGCGCATTACCTGATGGGGCAGGACCCGCTGCTGCTGTCCTTCATCGTCGTCATCATC
>JBQCHN010000223.1:0-3821 GCA_051954615.1 Mesorhizobium sp. | reverse complement strand
GAGGATGCGTGCGTCGTTCTGGCCGGCGTCGCGCCGCTCCTGCGATGTCGTCTCGCCGCCGGAGACTTCACGTTCGACGAACATGGACCGTCATTTCCCTTACCCCACCGGCCCGACTGTAAACCGCACGGGGTTAAGCCCGCGTGTGGCGGCGTGGTTCAGATGTCGTTAACGCGATAAGGAAAATGCGATGCAAATGACCCGAGGCGGCGCCATGCCGCCTCAGGGGCGCAGGAGGCTGCTAGGCCTTGTGATGGACTTCCTGCAGGCCGTAGACCGGCGTCGCGATGCCTTCTTGCCGGGCCTTCAATTGCAGTGAAAGGTACTGCGAATAGTGCCTGGATTGATGCAGGTTGCCGCCGTGGAACCAGAGTGCGGGCTGCCGCGTCGGCTTCCACATGTTGCGCTGCTCGCCTTCCCACGGGCCGGGGTCCTTGGTGGTGTTCGAGCCGAGGCCCCAGACCTTGCCCACCCTGTCGGCGACTTCCTGCGAGATGAGGTCGGCGGCCCAGCCGTTCATCGAGCCATAGCCGGTGGCGTAGACGACGAGATCGGCTGGCAGTTCGGTGCCGTCGACGAATTTGACGCCGGTTTCGGTCAGTTCCTGCACCGCCGCGCCCTTGCCGGTCTTGAGCTTGATCGAACCGTCGATGACGAGGTCGCAGGCGCCGACGTCAATGTAGTAGCCGGAGCCGCGGCGCAGGTACTTCATGAACAGCCCCGAGCCGTCGTCGCCCCAGTCGTGCATGAAGCCGACCTTTTCGAGCGCGTCGTAGAAGTCCTTGTCGCGCTCGCGCATCTGCTCGTAGAGCGGGATCTGGAACTCGTGCATGATCCTGTAGGGCAGGGAGGCGAAGATCAGGTCCGCCTTGCGCGTCGTCATGCCGTTCTGCACGGCCTGCTCTGAATAGAGGGCGCCGAGGCCGATATCCATCAGCGTATTGGAGCGCACGATGTGGGTGGACGAGCGCTGCACCATGGTGACGTCGGCGCCGCCTTCCCAGAGTGCGGCGCAGATGTCGTGCGCGGAGTTATTGGAGCCGATGACCACGACCTTCTTGCCGCGGTATTTCTCCGGGCCGGGATGGGTCGAGGAATGCTGCTGCTCGCCCTTGAAGATGTCCTGTCCCTTGTATTTCGGCCAGTTCGCCTTGCCCGACATGCCGGTCGCCAGCACGAGCTGCTTCGGCTTCAAGGTGATTTCCTTGCCGTCACGCTCGACGACGACCGTCCATTCGCCGGCCTTCTCGTCGTATTTCGCGGACTTGGCGGTGGTGGAGGACCAGTAGTTCAGCTCCATCACCTTGGTGTACATTTCCAGCCAGTCGCCGATCTTGTCCTTGGGCGCGAAGACCGGCCAGTTCTTCGGGAAGTCGATATAGGGGAGGTGGTCGTACCAGACCGGATCGTGCAGGCAGAGCGACTTGTAGCGCTTGCGCCAGCTGTCGCCGGGCCGCCCGTTCTTCTCGATGATGATGGTCGGCACGCCGAGCTGCCTCAGCCGCGCGCCGAGCGCGATGCCGCCCTGGCCGCCGCCGATGATGAGGGCATATGGCTGCCTGGAATGGCCGAGTTCGGCGAGTTCGTCCTCGCGCTCCTCCTTCCAGCTCTTGCGGTCCTTGCCGTGGCCGTGCTTGGCGCCGAGCGGCCGGGTGAACCCTGATTTCTCCTCGTGGCCCTTCAATTCGGCCATGGTGGTGAGCAGCGTCCAGATCCTGCCGTCCTTGAGCCGGATGTGGCCGTAGCCGCGCGCCACCTCCGTCTCGAAGCTGATCCAGCCTTCAATGAGGCCGTCGCTTTCGGTGGCGTCCTCGCCCTCGGCGATGCGCCAATGCGAAGGTTTCGTCCCGGCGAGCTGGCTTTCCAGCATGGCGCGGACCTGGCCCTTGCCCTCCATCGTCTTCAGGTTCCAGGTGAAGGTCACCAGATCGCGCCAGTAGCAGTCGTCCTGGAAGCAGGCGACCGCCTTGTCGATATCGCCGGCGGCGAGTGCCGCGCTGAACGTGTCGAGCAGATCGGAGAGTTTCTTGTTCGGCGCCTTGTCGAGCATCGGTTCCTCCCGGGGATGGCGTGGCTTCGTCGGCGATCGGTTCCTCCACCGAGCGCGCCAATCAGTATCGATGCAAAAATCGTGGCGTCATGCCCCCAATTAGTTAGGCCTGTTTTCAATGGGTTAGTCGGATCGAGCCGGATTTTCGGGGCGTCTGGCGCGTCGTGGCCCCGGTTTTCACCGAAACGAAAATCGGCCATTGACGCGGGGGCATCCGCGCCCTTATTGTCCGCGCCCATGAAGACGGCACTCATTCTCGTAGGAAGGCGCGTGGGCAAGGCGGTGTAACCGCCGGGCGAAATCCTCCCATGCGCGCACACAGGCTCCCTCCGGGGGCCTTTTTTATTGCCCGAAACAGGACTAAACGACCATCAAACGCTTGGAAAAGCGGCAGAAGACGGAACGAATCGATGAGCAACGGACAAAGCGAGCGGCGCGAGATGACGGGCGCCGAGATGGTGGTGCAGGCGCTGAAGGACAACGGCGTCGAGCACATTTTCGGCTATCCGGGCGGCGCCGTGCTGCCGATCTACGACGAGCTTTTCCAGCAGGACGACGTCAAGCATATCCTCGTGCGCCACGAGCAGGGCGCCGGCCATGCGGCTGAAGGCTATGCGCGCTCGACCGGCAAGGCTGGCGTCATGCTGGTCACCTCCGGTCCCGGCGCCACCAATGCGGTGACGCCCCTGCAGGACGCGCTGATGGATTCCATTCCGCTGGTCTGCCTGACCGGCCAGGTGCCGACGACGCTGATCGGTTCCGACGGTTTCCAGGAATGCGACACAGTCGGCATCACGCGGCCTTGCACCAAGCACAACTGGCTGGTCCAGGACGTCAACGACCTCGCCCGCACCATCCATGAGGCCTTCCATGTCGCCACCACCGGCCGGCCCGGTCCGGTCGTGGTCGACATTCCGAAGGACGTGCAGTTCGCCACCGGCCTCTACGAGCCGCCGCAGACGGCGCCGCGCACCAGCTACCAGCCGAAGGTCCAGGGGGACCTCGACAAGATCAAGGCGGCGGTCGAATTGATGGCCGGCGCCAGGAAGCCTGTCATTTATTCCGGCGGCGGCGTGGTCAATTCCGGCCCGGAGGCGTGCCACCTGCTGCGCGAACTGGTCGAACTCTCCGGCTTTCCCATCACCTCGACGCTGATGGGTCTGGGCGCCTATCCGGCGTCGGGCAAGAACTGGCTCGGCATGCTCGGCATGCACGGTTCCTACGAAGCCAACATGGCCATGCACGACTGCGACGTGATGGTGTGCATCGGCGCGCGCTTCGACGACCGCATCACCGGCCGGCTGAATGCCTTTTCGCCGAACTCGAAGAAGATCCACATCGACATCGATCCGTCGTCGATCAACAAGAACGTGCGCGTCGACATCGGCATATTGGGCGATGTCGGCCATGTGCTGGAGGACATGGTGCGGCTGTGGCGGGCGACCGCCAAGGCCGACAAGAAGGCGCTCTATCCGTGGTGGGAGCAGATCGCCAAGTGGCGCGCCCGCGACTCGTTCGCCTACAAGCCGAACCCGGATGTCATCATGCCGCAATACGCCATCCAGCGGCTGTTCGCGCTGACGAAAGACCACGACACCTACATCACCACCGAGGTCGGCCAGCACCAGATGTGGGCGGCGCAGCACTTCCATTTCGACAAGCCGAACCGCTGGATGACCTCGGGCGGGCTCGGCACGATGGGCTACGGCCTTCCGGCGGCGCTCGGCGTGCAGATCGCCCATCCGAAAGCGCTGGTCGTCGACATCGCCGG
>JBQCHN010000222.1:0-28765 GCA_051954615.1 Mesorhizobium sp. | reverse complement strand
GCGCCCGAATCGCCGGGATTGGCGCGCATGCCGGTCTTGCGGTTGATGGCGATCAGCTTCATGCCTTCCGGCACCTTGAAGTCGACCTTCGGCTGACCGACCAGATACGTCTTCATGAAATCCTTGAAGACGGGAGCGGCAAGGCCGCCGCCGGTGGCGCCGTGGCCAAGGCCTTTCGGCTGGTCGTAACCCAGATAGAGGCCGACGACGATGTTGGGCGTGAAGCCGATGAACCAGGCGTCCTTCTCGTCGTTGGTGGTGCCGGTCTTGCCGGCGATCGGGTAGCCGAGTTCGGAGACGGTGACGGCCGTGCCGCGCTGGACGACGCCCTCCATCATCGAGGTGATCTGATAGGCTGTCATCGGATCGAGCACCTGCTCGGAATTGTCGATCAGCTCCGGCTCCGGCTGGTTCTTCCATTCGGTGGCGTTGCAGCCTTCGCAGCTGCGCTCGTCCTGCTTGTAGACGGTCTTGCCGTAGCGGTCCTGGATGCGGTCGATGAGCGACGGCTTGATCGACTTGCCGCCGTTGGCCATGATCGAATAGGCCGAGACCATGCGCATGACCGTGGTTTCGCCCGCGCCCAGCGCCATCGGCAGATAAGGCGCCAAGTGGTCGTAGACGCCGAAGCGCTCGGCATATTCGGCCACCAGCTTCATGCCCATGTCGTTGGCGAGGCGCACCGTCATCAGGTTGCGCGAACGCTCGATGCCGGAGCGTAGCGTCGCGGGACCGGCGGTGCGGCCGTCATAGTTCTTCGGCGTCCAGGTGGTGTTGCCCGTCGTGATGGTGATCGGGCCGTCCATGATGACGGAGGCCGGCGTGTAGCCGTTGTCCAGCGCCGCCGAATAGACGATCGGCTTGAAGGAGGAGCCGGGCTGGCGCATCGCCTGGGTGGCGCGGTTGAACTCCGAGGCGGCATAGGAGAAGCCGCCGACCATGGCCAGCACACGTCCAGTGTGCGGGTCCATGGCGACGAGCCCACCTTCCACTTCCGGCACCTGCCGCAAAAGATAGCCGTCGCCGTCGTCCTTCTTCTCGACGAAGACGACATCGCCGGCCTTCAGCACCTCTGCAGGCGACTTGGCCTTCAAGGTCTTGCCGTCCTTCTTGTGGCGCAGCGCCCAACTCATGTCGGCCTTTGCGACCGTACCCTCGACGCGCTCGTCGACCAGCGCGCCAGAGTCCTGGCGTGCCGGCTGGAGACCGACGGTGAGGCCCTTGTCGGAACTGTCGAGGACGACGGCGAGCGACCATTCGGGCACGTCGCTCAACCCCTTCACCTCGCCCAGAGGCTTGCCCCAGTCGCCGGACATGTCGATGGTGGTGACGGGGCCGCGATAGCCGCGCAGCGTGTCGTATTTGATCAGGCCGCGCTGCATGACCTTGCGGGCGAGGCGCTGAAGCTTGGGCTCCAGAGTGGTGCGCACCGAAAGGCCGCCCTCGTAGAGTGCGTTTTCGCCGTAGCGGGCGATGATCTGGCGGCGTACTTCCTCGGTGAAATATTCGCCGGCGAACAGGTAGGTGCCGTTGCGGCGCGGCTTGACGCCGAGCGGCTCGGCCTTGGCCTTGGCGCCTTCTTCGCGGGTCACGTAGCCGTTGTCGACCATCTGATCGATCACCCAGTTGCGACGCTCGATGGCCCGGTCGGTGTGCTTGTAGGGATGATAGTTGGACGGCCCCTTCGGCAGGGCGGCCAGGTAGGCGACTTCCGAAATCGTCAGTTCGTTGACCGACTTGTCGAAATAGGTGAGTGCGGCACCCGCGATGCCATAGGCGCCGAGGCCGAAATAGATCTCGTTGAGGTAGAGTTCGAGGATGCGGTCCTTCGGATAAGCCTGCTCGATGCGGAAGGACAGGATCGCTTCCTTGATCTTGCGGTCTATCGTCTGCTCGTTGGTCAGCAGGAAGTTCTTGGCCACCTGCTGGGTGATGGTCGAGCCGCCCTGCGTCGGGCCGCCGGTGACGTAGCGCAGTGCGGCGCGGCCAAGACCGGTGATGTCGATGCCGGGATGATTGTAGAAATTCTTGTCTTCCGCCGACAGGAAGGCAGCCTTGACGCGATCGGGAATGGCCTGGATCGGCAGATAAAGGCGGCGCTCGCGCGCATATTCGGCCATCAACGCGCCGTCGGCGGCATGGAAGCGCGTCGTCACCGGCGGCTCGTACTTGGCCAGCACTTCATAGTCCGGCAGGTCCTTGGCCAGATGGCCGACATAGACCGCCACCGCCGCCGCGACGAGCAGCCCGAGCGTCGTGGCGACGCCGAAGAAATAGCCGATGAGCCGAATCATGCCCGCTCCAGTCCGTGGTCGGGAATTGTCCTAGACGCAACGCGGGGCAGCGCAAGCTTCCCGATCATTCCCGATCCGCAATCAGAACCCCATGTCGCCACGATGTGGGCAAAATGCGGCAAGCGTTGATTTCCGTTCCACACGCCCCGAATAAAAACGACCGGTGTTGTCGTCACGCAACGCCCGTCCCGGTTGTGGCGAAGACCGCGGCGCACGCTTATCCACCCGTCTGCAGCCGGGCCTGGGCGAACAGGCCGACGGCCTTGACGATGCTGTCGGCGGCCTTGTCGCGCCAGTCCGAAGACAGGAGCTGCGCCTCGTCCTTGGCATTGGAAAGGTAGCCGAGCTCGACCAGCACGGACGGCACGTCCGGCGCCTTCAGTACCCGGAAGCCGGCTTCACGATGCGGATTGTTGATGAGGCCGACGGTCGTGGAAAGCTGGCCGACGAGCGTGCGGGCGAAGCGCAGCGAGAAGGAATGCGTCTCGCGCCGGATAAGGTCGATCAGGATGTCGGTGACCTCGGGATCGTCGCCCTTGATCTCCATGCCGGCGAAGCGGTCCGACAGGTTCTCGCGATCGGCCAGCGCCTGCGCCTCGGCGTCCGAGGCCTTGTCGGACACGGTGTAGACGGTGGCGCCGCGCAGGCTCTTCACCGAAATCGTGTCGGCATGGATCGAGATGAACAGGTCCGCCTCATGCTGGCGGGCGATGCGCACGCGCTCGTCCAGCCGCAGGAAGACGTCGCTGTCGCGGGTCATGAACACGTCGTAGGGGCCGGCTGCGGCGAGCTTGTCGCGCAACAGCTTGGCGAAGGCCAGCGTCACGTCCTTCTCGACCGCGCCGGTGACGCCTTCGGCGCCCCCGTCGACGCCGCCATGGCCGGGATCGACGACGACGGTGAAGCGATGGGAGGGGGCCGAGACCGGGCCGGTACCGACGCGCTGCCCCTTGGTTGCGGTGGTGGAGCCGGTCGACAGGGCCTGATCGGCAAGCGCCGCCTCAAATTCACGTGCCGAGGCCGCCTTGAGGTCGATGGCGATGCGCCAGCCGGCGCCCTCCTCGTTCTTCAGCACGTCCAGCCTGTCGACGAGGAACGGTCCCTTGCCGGTCAGCACAAGACGGGCGGTGCCGTCGTCGAGCCGGCCGCAACGCACGTTGCGGACAAGCCCCTTCGCCTTCAGGTCGGCGGCATCGATGGCAAGGCGCGTATCGGGCAGGTCGACGACCAGACGGTTCGGGCCACGCAGCAGGAACCATTTCGGTTGCGGCTCGCGGTCGAGGTCGACCACGATGCGTATTTTTTCCGCGTCGCCGGCCATCCGGTAGCCGGTGGCGGCCGTGGGCGCTGTCTCGGCTGCCTGCACGACGATGGGTGCGCACAGGCAGGACAGGATGACGGCCATCGCGACCATAAAAGCGCGAACGGCAGCGACCAAACCGCTCTTGCCGCCAAGGCAGACGCGCCCGGCAAAGCGGGCGATCCCCTTGTGTCCTGTCGCCTTAGACCCCATCTTCATTCCAGTCGCTTCCGGTTGGCGCGCCGCGTGCGGCGATTGCAGGACTTTGCCGTTCAGGCCGCGAACTCGATTAACGATTGGTATCCAGAGAAGGTTAACCAAGCCTTTTCGACACCGGATTCGGTCACGCAAGAGCCAATTTGCCGGCGTGGAAATCGGGGTTGCCTTCGCTCCTGCCAAATCATAAAAGCGACGTTGGATCACTGCAATCCAGGAACCGCCTTCCGCGCAGCTTTCGGCTGGGTATCGCACAAGGGGCAGTTCCTTCGCACGGGCGACCGGACGACAGGCAAGGGTGATCGCATCGATTTTCGCAGGCGTGCGCCCGTGGCGGGGGAATCGCCTGCGGTGAAGAAAACGGCCAGGGCCCTGCCCGCGCCGGCTCCCGCAAGGAGCAACAAGCTGGTCCGGATCGTCCGGGCTTTGGTTCAAAGAGGTCCGCTTGGTCACGATGGCTTCAGGCGCAACCATGCAAAGGTCCGCAATCAACCGCGCTGTAGTGGCGGCGGGCGGCACCGGCATTGCGCTCCAGCCTCGCAAGGCGGGCGTTCAATCATCCGGCACAGACACCGTACAAACCGCACGGCGGCGGGTCTTTCCCTCCGCGTCGCGGCTGCGTGTGGCCGGCAGGAAACACGATAATGCCCAACAAAATGCTGATAGATGCCTCCCACCCGGAGGAAACACGCGTCGTTGTCGTTCGCGGTAACCGCATCGAAGAATTCGATTTCGAATCCCAGGACAAGAAACAGCTCAAAGGAAACATCTACCTCGCCCGCGTGACGCGGGTGGAACCTTCCCTGCAGGCTGCCTTCGTCGAATATGGCGGGAACCGGCACGGCTTCCTCGCCTTCAGTGAAATCCATCCCGACTATTACCAGATCCCGGTCGCCGACCGGCAGGCGCTGCTACGCGCCGAGGCGCAGGAAGCCGAAGACGAGGACGACGACGAAAACGGCGATAGCGAGGAGCGGCACGACCGCAATCGCGGCCGGCGCGGACGCCGGCGTGGACGCAACCGCCACAATGGCGAGGCCCGCCAGGCCGCCGAGGGCGACGACAGCGCGCCCGCCGAGAACGGCGCCGACGATCATGACGCCTCAGGCGAAGACAGCGCGGTCGAGGTCGATAACGCGGCAGAGGCAAGCGATGCCGGCGAGGAAACCGTCGAGGTTGCGGAGACGGCGATCCTCGATGCCGAAACCAACACCACCATTGCGGCGACCGCCGATGCGCATGTGATCTCCGAAGAGGTCGCGACCGAGGAAGCGCCGGAAAGCACGGAAGATCGCGGCACGGTCGAGGAAGTGCATCACGACGCTCACGGCGACGATCACGAGGTCGAGTCGGTCGGCGCCGAGGACGCGCTGGAGGAAGTTCGCAACCGCCGCAAGCCGGTGCGCCGGCAATACAAGATCCAGGAAGTCATCAAGCGCCGCCAGATCCTGCTGGTGCAGGTTGTCAAGGAAGAGCGCGGCAACAAAGGCGCGGCGCTCACCACCTATCTGTCGCTGGCGGGCCGCTATTCGGTGTTGATGCCGAACACCGCGCGCGGCGGCGGCATCTCGCGCAAGATCACCAACGTGCAGGACCGCAAGCGGCTGAAGGAAGTGGTCGCCGACCTGGAAGTGCCGCAGGGCATGGGCGTCATCCTGCGCACCGCCGGCGAGAGCCGCACCAAGGCCGAGATCAAGCGCGACTACGAATACCTGATGCGGCTGTGGGAGAACGTCCGCAGCCTGACGCTGGAATCGACGGCCCCTGCCCTCGTCTACGAGGAAGGCTCGCTGATCAAGCGTTCGGTGCGAGACCTCTACAACAAGGACATCGACGAAATCCTGGTCTCCGGCGAGGAAGGCTATCGCGAGGCCAAGGACTTCATGCGCATGCTGATGCCCAGCCACGCCAAGATGGTCCAGCCCTATCGCGACACCACGCCGATCTTCGCGCGCGCCGGCATCGAGGCACAGCTCGACAAGATGGTGCAGCCGCAGGTGACGCTGAAGTCCGGCGGCTACCTCATCATCAACCAGACCGAAGCGCTCGTCGCCATCGATGTCAATTCGGGCCGCTCCACCAAGGAGCACAACATCGAGGACACCGCGCTCCAGACCAACCTGGAGGCGGCCGAGGAAGCGGCACGCCAGCTTCGCCTGCGCGACCTTGCAGGCCTGATCGTCATCGACTTCATCGACATGGAGGAGAACCGCAACAACCGTGCGGTCGAAAAGAAGCTCAAGGACTGCCTGAAGAACGACCGTGCCCGCATCCAGGTCGGCCGCATCTCGCATTTCGGCCTGATGGAGATGAGCCGTCAGCGCATCCGCGCCTCGGTGCTGGAATCGACCATGAAGCCCTGCCCGCATTGCGGCGGCACCGGTCATGTGCGTTCCGATTCCTCCACGGCGCTGCTGGTGGTGCGGGCGATCGAGGAATTCCTGCTCAAGGATTCGCGCAGCCACATCACCGTCAAGACACCGACGGCCACCGCGCTCTACGTACTCAACCACAAGCGCTCGACGCTGGTCGACCTGGAGCAGCGCTTCGGCCTGACAATCACCATCGAGGCGGACGATACGGTCGGCGTGCAGCACTACCTGATCGTGCGCGGCGCACTGGCCGAAAAGCCGGAAGGCTTTGTGGAGAACAAGGCGCCGCAGCCGGTTCTCGTCGAGGAAGAGCCGGAAGACGATATCGTCGTCGAGGCTGATGACGAGGCCGAAGACGAACAGCCGCGTCACCAGGGCGGCCAGCAGCACGGGCATGACGGTGAGAACGGCGACGGCCAGCGCAAGCGCAAGCGCCGCCGGCGTAGGCGCGGCGGGCGCGACCGCGAGCAAGGCGCGGCCCAGCAGGAGCAGGGCGAGACCGTGACGGCGACACAGGAGGATGACGGCGAAGCCGAGCTGGCGGAGACCGACGCCGACAGCGAAGCGGGCGAGACCGCCGTCGTTGCCGCCGAAGAATCCGCTGCCGACGAAGCCGAAGGCAAGAAGCGTCGGCGCGGCAAGCGCGGCGGCAAGCGCAACCGTCGCGACGACACCGGCGAAGAAGCGGCCGCTTCGGCGGACGAAGCAGCAGCCGAGCCAACGGACGCTTCCGACGCCACCGAAGTCGCCGAGATCGTCAATACCGGGGCTACACAGCCGGCAGCGGTCGAGGAAGCAGCGCCAGTTGCCGAGGTGACGGAGGAAGCCAAGCCGAAGAAGCCGCGCCGCAGCACCCGTGCCAAGAAAGCGGATGCCGCCCCGACAGAGACCGAAGTGGCCAGCGAACCGGCAGTCGTCGAGACGGCTCCCCCGGTCGCGGATAAGCCCGCTGAAGACAAGCCCAAGGCCCGGTCGTCGCGCCGCAAGCCGGCAGCGGCCGAAGTTGCGGCTGCGCCGGTCGTGGTCTCGTCAACGCCTGCCAGCGAAGACGCTGCGGCCGTCGAAGACAAACCGGCAGAAGACAAGCCGAAGCGCGCCGGCTGGTGGCAGCGTAAAAGCTTCTTCTAAGCTTTTCAGCCAGTTGCCTTGATCGGCTGACAAAAAGAATCCCGCGCCGCATGACCATCGGCGCGGGATTTTTCTTTGGATCTGTCAGGACGAGGCGGCGGCAACTTATGTCGCCGCCTCGCGCAGTTCGGGTCAGTGGTGGGCGTGACGTTCCGCCGAGACTTCGCCTTCGGTGAAGCTCTGGACCATGGGCATCAGCTGCCATATCGCCGACAGGCCGATGATGACATAGGCGATGCGGGCAGCCGCGTCGCCTGCGCCACCCGACAGGGCGCCGAGAACATCATAACCGGCAAGGCCGACCGACAGCCAGTTCAGGCCGCCGATGATGGTCAGGATGAGAGTAATTTGGTTGATCGCGCGCATGTTCGCCTCCGCGAATTCGTTTACCTGCATTGAAAAGTAAGTCCTTTTCAGCGCATTGCCACGACAGTCGCGCAATTGTGAAAGACGTTAACGGTCCGCGACGAAACGCAAGCCGGACGAACCGGCGGCGTCTCAGCCAAGCCAGCGTTCGATGCGGTTCATCGCCTCGGCCATCTCGTCGGTCCGGCCGGCATAGGAAAAGCGCATGGTGCGATGGCCGCGCTGCGGATCGAAGTCGCGGCCGGGCGTGGCGGCGACATACGCCTCGGCCAGCATGCGGCGGGCGAATTCCATGCTGTCGTTGGTCAGGCGCGTGACATCGCAGAAGGCATAGAAGGCGCCGTCCATGGGCGCGGCCAGCGCAAAACCCAGTTCCGGCAGGCGCCGGGTCAACAGTTCGCGGTTTGCCGCATAGCGGGCCTTTACCGCCTCCAGTTCCGCTGTCGCGCCGAACGCTTCGATCGCCGCGACCTGTGACAGTTCGGGCGCCGAGATATAGAGGCTCTGGGAAATCCGCTCGACGGGCCGCACGAGGCTTTCCGGCAGCACCATCCAGCCGATGCGCCAGCCCGTCATGCAGTAGTATTTCGAGAAGGAATTGATGACCGTCACGTCCTTGCCGAAGGCAAGTGCTGTGGTATCCGGCGCACCATAGGCAAGGCGGTGGTAGATCTCGTCGGAAATGACGGCGATGCCGAGCCTCTCGGCCGTCTCCACCAGCGTTTTCAATTCGTCCGGCGGGACGACTGCGCCGGTCGGGTTGGCGGGGCTGGCGAACAGAACGCCGGCAAGCGGCTTGTGTCGGTGCGCGGCCTCCAGATGGCCGGCATGCAACCATGCCTCCCCTTCCAGTTCGATCTCGACCACTTCGATGCCGAGCGCCGTCATAATGTTGCGGTAGGCTGGGTAGCCCGGGGCCGCGATGGCGACGCGGTCGCCGGCGTCGAACATGGCCAGAAAGGCGAGGTTGAAGGCGGCCGACGAGCCGGTGGTGACGGCGATGCGGGCGGCCGGCACCTCGATGCCGTAATGCTCGCGGTAATGCGCGGCGATGGCGGCGCGCAGTCCCGGCAGACCGAGCGTGTCGGTGTAGCCGATGCGGCCGTGTTTCAAGGCCTCCGCAGCGGCAGCGCGCACGGCGGCCGGCGCAGGATCGGACGGCTGGCCGACGGCCATGGAAATGACGTCGGCACCGCCCGCCGAAAGCCGATTCGCCTCCGCCAGCACGTCCATCGCATGGAACGGCTCGACCTCACCCCGGCGTGATAGCGAAACAGCCATCTCATCCCTTTCCCGTCCGTTGCGCATCGGGCAACACCATCGTTTCGGCCTGGCGCGCCGCACAAATGCCCGATTGGCGTGGCCTTCACAAGTTCATGATGTTTCGGGCGGCGGCTTTTCATCGCGCGCCGCCTCGTCTACCAGTGGACGCGCAATGCTGAGCCTGTCACGACCCGCCTCGACTTTCGCCAAGGCCGCGCGCGCCGCCGTGACCTTCTCGCTGGGCGCCGTGATGGCCTTTGCCGGCACCGTCAGCGCCTTTGCGCAGGGTGTGCCGGTGGTGCGCGACGCCGAGATCGAGGCGCTGGTGCGCGACTATGCCCGGCCGATCTTCAAGGCAGCAGGCCTGTCCAGTTCCGGCATCCAGATCGTGCTGGTCAACGACAAGTCCTTCAACGCCTTCGTCGCCGGCCGGCGCCTGTTCATCAACACCGGCGCGCTGATGCAATCGGAGACCCCGAACGAGATCATCGGCGTCATCGCGCACGAAACCGGCCACCTCGCCGGCGGCCACCAGGAGAAGCTGCGCGAACAGCTCGAACGCGCCAAGACGATGGCGATCGTGGCCAGTCTGCTGGGCGTCGGCGCGATTGCCGCGGGTGCCGCCACCAACAGCAAGGGGCTTGCCGGCGCGGGCATGGGCCTCGCAACCGGCGGCGGCGAAATGGCCCAGCGCTCGCTGCTCAGCTACCAGCGCGGCGAGGAGATCACCGCCGACCGTTCGGCCATCACCTACCTCAACGCCACCGGCCAGTCCGGCATGGGCATGCTGAAGACCTTCGAGAGGTTCCAGAGCGCGCTGTCGCTGTCGGGCGCGCAGGTCGATCCTTACCGCATAAGCCACCCGATGCCACAGGACCGCATCTCCAACCTCGAGCAACTGGTCAAGAGCAGCCCCTATCGCGACAAGACCGACCCGCCGGCTCTCCAGCAGCGCCATGACATGATGCGCGTCAAGATCGCCGCCTACCTTGACGGCCAGGCGGCGGTCTCGCGGCTGATCCGCAAGAAGATCGACCCTTTGGCCGCAAAGTACGGCGAAGCGCAGGTGGCCTATCTCTATGGAAACCTCGCCTCGTCGCTGACCCAGGCCGACGCGCTCATCAAGGCGCAACCGAAGAACGCCTATTTCCACGAGTTGCGGGGCGATATCCTGATGAAGGCGAACCGGCCGAAGGACGCCGCCACGGCCTATGCCAAGGCGGTCCGCCTCGATCCGGCAAAATCGGGCATCCTGCCGGTCTCCTACGGCCAGGCGCTGCTGGCGCAGGGCACGCCGGATTCGCTGAAGAAGGCGGTCGCACAGATCGAGAGCGGGCTTGCGCGCGACCGTGAGAACGGCACGGCCTACCGCTATCTGGCACAGGCCTATGGCGAGCAGGGCGACGTCGCCAAGGCGGAACTGGCGACAGCGGAGGGTTACTTCTATTCAGGCGCCTTTCGCGACGCGAAAATATTCGCCATGCGCGCACAAAAGAGCCTGAAGCGCGGCGAGCCCGCCTGGCTGCGCGCGCAGGACATCATCAACTTCGGACCGGCCAAGAGCAACTGAACATTTCTCCGGCAGGCGGCATCGCCGCCCGGACGACCAAAAGGACAGGGATCATGAACAAGGCAGTTCTTCTGAGTGCGACCGGGACCATCGCCGCACTGGCCATGCTCGGCGCCGGCTATGCGGCCGGTAACAAGCCCGCCATGCAGGCCGCGCCGGACGCGATCAAGGTCGCCTCGACCACGACGGTCCCAGCCGGCGGCACGCTCGACCGCGCCGAGGTGGAAGCGATCGTGCGCGACTATCTTCTGAAGAATCCGGAAATCCTGCTCGAAGCGCAGGAAGCGCTGGAAACCAAGCAGAAGGAAGAACAGCGCCTCGCCCATCTGGACGTCATCAAGAACCAGAAGGGCGATATCTTCAATTCGGCCTTCGACGGCGTCGTCGGCAACCCCAACGGCAAGGTCACCATCGTCGAGTTCTACGACTACAATTGCGGCTTCTGCAAACGCGCCATGGAAGATATGCAGGCGCTGACCAAGGCCGACCCGGACCTGCGCTTCGTCTTGAAGGAATTCCCCATCCTCAGCCCGGATTCGCATAAGGCCAGCGTGGTCTCGATGGCCTTCCACAAGCTGATGCCGGAGAAGTACGGCGAATTCCACACCGCCCTGCTCGGCGGCGAAGGGCGTGCGACGGAAGCCAAGGCGATCAAGATCGCGCTGTCGCTGGGGGCCGACGAGGGCAAGCTGCGCGAACACATGCAGGACCCCGATATCCCGGCGGCGCTGGAGAAGACCTACGACCTCGCCAACAAGCTGGCGATCACCGGCACGCCCTCCTACGTCGTCGGCGACGAGGTGATCTTCGGCGCGCTCGGCCAGAAGGTGCTGGCCGAGAAGATCGAAGCCGCCAAGGCCTCGCTCTGACGGCTCGATATCCGCAAGCCGGCGTTCCTCGCCGCCGGCCTGCCCATATAGCTATTGTGGACAGCCAAAGAAGGCACTTGCGCTCTTTTCGCGGTGGACTATGCCCATTATAGAGGGTCCGGCGCCCGCCTGCGGCGGTGCCGGGAAAGGTCTGTATTTTTGAAAACGGTTTTCGTCCTCAACGGTCCCAACCTCAACATGCTCGGCAAGCGCGAGCCGTCCATCTATGGCACGCAGACGCTGGACGACATCGCCGCCGACTGCCGCAAGGCCGGTGAGGAACTCGGGCTGGCGATCGATTTCCGCCAGTCCAACCACGAAGGCGACCTTGTCTCCTGGGTGCAGGAGGCGAGTGGCGCGGCGGCGGGCATCGTTCTCAATGCCGGCGCCTATACGCACACCTCAATCGCCATTCACGACGCCATCCGTTCCGCCGCTCCGGTGCCGGTGGTGGAAGTGCATCTGTCGAATATCCACGCGCGGGAACCGTTCCGCCACGTCTCGATGGTCGCTCCGCATGCGCTTGGCATGATTTGCGGCTTCGGGCCACTCGGCTACCGGCTGGCGCTGCAAGCGCTCGCGGCCCGGCCCTGAGCGCGGACAAGAAGAAGGATCGATCATGTCGACGAAAATGACCGGTGTTGACCAGCAGCTGATCCGCGATCTCGCGGGCATTCTGAACGACACCAACCTCAGCGAAATCGAGGTGGAGCTGGGCGACCTCAAGGTGCGCGTCTCGCGCCAGGCGCCGGCCGTGCAGGCCTTCGCCGCACCGCCGGCCTATGCCGCCCCGGTTTCGGCCACGCCGACTGCCGCAGCGCCCATCGCCGCACCGACTGCCGATCCGTCCAAGAACGCCGTGCCCTCGCCGATGGTCGGCACCGCCTACCTCGCCCCTTCGCCCGACGCCAAGCCGTTCGTCGAGATCGGCCAGAAGGTCAAGGAAGGCCAGACGCTGCTCATCATCGAGGCGATGAAGACGATGAACCAGATACCGGCACCGCGCGGCGGCACGGTCACGGCCATCCTCATCGAGGACGCCCAGCCGGTCGAATTCGGCATGCCGCTCGTCGTGATCGAATAAGGCCGGGAAAAGGCCGATGTTCCAGAAGATCCTCATCGCCAATCGCGGCGAAATCGCGCTCCGGGTCCTGCGCGCCTGCAAGGAGCTCGGCATCCAGACGGTGGTGGTGCATTCGACCGCCGATGCCGACGCCATGCATGACAGGCTGGCCGACGAGAGCGTCTGCATCGGGCCGCCGCCGTCGCGCGACAGCTATCTCAACATCCACCAGATCGTCGCCGCCTGCGAGATCACCGGCGCGGACGCCGTGCATCCGGGCTACGGCTTCCTGTCGGAGAACGCCAAGTTCGCCGACATACTGGCGGCTCACAACATCACCTTCATCGGCCCGACCGGCGACCACATCCGCATCATGGGCGACAAGATCGAGGCCAAGCGCACCGCCAAGCGCCTCGGCATCCCGGTAGTTCCAGGCTCCGACGGCGCCGTCACCGACGAGAAAGAGGCCAAGCGCATCGCCGCCGAGATCGGCTATCCCGTCATCATCAAGGCCTCGGCCGGCGGTGGCGGGCGCGGCATGAAGGTGGCGCGTACCGAGGACGACCTCATCGAGGCGTTGCAGACGGCGAGCAAGGAAGCGGGCGCGGCCTTCGGTGACGATGCCGTCTATATCGAGAAGTACCTGGAAAAGCCGCGCCACATCGAATTGCAGGTGTTCGGCGACGGCTTTGGCAAGGGCGTGCATTTCGGCGAGCGCGACTGCTCGCTGCAGCGCCGCCACCAAAAGGTGTGGGAAGAGGCGAACTCCCCTGCCCTCAATGCCGACCAGCGCGCCAGGATCGGCGGCATCTGCGCCAAGGCGGTGGCCGATCTCGGCTATTCCGGCGCCGGCACCATCGAGTTCCTTTACGAGGATGGCGAGTTCTACTTCATCGAGATGAACACGCGTCTTCAGGTCGAGCATCCGGTGACGGAAGCGATCACCGGCATCGACCTCGTGCACGAGCAGATCCGTGTCGCCTCCGGCGCCGGGCTTTCGGTGCGCCAGGAGGACATCAAGTTCAACGGCCACGCCATCGAATGCCGCATCAACGCCGAGGACCCGCGCACCTTCACGCCGTCGCCCGGCACGATCACGCATTTCCACACGCCGGGCGGCCTCGGCATCCGCGTGGATTCGGGTGTCTATTCGGGCTACCGCATCCCGCCCTACTACGACTCGCTGATCGGCAAGCTGATCGTGCACGGTCGCAACCGAGTCGAGTGCATGATGCGGCTGAGGCGTGCGCTGGACGAGTTCGTCGTCGACGGCATCAAGACGACGCTGCCGCTGTTCCGCGACCTCGTCGGCAACCCAGACATCGCCAACGGCGACTACGACATCCACTGGCTGGAGAAATATCTGGCCAAGGACGCCGGGACACACTGAGGCGCGGGCCATGACCCGTCCCTACGCACCCGGCTTCCACATTCCGACCGACCTGCTGCTCAAGGCCTATGCTTCGGGCGTCTTTCCGATGGCGGAAAGCGCATCGGACCCGGAGGTGTTCTGGGTGCGGCCGGAAACCCGCGGCATCATTCCGCTCGACGGCTTCCATGTGCCGAAGAGCCTCGCCAAGACCTTGCGCAAAGGCCTTTTCGAGATTCGCTTCGATTCCGATTTCGAGGCGACCATCGACGCCTGCGCGGAAAAGCGCGAGGAACGCACCTCGACATGGATCAACGCACCGATCCGGCAGGCCTATGTCGAGCTGCACCGCATGGACCATGCCCATTCGGTCGAAGCGTGGCGTGACGACCGGCTGGTCGGTGGGCTCTACGGCGTGTCGCTCGGCCGCGTCTTTTTCGGCGAAAGCATGTTCTCGCGCGAAACCGACGCCTCCAAGGTCTGCCTCGTTCATCTGGTCGAGCGGCTGAAGGCGCGGAATTTCGTGCTGCTCGACACGCAGTTCACCACCGAGCACCTGAAGCGCTTCGGCGCCGTCGACGTGCCGCGGGCCAAATACGAGACGATGTTGGCCGAGGCGCTGAAGGGCAGCGCGACCTTCAACCCCTAGAGCATGTCTCCCGAAAGTGGGAACCGGTTTCGAGACAAAGACATGCGTAAAATCAAGAATCTAAAGGACGCGGAGCGAATCTGAAAGATCGCGACGCGCTTTAAGAGATGGCGGACGGTTCACCGTTTCTTTTTGCCGCGATCCACGGCCAGTGGCGTCTGGCAATGGAACATCAGTTTCCAGCCGTCGGCGCGGTGGACGTAGCCGCTGCTGACGAGCGCCGCATAGGGCTCGCCACCCTCGCGCGTCGCATGCGCCTCGTAGCTTAGCATGACGACATCGCTGCCGGGTTCGACCATACCCTTGAGATCGATGGAGAGATCGCGCCAGCGGTTGGGATTCTTCGCAGTCGCCGCGAGGTCGGCATTGCTCATGGCCATCGCCATCTCCGGAAAGGCCACCAGGCATTCCTTGTCGGCGTGGGCCTTGAAATACGCTTCGCCGAGGGCCCAGAACCCCTTCTCGATTTCGAGAAGTTCCTTCTCGCTGGCCACCATAAACCTGCTCCATCCCGCTGACGCCCTGCCGCCGCACCAAACGCGCGGCGCGGGTTGCGGTTCCGATCAGTTGGCTGGCTTGGTCGTGGCCGACGCCGAATCGGGGACCGTATCGGTCGTGGTGGCGGGCGCCTTGACGCTTTCGGGCGGTGGCACATCGGACTTCTGCTTGCAGGCCTTCAGCCACACGTCATAGACGGGATGCTCGACGGCGTTCAGGCCGGGGCTTTCGGCGAACATCCAGCCGGTGAAGATGCGGCGGATCTTGCGGTCCAGCGTGATTTCGTCGACCTCGACGAAGGAATCCGTCTTCGGCTCCTCGGCGCCGGGGCGCGAATAGCAGACGCGCGGCGTCACCTGCAAGGCGCCGAACTGCACCGTCTCGTCAATATAGACGTCGAAGGTGATGATGCGGCCGGTGATCTTGTCGATGCCGGTGAATTCGGCGATCGGGTTCTTCACGCGCTCGACCTTCGGCGCAGGCGCCGGCTGGTCCTGAGCCGGCTGGCCCTGGTTGGACTGATCCTGAGTAGGCTGGTCCTGCGTCGGCTGATCCGGCGCGGGCTGCTGTCCTTCGGCGGGTTGGTCCGGAGCCGGTTCCTGCGCGGGCTGGTCCGGAACCGGCTCGCCCATCGGCTGGTCCTGCGTGGGGTCCGGCTGGATCTGGAACGGTACCTCGGCCGGCGCCTCGTTCTCAAGCGGCGGGTCCCATGGCATCTGCTGCGCATGGGCCGCGAGCGGGCAGGCAGCCGCCAGCATCGCGGCCAGGGCGACGGTCGAAAGGCGGCTGGAAGGCATCATGCGGACGACCCGTCTTTGGGCATGCGGTGATTCTCGACGCCCAAAGGTAGAGCGTTGCGACGAAGCGAACCAGCTAAACGGCAAATGTGGCGAGAACCCGAACCGGAACAGGCTCAGGAGCCCGGCGTCCAGGCGTCGTAGTCGCCGCTCACCTGCGGACGGCGGCCGGCTCCGAGGATGGAGCCCTTCGGCCGGTAGGCGCCCGCCGTTCCCGTCAGGTTCGGCAGGTGCGGCTTTTGCCAGTCGCGCGGCTCATAAGTCTCGGCCGAGGGCGGCGTGTCGGTGCGGTGATGAATCCAGCCGTGCCAGCCCGGCGGAATGGCGGAAGCCTCGGCATAGCCGTTGTAGATCACCCAGCGGCGCGTCTGGCCATCGGAATTGATCCCGCCTTCGTAATAGACGTTGCCGAACTCATCCTCACCGACCTTCTTGCCGAAGCGCCAGGTGTGAAAGCGCGTGCCCCAGGTCTGGCTGTTCCACCAGGTGAAAAACTGCAGGATCAGCGTCTTCATCGTCATCCTCGCGGTGCGACCGCCCGTTGCCCGCTTATGGCGTCCGGCAGAGGCGAAGGCAAGGGCTACGAGCCCTCGATGCCGAAAAACGTCTCAAGGTCTTCCCAACTCGAATCCATGGCGAAGGTCGGCGACACCAGCGGTATGCCGAAATGCCCATAAAGCGGCGTCAATTGCCGTTCCGATGTCTCCTCGTCCTCGCCGGCCACCTGGCTGGCGTAAATGACGGAGACAAGGCCGGTGCGGTCGGCGCCGTCCAGGCAATGGACGAGGATCGGCTTTTGAGCCGCCTTCAGAACCGCAACCAGCGCCGCCGCCCTGTCCCTCGTGATCGGCTTGGTCGCCGACATGCCGAAATCGATCATCGTCAGGCCAAGCGAATCGGCGAGCTGCTTTTCGTCCTGATACCATTTCCTGTTCGGCTCGGCGCCGCGCAGGTTGATGATGGTCTTCAACCCATAACGATGCACGTAACCTTCGAGCGCCGCCGTGGAGAGTTGCGAGGAACGGTAGAACTGGCCGGCAACGACGGTGTGGAAATTGCCGCTAAGCCGCAGCACCTGCTGGAAAGCCAGAATGGCCAGGAAAATAGCCACCGCCGAGCCAGCGATGATCGTCGCGTTGCGAATGTGGGAACGAATGGTCATGGTGGCCCGCCGAGGATCCTGTCGGCTGACCCTCTCGGCCAGCCTTTCCGTCAAAAATGCGGCGGAACTATGCGCGCTTGGCATGCGGCAGGCAGGATCGTGAGGAAGAGGAGGAACGCCGCCGTCTCATTCCGCCCAGCGGATCGACCGCTCGTAGACAACCGCGGCGATGCCAGACCCCTGACGGCCGCAGTCAGTGACGGTGCCCGTCCTGACGAAACCCTGCGCGACATAAAAGGCGACTGCCCTTTCGTTGGCTGGCTCGACCTCCAGCGCGATCCTGTTCGCCTCTGGAAAACAGCCCTCGATCTCGTCCAGCAGCATGCCGCCGATGCCCCTGCCCTGCATCGCGGGCCGCACATAGAGCTGGCGCAACTTCACGGCTTCGCCTTCAGCCTTGGCAAAGGCCATGCCGGCAAGCGCCTCGCCGTCGTCGGCTACCAGGAATTCGGAGCTCGGCTCGGTTAGGCGGACCTTCAGTCTGGCCACGGAATGCCATTCGTCGGTGAACTCCGTCACCTTCGCCGCGCCGTAGATGGCGTCATAGGTGGCATGCCACGTCTCCACCAGCAAAGCGCGGATCGCTTCGAGATCGCGCTCGCCGGCGGTGCGGACGAACATCACTCGATGCCCAGCCTAGCCTTGACCAGGTCGTTGACGGCCTGCGGGTTGGCCTTGCCGCCGGTCGCCTTCATGACCTGGCCGACGAACCAGCCGGCCATCGTCGGCTTCGCGCGCGCCTGCTCGGCCTTGTCGGGATTGGCGGCGATCACCTCATCCACCGCCTTCTCGATGGCGCCGGTGTCGGTGACCTGCTTCATACCGCGCTTCTCGACGATCTCCTTGGGATCGCCGCCCTCGTTCCAGACGATCTCGAACAGATCCTTGGCGAGCTTGCCGGAAATGGTGCCTTCCTTGATGAGGTCGATGACGGCGCCAAGCTGAGCGGGCGAAACCGGAGTCTCTTCAATGGCCTTGCCGGATTTGTTCAAGGCGCCCAGTAGGTCGTTGATGACCCAGTTGGCGGCGAGCTTGCCGTCGCGGCCGGCCGCCACCTGTTCGAAATAGTCGGCGATGGCCTTTTCCGACACCAGTACCGAGGCGTCGTAGGCCGACAGGCCGAGCCTGTCGATCAGGCGGCCCCGCTTGTCGTCCGGCAGTTCGGGCAGATGCTCAGCCAGAGCATCGACATAGGCCTGGTCGAACTCCAGCGGGAGAAGGTCGGGATCGGGGAAATAGCGGTAGTCGTGTGCCTCTTCCTTGGAGCGCATGGAGCGCGTCTCGCCCTTCACGGCATCGAACAGCCGTGTCTCCTGGTCGATCTTGCCGCCGTCCTCCAGAATGGCGATCTGGCGGCGCGCCTCGTATTCGATGGCCTGGCCGATGAAGCGCACGGAGTTCATGTTCTTGATCTCGCAACGGGTGCCGAAGCCCTCGCCGGGCCGGCGCACCGAGACGTTGACGTCGGCGCGCAAGGAGCCTTCGTCCATGTTGCCGTCGCAGGTGCCGAGATAGCGCACGATGGTGCGCAGCTTGGTGATGTAGGCCTTGGCCTCGTCGGACGAGCGGATATCCGGCTTGGAGACGATCTCCATCAGCGCCACGCCGGAGCGGTTCAGGTCGACATAAGACATGGTCGGGTGCTGGTCGTGCATGGACTTGCCGGCATCCTGTTCGAGATGCAGGCGCTCGATGCCGACTTCGATGTCCTCGTACTGGCCCTTGCTGTCGGGGCCGACGGAGACGACGACGGTGCCCTCGCCGACGATCGGCTGCTTGAACTGCGAAATCTGGTAGCCCTGCGGCAGGTCGGGATAGAAGTAGTTCTTGCGATCGAAAACCGACTTCAGGTTGATCTCCGCCTTCAGACCCAGACCGGTGCGAATGGCCTGCCTGACGCATTCCTCGTTGATGACCGGCAGCATGCCGGGCATCGCCGCATCCACCAGCGACACATTGGCGTTGGGTGCCGCGCCGAACGAGGTCGAAGCGCCGGAAAACAGCTTTGCCTCGGAGGTTACCTGCGCATGGACCTCCATACCGATGATGACCTCCCAGTCGCCGGTGGCGCCGGGGATCAGTCGCTTGGGATCGGGCGTGCGGGTGTCGACGATGGTCATGGGCAGCTATCCGGAAGTCGCGATTTTCGCAATTTTGCTCGGCCCTTCGCTAGTGCAAAGCGACCGGTGAGACAAGCGCAAAGCCGGCGGCCGACACGCCTAGAGCCATAAAACTTAGCCATTGCGCTAAGTATCGCACCATGATACTTAGCCTTATGGATCAGTATTCAGCAGACCTCGATACGGTTTTCGCGGCCCTGGCAGACCCCACACGCCGCGCCGTGCTTGGGAGATTGGGCCGAGGTCCGGCCGGCATCAGCGAGCTGGCCGAGCCGTTCGACATGGCCCTGCCGTCTTTCATGAAACATGTCCGGTTCCTTGAAAGCTCCGGGCTCATCCGCACCGCGAAACAGGGACGCGTACGCACCTGCACGCTCGAGCGGCAGCGACTGGCGGCCGTCGACGGCTGGCTGGCGGAACAGCGCGCGATCTGGGAGGCCCGCACCGACCGACTGGAAGCCTTCGTACTGGATGAACAAGAAAGGGCCGAAACGAATGAACGCAATCGCGAACCCTGAACTGGACCTGACGATCTCGCGCATCATCAAGGCGCCACGCAGTGCCGTCTGGCGCGCGTGGACCGATCCTACACGGTTCGAGCAATGGTGGATTCCGGCTCCGGCCTTGTGCAAGGTCGTCGCGATGGACCTCAAGCCCGGCGGCGCCTTTGTTACCCAGATGAGCGAGGACGGCAAGCCATTCTCCCCCCACCTCGACGCCTGCTTCCTCGCGGTCGACGACGAGGAAAGGATCGTCTTCACCAATGCACTGACCGGCGGCTGGCGGCCGGCCGAGCAGCCGTTCGTGACCGCCGTCATCACCTTGCGCGACCATGCGGAAGGTACCGACTATGTGGCTCGGGCAATGCACAAAAGTCAGGTCGATCGCGACAAGCACGCCGAACTCGGTTTTCACGACGGCTGGGGCACCGTCATCGCCCAGCTTGCCCGCATGGTCGAAAAAGGCTGACCGGCCGGCAGCCGGCGGTGGCCTTTTCCGTCGTGCCGCGCTATGGACGTCCATCCCAATGGAGAGTGGATGTCCACTTATTCTCAGTCCCGGTGAGGCCCTGACCTCCTAGCGAGGCAGGGCAGAAAACCTTGAGCCACCGTGCCGCGAACGATCGCGGCAGCGGTTTTTTGCATTGGTTTTCCCGGAAGACATTCCATGGACATTTCGCGCACAGAACAGCGCATTCTGCACCTGCTCGCACAGGGCGGGCGTATCGAAATCGAGAAGAACGAGAACAGGAAGATCGAGACAGTCGTCTGTCTCACCCGCGACGGCTGGCGCTATCCGGGTTTCGACCTCGGCCTTTTCAGGAAACTGAAACGGAAGAAGGCTGTCGCCTCATCCGGCGGCGGCCCATACCGCATCACACGGCGCGGGTTGGAACTGGTCCGTGCCGAGCTCGACAACCGATAAGATGTACGGGGATATATCGATGCCGCTCAATCGGCGGCATCGACATAGACGAACGCCTCGGTGCCGGACCTCAGCCGTACGGCGACGCGCTTGTAGTCGGCCACTTCGTAGCGATCGGCTGCGGCAAGCTCGTCGTCGGTGACTTCGAAGACGGTGCCGGCGATGCCGTCGGCGGCGTTGCCGGTGCGGCGCACGATGGGGTGGCTCGCCTCGCCGCTCCTGGCGATGACCTCCGGATCGGTGATCGCCACCATGGTGCGGAAAAAGCCGGGCAGGATATCGTCCCGCCCCTCCAGTTCGCGGCCGAAGGTGGCGCGCTGCACCTGCGGATAGCGAAGCGTGCCGTAGGAGAACAGGAAAGGCACGCGTCGCCTCCGTCAGGCCGTGGCGATATAGGCGCGAATCTCCTCCGCTTCGCGCTCGACGTCTTCGATGCGGCGCTTGACCACGTCACCGATGGAGACGATGCCGTCGAGCAGGCCGTCCTTCTCAACCGGCAGGTGGCGGAAGCGGCCGGTGGTCATGATCTCCATCAACTCGTTGACCGTATGGTTCTCGTTGCAAATCTTGACCTTCGGCGTCATCGCCGAGCGCACCGGCGTGTCGAGGGCCGCCGCCCCTTCCCTTGCGAGCATGCGCACGACATCGCGCTCGGAAAGAATACCGACGATCTTGCGGTCGCCGTTGGTCACCACCAGCGCACCGATCCTGTACTCGGCGAGAATGCGAATCGCTTCGGAAAGCTTCTCGTTCGGCCCGAGGGTAACCACATCGTGGCCCTTCGCCGCAAGAATTGCCTTAACAGTCATGGCGTCCTCCTCTGGTCGATGGGGCCGGCGCCAGCCGTCACCGGCCATCACATTCCGGTGAACATGGTGCGCCGCGATTGGTTGCATTGCAAGTGCATCCAAAGCAGCATCGAGGCCTGTCAGGATACCGGTCTTTCCGGCCGGTCGAAGAAGCGCAAGCCGAAGAAACCGGCGAGAAAACCGCCGATATGCGCCTCCCATGCGATCTGGTCCTCGTTGCCCGGCACGAAGCCGACGAGACCGGTGATGAGGTTGATGACCATCCACACCGCCAGGAACGTCACCACCGCGCGCGAACGCAGTACGAGGCGAAACGGCAGCGGCGCTTCGGCGAAGGCGGCCTTGCCCGACGAGCGGTCGATCTGGAAGGCAAAGCGCGCGGCCGCTCCCATCATGCCTGAAATCGAACCGGAGGCGCCAACCAGCGGCGCCTGGGTGAAGGGATGGATGGCGCAGAAGAAAAAGGCGGAGGCAAGACCCGTGACCATGAAGAAGACGGCGAAGCGCAGCGCGCCGAAGCGGTTCGCCAGCGGCGAGCCGAAAGCCGCCAGCCAGACCATGTTGACGGCGACGTGCAGGAAACTGCCGTGCAGCAGCGTGTAGGTGAACGGGCTGGTGAACGCCCAGATATCGAAGCCGTATTTGCCCGTATAGATCACGGGGATGAAGGCGCCATAGCGGATCAGGTCCAGATTCTGGTCCGGGGTGAGCACATAGGTCTGCAAGAGGAAGATGGCGGCGCACAGGCCGATGATGGCAAGCACCACCGGCGGCAGGTTGAACACCGGTTCGCGATGCGGCCGCCCGCCACCGGCCTCCCCTTCGGGCGGCGGTCCGTCCGGCCCCATGGCCGGCCCATGCGTCTGTTCGTCATGCGATCGTGACATTGGGCCGATGTAGAGGAGCCTTGCCCGAATCACAAACGGCGAAAACGCCGGAACAGGGCGAATCACCAAAAAAGAAGCCGTCCAAGGTTTCCCTTGAACGGCCGGTCGAGCCCCCTTGCTCCCCTGAAAACTTCCGACTGGACGGTCGCGCATGGCGACCCGGAGTGGTTCGAAGCCTCTCACGGCGCCCGCCTACGCGCAACGGAAACCATTCGTTAACCTTAACGGCCCCGATCCCCGTGAACAAACCTTAACGAAGCTGGCACGGACCGTGCTCCGCAACGCATGAAGGTGTCCCGGAGCCACCCTTCTGTTCAACGATGGGACAACCAACGGCAGACGTCAGGGAACGGACCAGTTCATGAACCTCAGCGGATCGATCACCCTGTTCCAATATTGGAACCGCCTGCGCGACGGGCGCCCCGCCCCCAGGCGGACCGAGGTGGAGCCCGCCGATATCAAGACGTTGCTCGCCGATACGTTCATCCTGGAAAAGGACACGCGCGGCGAAGCCGTGTTCCGGCTCGCCGGCACACGGCTATGCGCCATCTACGGGCGCGAGCTGAAAGGCTTTTCCTTTCCTTCGTTGTGGCGCGAGAAGGACCAGCGGCTGATGGCGCGGCTCATCCATGGGGTCTTCCAGCAGAAATCGGTGGTTCTGGCGACCTACGAAGGGTTCAGCCGGGCCGGTCGATCCACCCGCTTCGAACTTCTGGCGCTGCCGCTCGACGGCGGCGCCGAACATCCGCGTTGCCTCGGCATCATCAGCACGGCCGAAAAGCCGTTCTGGCTGGGCGCCGACCCGATCGTCGACGTGCTGATCGATTCGATCCGCGTCATCGATCCCGAACAGGAGCCGCTGTTCCTCAAGAACCGCCCGGCCATTTCCGTGCCGGCGCTGGCGCCGTCGGAACTGGAAGCGCCGCAGACCATCTCGGAATTCGGCAGGGCACGCCGCATTCGTCACCTCGTCGTCCTGGACGGTGGCCGCGAGGAATAGAGCCGCCGCAAGGCAGACCGACAATCATGGTCTTCCTGTATCCGATCTTAACGATTCGGCGGGTTTTGGCGCCGCATTTACTGCTTTGTTAACCTCTTCCACCCTAGTTTACTGGTGAAATTCCCGGTGATCGGCCGGAGAGAATGCCAATGGGGTGTAGGCAGTGATGAGGTCAGCGGCGGTCGAATACGCGCCGTCCACGGTTGAAAGGCGCAACTTCCAGCGCGTCCGCGTGAAGATCTACGGGCGTTTCATGCTGGAAGACCGCACCGAACATCCGTGCCAAGTGATCGACATGTCGCCCGGCAACGTGGCGTTGCGCACCGATCGTATCGGCGAACCCGGCGAGAAGGTCATCGCCTATCTCGACCATATCGGGCGCGTCGAAGGCGTCGTCACCCGCACCCAGCAGGACGGCTTCGCGATGACCATCATCGCGTCCGAGCGCAAGAAGGACAAGCTCGCCGCCCAGCTTACCTGGCTCGCCAACAAGCATGAGCTCGACCTGCCGGAAGACCGCCGCCACGAGCGCGCGGCGCCGCGCAACCCGGTGAGCGTGCTGCAACTGACCGACGGGCGCCAGTACCAATGCCGCATCATCGACCTGTCCCTGTCGGGCGCGGCGATCGAGATCGACGTCAAGCCAGCGATCGGCGTGCAGGTGGTGCTCGGCACCATGCGCGGCCAGGTCGTCCGTCATTTCGAGGACGGCATCGCCATCGAATTCGCCGTCGTCCAGCGGCCTGAGACGCTGGATTCGGAATTCAACCGTCAACGGTCCTGAACGCCATTATCACCGACATTCAAGGCCGGCTTCATGCCGGCCTTTTCGTTTTGCGCCCATCGTTGCCGTGCATCGTCCCGGCGAGCATTTCGCAGCTTAATGAACTCTTTCAAAACTCAGGCGAATTTTCTGAGCATTTTATTCTTATGTAATTCAAAATCTATTCTAATCCGATGTTCGTTTTACTCAATATCTTCTTCGCACTTTTGCGTCAAATAAATCCGACCGTGTCATTGTCTCCTCAACAGGGGAGACGACAACAATGTTCGGGACAAGGGGAAAGCTGTTGCTTCTGGCAATGGCGATGCAGGTCGCCGGCTGGGCCACCGCCGCCAATGCCGACGCAAGCTTCATGCACACGGGAGGCCGCACGACGCAGCCGGTCGGCCACTATCAATTCTGCCAGCAATTGCCCGACGAATGCCGGCAGCGCACGCCGAAACAGGGTCCGGTCGAGCTGTCGCGCAAGCTGTGGGCGACGATCGTGGCGGTCAACAACGCCGTGAACACGGAAGTCCAGCCGCGCACCGACATGGAAATGTGGGGCAAGGAAGAGGTCTGGTCCTATCCCACCAGCGGCTTCGGCGACTGTGAGGATTATGCGCTGGAAAAGCGCCGCCGGCTGATGCAGGCGGGCGTGCCGGCCGGCGACCTCCTGATGACGGTCGCGCGCCAGCCGAACGGCGACGGCCACGCGGTACTGACCGTGCGCACCAGTCTGGGCGAGTTCATCCTCGACAATCTGGAAGGGCGCGTGCTGGCCTGGACCGATACCGACTATACCTACCTCAAGCGCCAGTCGACGCAGAATTCCGGCGTCTGGGTCACCATCAACGACGGCCGCGCCGACGCGGTCGCCAGCGTCCGATAGGACGCGTCAGGAATACCCGGTCGAGTCCCCACCCTCCCCGTCCCCAACGACCGGGTTAAGGAGCCGGCCCCGTCCCCGGGCCGGCTCCACTTTTTTTCCGAAGCCTGACGGATGCCGAAAGCGGTCCGGAAAGCGTTGCGACCCCCGATTCACTTCGAACGCTCCGGGTCTTTGACTTTGCGCCTGTCTTTTTCCCCAAACCGGTTCCCACTTTCGCGATACATGCGTTAGACTTCCCACGGGCAGACTGTGGAGAATGTCGGGTGCGTTGATGTCCGGCATCGATTCGATGGCGGATAACGACAACACAGCGGGGATCATCGACGAGATTTACGAAGCGCCCTTCGTTCCCGAACGTTGGTCTTCGATCCTTGAAAAGCTGGCCTGGGCTACCGACGGCGAAGGCGGCTTGCTGCTGACCTTCGACGGCATGCACACGCAAGGCTGGATCGGCAGCCCCGTCATGACGCCGCTGATGGAGCAGTTCATCGCCGGTGGATACGAGAAATACAACGTGCGCCCGCAGCGCGCTCTGGCCAAGCGCTATGCCGGTTTCATGTCCGACACGGACGTGATGACGCTTGAGGAAATGGCGATCGATCCCGTCTTCCAGGACATCTTGCGGCCGGCCGGCCTGGGCTGGACGGCAGGCTCAGTGATCCCGGCGCCGAGCGGCGACCTCATCGTCTTCGATCTCGACCGGCGGTACGAGCGCGGCCCTTATGACCGCGCCGCCCTCACCCTGCTCGACGGCTTCCGGCCGCATCTGGCCCGCGCGGGCCTGCTTGCCGCGCGGCTGCACCTGCAGGAAGCGCACAACGCCACCGAAACGATGCGCCGGCTCGGCCTTCCGGCCGCCGCCCTCGATGCCAGGGGGCGCGTCATCACCAAGAACGATCTCCTCGACACGCTCGAAGGCCAGGTCGGCATCCGGGCGCGCGACCGTGTCTATCTTGCCAGCCCGACCGCCGACGCCCTGCTCACCGACTGCCTGGAGCGGATGGCGCGCAAGGACACCGGCGGCGTGGCCTCCATTCCCCTGCCCGCCGTCGAGCAAGGTCAGGCCGCGGTCCTGCACCTGGTGCCGATCAAGCGCATGGCGCACGACGTCTTCGCCCGCACCGTGGCGCTGGCCATCGTCACGCCGCTGATGCCGGCGCCGGCGCCGCACGCCGACATTCTCGGCGGCCTGTTCGATCTTTCCCCGGCGGAGGATCGCGTCGCACGCGCCCTGCTCGGCGGCATGAGCGTGCAAGATTGTGCCGCGACGTTCGGCGTCTCGCAGGAAACCGTGCGGGCGCAGCTCAAGAGCATCTTCGCCAAGACCGCAACCTCGCGCCAGACCGACCTGCTCCAGCTTCTCGCCGCCACGACGTCGCTGCCGATTCGCGGCTGACCGTCGGCCGCGAATCGGCAACTGGAATCCTCAAACCGGCTTCAGTCCGGCCCTGAAGCGGCGGGCGTTCGCGACGTAATGCGCGGCCGAAGCGCGAAGACGCGCGACGGCGGCCTCGTCGAGCGTTCGGATTGCCTTGGCCGGCGCCCCGACGATCAACGAATTGTCGGGAAACTCCTTGCCTTCGGTGACCAGCGCGCCGGCGCCGACGAGCGAGTTCCTGCCGATCTTCGCGCCGTTCAGCACGATAGCGCCCATGCCGATCAGGCTGTTGTCGCCGATCGTGCAGCCATGCAGCATGGCGCGGTGACCGATGGTACAGCCGGCTCCGATTGTCAGCGGAAAGCCTTCGTCGGTGTGCATGACGGTATGTTCCTGAACGTTGGTGTCGTCGCCGATGACGATGGGGTCGTTGTCGCCCCGGATCACGACACCGAACCAGACGCCGACATTGCGACCAAGCTCGACATTGCCGATTACAGACGCATCCGGAGCGATCCAGTTGCTGTCGGCGTCGGTCAGGCAGGGCGCCTTCCCTTCCAGTTCATAGAGCGGCATCTCTTCTCCAATGGTCATCGGCTTCGCGGGCTGGCGTTCTTTCTGTGCCGTATCCGGTACCATTTCAATCCCGCCGACGACGCGCCGCACTCTGTTTACCGCGCGTTTACCATAACGCCCGCACAGTCGCGGCAGATTACAGCCTGCGAAAGCCGCACCGCGCATCCGCATAGAGAACGGGAATGACCGCCAACAACGCCGCAACCGTCGACAGCCCGCAGTTGCGGGTGATCGATTCGTCGCTGATGATGAAGGTGTTCTACGCCTTCGCGGCCCTGGCGCTCTTGTCGCTCGTCATCAGCTTCGGCGGCAAATGGCTGGGCCGCTCGATCATCAAGGCGGGCTATACGGACGATATGACGGTGCATGAGGTCGTCATCGGCAACGATGTCGTCAGCGTACCGGCCAACGCCATCCGCTTCGATCGCGCCCGGCGCGACGGCATCGCCTCGCGGCTCGACCTTTATTTCCGCTATCCGCAGATGGATGGCTACAGCACGGCCGCCCGCGACGACTTCAACGATGTCGGGGGGCGCAGGACGATCGTCTTCGTCTCTTTCGAGCCGCGCATGATGTCGCGCGACATGAGCGGCCGCTTCGAGCCGATCTACAAGAACCTCGTCGTCCGGCCCGGCAAGCCCGGCCCCGGCGGCACGACGCTCTACGACTTCACCGAGCAGTCGGGCTATGTAAACGAAGTGCTGGCGGTCGCGGCAAGAGCGGGACAGGAGCCGTTCGTCGCACGCTGCCTGAGCGGGCCGGCCGCCGAGCAATCGCTGGCGCCCTGCGAGCGCGACGTGCATGTCGGCAATGCGCTCAGCCTCACCTACCGCTTTCCGCAGAGCTTGCTGGCCGATTGGCGCAAGCTCGACGCGGCGATTGCGACCGAGACCGGGCGCATCCTCAAGACGGCGCGCTGAAGGGCTGCGCCGTACGGCTGACTCAGCCGAGATCGATGTCGAGGATCGCCATCGAGAAATTGTAATCCCCTTCTTCCTCGTCCTTGTAGACGAGGCCGAGGAATTCGTCGCCGATATAGAGTTCGGCCGAATCCTCCTTGCGCGGACGTGCCTTCACTTCCAGCTTGGGGTTCTGGAAGACGCGTTTGAAATAGGCGTCGAGCTTTCGGATTTCGTCAGGCTTCAACGGTTTTCTCCGGTTGGACGGCTGGCGACGGCACAATCGGCACCGCGCTTGGCTCGCCGGCTTCTGGCACGCCGACTGCGGCGCTGTAAAGGCATCTATGCCTCCGCTGTCCGGAGGCAAGATACCGGCGCCGACAGGCGCGCCTGGTCAGATATCGAAAGAGACGACGTGATCCATCGTCTGCGACGGCAGAAGCTGGTCCATCTGGCGCGACGGCTGGTCGCAGCCGGTCTCGCCGACCACGCGGGCCGGCACGCCGGCTACCGTCTTGTTGTGCGGCACGGCCGAAAGCACAACGGAACCGGCGGCGATCTTCGAGCAATGGCCGATCTCGATGTTGCCGAGGATCTTGGCTCCTGCCCCGATCAGCACGCCGTGACGGATCTTCGGATGGCGATCACCGCCTGCCTTGCCGGTGCCGCCCAGGGTCACGCCGTGCAGGATCGACACGTCGTCCTCAATCACCGCCGTCTGGCCGACGACGAGGCCGGTGGCATGGTCGAGGAAAATGCCCTTGCCGATGCGCGCGGCCGGGTTGATATCCGTCTGGAAGACCGAGGAGGAGCGGCTTTGCAGGTAGAGCGCAAAGTCCTGCCGGCCCTTGTTCCACAGCCAATGTGCGAGGCGATGCGTCTGGATGGCGTGGAAGCCCTTGAAGTAGAGCACCGGCATGATGAAGCGGTCGCAGGCCGGATCGCGGTCGTAGTAGGCCTGGATGTCGACGCGCACCACCGACGACCAGTTCGGATCGTCGGCCAGCATCGCCTTGAAGGTCTGGCGGATCAGGTCGGCGCCGACGTCCTCATGCGCCAGCCGTTCGGCCAGCCGATGGATCACCGCTTCTTCCAGGCTG
>JBQCHN010000221.1:0-6744 GCA_051954615.1 Mesorhizobium sp. | reverse complement strand
GTGAGCGGTGCTAAAATGGTCGATTAGTCTGGCAGGGAGGGCGCCCCGGAACTGCCACGGCTGTTTCGGGCGGAAGTGCCGGGGTGGAATTCTGGAATGGACAATCCCTCTAAACCACGCAGGAGAAGAGGCCGGATCGCTTCGGCGCTGCTCGCCGTGGACGCGTGGCTCGATACTTCGCTCTACGAGATCGGTTTCAAGGCACGCGAATTCTGGGAAGCGGCGACTATCTTTTCCCGCCGGTTCCGTGTGCATGGCTGGCGCCGCGCCATCATCGAGGTGCTGAGCGAGGGCTTCACCATGGGCGCCGGCGGCTTCGTGGTGCTTCTTGCGCTCGCCATGCCCGCCTTCGACATCACCACCGGCGACTGGCGCAACCAGGGCGACTTCGCCGTCACCTTCCTCGACCGCTACGGCAACGAGATCGGCCAGCGCGGCATCATCCAGCGCGATTCCGTGCCGGTCGACGAGATGCCGGACATCGTCATCAAGGCAGTGCTGGCGACCGAGGACCGGCGTTTCTTCGACCATTACGGCATCGATGTGCTGGGCCTGTCGCGCGCGCTCTTCGAGAATATGCGCGCCAATTCGGTGGTCCAGGGCGGCTCCAGCATCACGCAGCAGCTCGCCAAGAACCTGTTCCTGTCCAACGAGCGCACCTTCGAGCGCAAGATCAAGGAAGCCTTCCTGTCGCTGTGGCTGGAAGCCAACCTCTCCAAGAAGGAGATCCTGCAGCTCTATCTGGATCGCGCCTATATGGGCGGCGGCACGTTCGGCATCGAGGCGGCGGCGGATTTCTATTTCGGCAAGAGCGTCAAAGATCTGAGCCTCGCCGAAGCGGCGATGCTGGCCGGCCTGTTCAAGGCACCGACGAAATACGCACCGCACATCAACCTGCCGGCCGCGCGGGCGCGTGCCAACGTCGTTCTGAACAACCTTGTCGACAGCGGCTTCATGACCGAGGGCCAGGTGCTGCAGGCGCGCATCCATCCGGCCGATGTCGTCGACCGCGGCGAGCGCAAGAGCCCCGATTATTTCCTCGACTGGGCCTTCGACGAGGTCAAACGCCTGGCGCCTCCCGGCACCCATTCGCTGGTGGCGCACACCACTTTCGACGCCAACCTCCAGAACGCGGCCGAGGAATCCCTGGAATTTCATCTGAGGCAATACGGCAAGGACTACCACGTTGGCGAAGGCGCCATCGTCGTCATCGAGACCAACGGCGCGGTGCGGGCCATCGTTGGCGGCCGCGACTACGGCGCCAGCCAGTTCAACCGCGCAACGAAAGCGCTGCGGCAGACCGGCTCTTCCTTCAAGCCCTATGTCTACGCCACTGCCATGGAAAACGGCTTCAAGCCCGAATCAATCGTTTCCGGCGGTCCGATCAGTTGGGGCGGCTGGGCACCGCACAACTACGGCGGCGGCTTCTCCGGCAACGTCACGCTGCTGACCGCCTTCGTGAAATCGATCAATACAGTGCCGGTCAGGCTTGCCAAGGATCACCTGGGTATCAACGCCATCGTCGACATGGCCAAGGCCATGGGGGTGGAGGCGCCAATTGAACGCTTCAAGACAACGGTGCTCGGCACCTCCGGCGAGACGGTGATGGACCAGGCCACCGGCTACAGCGTGTTCGCGCAGAACGGAGTCGTCGGCACTCGCCACGGCATCACGCAGCTGGTCACCCACACCGGCGAGGTCGTCTACGACTTTGCCAAGGATGCGCCGGCGCCGCACCGCGTTCTGTCGGAGCAGGCACTGCGTTCCATGAACACCATGCTGACGCAGGTGCCGGTGATCGGCACGGCCCGCCGCGCCGCCTTGCCCGGCATCGTCTCGGGCGGCAAGACGGGCACCACGCAATCCTATCGCGACGCCTGGTACGTCGGCTTCACCGGCAATTACACGGCCGCCGTGTGGATGGGCAACGACGACTTCAGCCAGACCCGCAACATGACCGGCGGATCGCTGCCCGCGATGGTCTGGCAAAGGCTGATGGCTTACGCCCACCAGAACATCGACTTGAAGCCCATTCCCGGCATCGACCATCCCTTCGTCGACGATGCGGTCGCGGCCAAGGCCGAAGAAGCGCAGAAGAAGCAGGCGGAAGAGGACGCCGCAAAGGCGGCGGCCGAGCGACCGCCGGTATTGTCCAGCCGCACCACGCAGATGCTGCGCGAGCTGACACGGCTTTTCCAGGTGGCACCGCCGCTCGCCATGGCCGCCGAGCCGGAAACACTGTCGGCGCTTTGACTTCGCATCCGCCCAGGCCCGGCTGCACGGACGGCGGACTGCCCGGCGCTTGCCAGCGCGGCCCGCGTCACGATATTGCGGCATGGCATCTTTCGTGTCCCCCGAGCCGCTCCCCATGCTGAAGAACGCACTTCTGACGCTTCTGGCGGTCGCCATCGCCGTCGGTCTCGGCGGCGGCAGCGTCTGGTATGCGCTTCATGCGCAAAGCGGCGTCGGCGCCATCCGCATCGGCCCGTGGACGGCGTTCCCCGATATCGGTACGCCGAACGCCGATCCGTATTCACAGGCGCGCATCGCCAGGGAGGGTGTATTGGCGCTCGGACGAGCGGAAGGGCTGGCCTTCGTCGCCGAAAGCGATTCGGCCGGGCGGAAGCTGCGGCGGGAGTGCGCCTACACCATCGCAGGCGCGTTCCCGACGGCGCGCTTCTGGACGCTCTACGCCGCCGACCAGTCGCTGGACGTCATCGCCACGGGCAAGGCAAGGCCGGCTGCGCTGCATTCCTACGAGGTCCTGCGCCAGACGGACAATTCCGCCAGCATTGCGGTCTCCAGCAGCCCCGCTCCCGGCAACTGGCTCCTCGTCAACGGCACCGGAACCCTCTATTTCGTGCTGACCTTCTACGATACGCCGATCGCCAACAGCACCGGGCTGTCCGACGTGACGCTGCCCGGAATCGTGAAGGGCCGATGCGATGCGTAAGGTCATCTACGCCATCCTGCTCGGCCTGTTCGGCGCCGGTATCGTCCATATCGCCGTACTGCTTCTGGTGCCTGATTTTTCCGAACGGGATGCCTGGTCGCGGCTCGCCATGGCATCCGACCTCTACCGCATGACACGCTTCGACGCCGAGGCCGGCGGGCCGCCCGTCGTCAAGTCCGTGGACCCGCTGTTCTTCGCCGCCGCCTGCCGGTTCGACCTGAACGACGGCATGGTGCAGGTAACGGCACCGGGCCAGGTGCCCTTCTGGTCCGTCTCGATCTACGACCGCAACGGCCACAACATCTACAGCTTCAACGACCACAGCGCGACCGGCGGCAAGCTGGATACCGTCGTGCTGACGCCCGCACAGATGATCGAGGTGCGCAAGCAATTGCCGGAAGACTATGCCGGCTCCATCTTCGTCGAGGCGCCTATCGGCGAAGGCATCGTCGTGGTCCGCGCCTTCGTGCCGGACACGAGCTGGAAGCCGACCGTCGACCGTTTCCTGGGCGGCGCCACCTGCGATCCCGAAACCCTGGAGGACTGACCGCTTCGACGGGTCAGTGCCGCGGCGCGGGCTTGTTCAGCGGCGGCCGCGCCGGATCGGACGGCCCGCTGCCCGATTGCGGCTCGTAGCGCACGCCGGGGAAGATGATGACGGCTGCCGGTGTCGTAACGGTCGGCGGCGGCCGGTTCGTCGCCGCCGTTCGCGGCGTGAAAGACAGTATCCTGCCCATGGTTCGCGTATTCCTCTCGGTTGCCCCGGAGCACAACGCAACGCCTCCATCTCTTGATAAGGCCACCAGAGGGTTAACGGAACGCTAACGGATCGCCGCTAATTTGACCGACGTTCCGTCGCGCGGCTGAAGTGGTCGAAGGCCGATGCGACGGACAGTGTGGACTGGCGTAAGGCGTATCTCGTGTCTTCTTCGGATTTCCGTCACATTGCGGCGCGGACAGAAGCAGGAAAGGCCGAGCGTCTGTTCCGTGCGGCGATCTCCGCCTTCTGTTGCCTGCCCCGCCCCTCGCGGCGCGAGATCGCGCAGATCGAGGACCTGACGCTCCCGCTCTTCGAGAGCGTATCCAGTGAGGGTCTTCGTTTCGCCGCCGCGGCACTTTGCGAATGTGCCTATCCGCCAGCCGCACTCGTACGCCGGTTGTGCGAAGCGCCCGTCGACGTCGCCGCGCCGTTGCTGGTCCGATCGCTGGCGCTGACCGATATCGACCTGATCGCCCTCATCGGCCGTCACGGCCTGCCGCATGCGCGCGCCATCGCGCGGCGCAGGGACCTCAATCCGACCATCTCCAACCTCATCCACGCGCTGGAAAGGCCAACGCTGGTGAAAACCGCTCCACCTCCCACAGAGGCACCGGAAGTCGAGGCGGCCGCGCCGGCGAAAGCCGGTAAAAAGCCCCGCGGGCAGGCGGCTGAGGAGACGAGGCACAGGCTGCGCTCGATCATGCTGGCCGACAAGGCGGTTGCCGAGGGCTCGCTCAATCCTTCGGCCAGGTCCGGCATCTATGCCAAGCTGCGTGAAACGGCGCTGACCGGCAACGCCGTATTCTTCCAGACCGCGCTGGCGGACGTGCTCGACATCGACTTTGCCACCGTGCGGGCGCGCATGTTCGTGCCGGATTATTCCGCCCTGCTGACGGCACTGCGGGCGCTGGATATCGGCGAAGACAGAGCCTTCCTGATCGCCGTGGCGATCTTCCCGTCGCATTTCCCGCATCCGGAGGCGATCCGGCTGGTCCTCGACCGCTACCGGCTGCAGCACCGCGAAGCCGCCGCGGAACAGGTGCGCGAGTGGAAGGCGGAGGCCGCCTCGCAGGCGATCATCGAGGCGCGGCGCGCGAGAGCCAACTCGGATACACCTGCGGCGCCCGAGCGGCCTGCCGCGAGGTTCAAGGCAGGCTGACGCTCAACAACTCTTCCACCGGCACGGTCGCAGCCTCGATCTCGACAACCCAAATGTCGGAATCGAATTTCCGCTCCCGCTCCAGCCGTGCCTCGAGCGCTTCCAGGTCCTCGCCGTCGCCGAGACGAACAAACAGCCGTTCGTCGGGACGGGCCTGGTCGTAGCTGGTTTGCGGCGCCGGGCCGAACAGCTGCACAGTCCCCAGCCTGTCCCTGGTCAGCACGAAAACAGCTCCCGATTCGGCCGCGCCCTTGCGCATGACGGCAGCAAAGCCGCCACCGCCGAAAACCCGGCGTATCAGCGCCGATACCCAAAGATCGGTGGTCACCCGCATGGCGAAACTCCGGCTGCGCGGCTTTTCATAGACGCATCGCGTGCAGCCTGCGAGTGGAAAGGCGCCGTCAGTTGGTCAGGCCGATCTCACGCATCTTGGTATAGACGACCTCGTCGGGCTCTCCCGTCTCAGGCAGACCGAACAGCGCCTGGAATTCCTTGATGGCAGCTTTCGTCTGGGCGCCGACCATGCCGTCCAGCTTGATGCCGTCGTTACCGAAGGCCTTCAGCCCCGCCTGTATCTTGATGATGCGCGCGTCGCCCTGGGATGCAGGTGCTGCCGTTGCAGCCGACGCGGGCGGCGCCGAAGCTGCCGGGTCGCGCGGCGTCGGATGCGGCACGGAAGCCGTGGTGGGCGCCGCGCCGAGCTGTTCCAGGAGTGCATCGTCGATCCCGCCGCCGGCGAGCCCGACCTTCTGGCGATAGGCATCGATCGCCTTTTGCGTATTCGGCCCCTGGAGCCCGTCGACCGTCCCGCCATAGAAGCCGAGGGTCTTCAATATGCCCTGGACCTGCTCGACCACCGGATCGCTCTTGGGGGCGGGAACCGGCGCCGGGGCCGGCCGCACGATGTTGATCGTCGTCTCCGGCTCGTCCGGCACCATGCTCGGAAAACTGCCGACGCTGCGGGTGGCGAAGAAGGCACCCGTATGCGGAAACGGCTGATACCAAAGGGCGTTGGCCGAAACGTAGAACAACGTCACCAGGAAGGCGGTCGAGCCGCCAACCAGAACGGGATTGGCCGCCACAAGGCTACCCAACGCGACGGCACTGCTGCCGAAGGCGCTGCGCCGCCTGCGGGGAGCCCGCTTAGGCGGTCTTGCGGAGCGTGCCATGAGAATCGTCCCTCTTTTCCGTCCTTGCCGGCATCGACAGGACGACAGGCTCGTCGGCTGCCTGCTTCGGCCCCTCCAACGGCAGGCTGATCGAAACCTTGGTGCCCTCCCCCGGCGCACTCTCGATCGACATCGTGCCCTCGTGCAGCGCGACGAGACCTTTCACCAGCGACAGGCCGAGGCCGGTGCCCTCGAAGCGACGCGTATAGTCGTTCTGTATCTGCATGAACGGCTTGCCGAGGCTGGCAAGATCGTGCTCGGCGATGCCGATACCGGTATCGCTGACCGCAAAATGCAGGCGCGAGCCAACGCGCCGGGCATCGACCGTGACGCTGCCGCCGGCGGGCGTGAACTTTACCGCGTTGGAGACGAGGTTGATGAGGATCTGCTGGACGGCGCGGCGGTCGGCGTTGATCTCGCCCAGGTCCGCCGCCAGGCAGGCATCCAACGCAATGTCCTTGGTGCCTGCCTGATGCCGCATCATCGACTGGCACATCTCCACGGCATCGGCAAAACGGAACGGCTCGGGCTGAACCCGATAGGTGCCGGCCTCGATGCGCGACACGTCGAGGATGGAGGTCACCACATCGAGGAGATGCTGGCCCGATTCGCGCACCAGCCCGACATATTCCTTCTGGCGCTCGTCCTTGAAGGGACCGAACATCTCATGCAGCAGCATGTCGGAAAAACCGAGGATGGCGTT
>JBQCHN010000220.1:0-4284 GCA_051954615.1 Mesorhizobium sp. | reverse complement strand
GGCATGCGCAGCGGCCGCGTCGACGTCATCGTCGAGGCGTCGAGCACCATCCGCCTTATTTCCGAGGACCTGGACAAGGCCAGCTTCGAGCGCCTGACCTCCTGGAAGAAGCCGACCAAGTACGAGGGTGCGATCGAATTCTACGCAGCCTTCCCGTTCAGCCTCGACGCCCAGGACCTGCGCACGGCGTTCGACGACGAACTCAAGAAGCAGTTGGCCAACGGCAAGCTGGCGGAGGTTACCGCGCCCTATGGCTTCACCGCGGCCGACCGGCCCGGCCCGGACTCGCCGACGCTTGACGCCATCTGTGGGAAGTAGGGCGCCCGCCTGAAAAGCTGCACGCTTTTCGCGCGAGATTGTGCTCCTAAGGCAAACGCCGGAAAGAGACGGCTCGATCCGTCTCTTTCCGGCATGACATTCACCGGCATGGGCGAGTGACAATGGACGTTGCGACCTATGTGTTTCCGGCTCTGCTGAAGGGAGCCTGGATATCGCTTCAGGTCGCTGTGCAGGCAGGAGCACTCGGTCTCGTCATCGCGCTGGTGGGAGGCGTGTTGCGCGAGTTCAGGAACCCAGTGCTGCGGTTCGTCATCGGCGCTTATGTGGAATTCTTCCGCGGAACCTCCGCCTTCATCCAGATTTACTGGGCCTATTTCGCCTTGCCCATGCTCGGCGTGCGGTTTTCTGCGCTGGAGGCCGGTATCGCGGTCCTAGCCCTGAATATCGGCGCCTACGGAACCGAGATCGTGCGTGGGGCGCTGGCGGCGGTTCCCACCGGACAACGCGAGGCGTGTCATGCGCTCGGGCTGTCGGTATGGATCACCTACGTCAAGGTGCTCATTCCGCAGGCAATGACGCGCGCCATCCTGCCTTTTGGCAACCTGATGGTGGATTTGCTGAAAGGCACGGCGCTGCTGAGCGCCATTACCGTCACGGAACTGACCTTTGCCGCGCGGCAGGCGGTTTCCGCGATCGGCCACCCGTTCCTCATCTTCGGGATCGTGCTGGTGCTGTATCTGATCATGGCGGCCCCCATCGCGTGGGGCGCCAGGGCCTTCGACCGGCGCGCACGCCGCTGGCAGACGGAGGCATGAGGGCATGACCATCGATTTCGCCTACATAGGCGAGATACTACCGCCCCTTCTCGGTGCGACGCTGGTCACGCTGCGCATCGCGGTGCTGGCGTTCGGTGTTTCGCTGCTCGTCGGCCTCGGCTTTGCGATCCTGCGCCTGTCGAAACATCACAGTCTCGCGACCAGCGTGTTGATGTTCACCGAGTCCGTTCGCCTGACGCCTTTGCTGGTGCAGCTTTTCTTCGCCTACTACGTGCTTCCGGAAATCGGCATCCAGCTTCCGGCCGAACCGACCGGTATCCTGGTGATCGGGCTGCACTACGCCACCTATACTTCGGAGGTGTTCCGCTCGGGCATCCTGGCGGTATCTCGCGGCCAGTGGGAGGCTGCCTGGTCACTCGGACTCAGGGGCCGGGTGGTCTGGCACAAGATCATCCTGCCGCAGGCCATTCGGCCGATGGTGCCGGCGCTGGGCAACTATCTCGTCCAGCTTTTCAAGGAAGTGCCGCTGCTTTCGACGATCACCGTCTACGAGCTCCTGAACACGGCGAACCTCATTGCCGGCCAGTCTTTCAGGTATCTCGAGGTGATGACGCTCGTAGCGCTGATATTCTTCGTCATCAGCTATGCCTCCTCCCTGCTGATCGCCAGCCTCGAGGAGCGGCAAAGGACACGCTGAAGCGGCGCGGCCGGTTTCACCGCCCGGTCGCGCCGCCGTCCTTTTCCGGCTGGCGCCTGCGCCGCGTGCCGATGCGCGAGGTCACCGGGTTTGCCAGGCGTCCTCCGGATTTGGCCTTTTCGGCGAAAAGCCATTCGGTGAAGACCTGCACGATCGGGGCCGCGCGCATCTCGTTGCGGCAGGCGATGTAGAAATCGTAGACCGCCGGAACGGACAGCCCGAACGGCGCCACCAGTTGCCCGCGCGCCAGCAGGTCGCTTGCCGTCACCGAGTCGCCCAGCGCCACGCCGTGGCCATGCAGCGCCGCACCGATCGACAGGTGCGCGTCGTCGAAGCGGTGCCGCCGGCCCCGTTCCAGGTCGAGCGCGTCGGCGGCGGTCAGCCAGGTGTGCCATTCGCGGCCATCGTCGCCATGCAGAAGCACATGGTCGGCAAGGTCGCGGATGGTGCGCAGCGGCCGGTTGTTGACCAGTGTCGGGCTGACGACCGGGAACAGTTCCAGCCCGGACCATTTTCGCATCCAGCAGTCGCTCCAGCTGCCGTCGCCGTAGAGCAGGCACAGGTCGAGTTCCGGCGAGCGGATGTTGGCGGGATCGTTCGACGCGGTCAGCCGCAGGCGGATGTCGGGATATTGCGCCATGAAGTCGCCGAGCCGCGGGATCAGCCACAGCGACAGCAGCGCCGGCACGCAGGACAGCGACAGCGCGCCGCTTGATGCCGGGCGGGTCAGCCGCTGCGTGGCGGCGGCGATGCCGTCGAAGGCCGACGAAACGGCTGGCAGCAATTCGGCGCCATGCGGCGTCGTCTTCAGCCGCAGGCCGGCGCGCTCGAACAGCTTGATCCCCAGCGACTGTTCGAGCGCCTTGATCTGGTGGCTGACGGCGCCGTGCGTGACGTTCAGTTCCGCCGCCGCCTTGCTCAGCGAACCATGCCGGGCGGTCGCCTCGAACGCACGCAGCGGATTGAGCGGCGGCAGGCGCTTGGTCATCGGCGGTTCCTGGCTTATATGTGAGGTTTTCTCACATGGGAAGCTATAACAATATCAATTGCTTTTCTATTCCCGCGCGCCGAAAATCCCTGCCAACTAGCATAAAGACGGGATCACAGGCACCAGAAGCCTTGCACGCACCGGCATCCGGCGGCGGCAGTCCTGCACGGAGGAACAGAGATGGGTTTCAATCAGTCGAAGCTGGATGCCTTGCGCTCCAAGTATGGCGAGAGCCACGGCGGCGAGTTGTTCGATCCGAAGTTCCGCCGCGTCGCCGACAAGATCTTCACCAAGAGCGGCACGCGCGTCGCGCCCTATTCCGGCATCCCGACGTTCCTTGCCGCGCCCTATCGTGAAGTCGCGGCCGAGAACCCGGATTTCGGCGATCTGCAGGTGGCGATGATCGGGGTGCCGATGGACCTCGGCGTCACCAACCGCACCGGCTCCCGCTTCGGGCCGCGCGCCGTGCGCGCCATCGAGCGCATCGGCCCCTACAACCATGTGCTCGACTGCGCGCCGACCTACGAACTGAAGGTCGCCGACATCGGCGACGTGCCGTTCCGCAGCCGCTACCGACTGGAACTCAGCCATGAGGATATCGAGAAGCGGCTGAACCAGGTGGTCGACGCCGGCGTGGTACCCTTGTCTGTCGGCGGCGACCATTCGATCACCCATCCGATCCTCAAGGCCGTCGGCAAGAAGCGCGCCGTGGGCATGATCCACATCGACGCGCATTGCGACACCGGCGGCGCCTACGACCTCACCAAGTTCCACCACGGCGGGCCGTTCCGCAACGCGGTGCTCGACGGCGTGCTCGACCCGACCCGCACCATCCAGATCGGCATTCGGGGCTCGTCGGAATATTTGTGGGAGTTCTCCTACGAGTCCGGCATGACGGTCATCCATGCCGAGGAGATTTCCGGCCTCGGCATTCCGGCCGTCATCGAGAAGGCGAAAAAGATCGTCGGCGATGGGCCGACCTACCTGTCCTTCGACATCGACAGCCTCGACCCCGCCTTCGCGCCCGGCACCGGGACACCGGAGATCGGCGGGCTGACGACGCGCGAGGTGCTGGAGTTGCTGCGCGGCCTGAAGGGCCTCAACATCGTCGGCGGCGACGTCGTCGAGGTGGCCCCGCAATACGACGCCACCACCAACACGGCGCATGCTGGCGCGCAGATGCTGTTCGAAATCCTGAGCCTGATGGTATTCAGCCCGGCGCTCCGCAAGAGCGCCTGATTTCAGGCATCCTTTGCCAAGGCGGCTATTGACCTGGAGCAATGGCCGCCACCCGACAACGATCCAGGAGGGAACCTCGAATGCCGTCGCCAAAGCCACTTCGGGACTGCCTGCCGCTTCTACGTATCGCTTGGCGGCAATGCGTTCTTCGTGCTTTGCTATCTGCTGACGCAATAGGTACGGATACGGGAAAATACGCGCACTCGCATCGAGGCGCGCCATGAAATCCGGCGATGTGCCGGTCCAAGGAGGAAAAGACCGATGAAAACCATCCTGAACGGAACCATCAACCGGCGCAGCGTGCT
>JBQCHN010000219.1:0-2747 GCA_051954615.1 Mesorhizobium sp. | reverse complement strand
CGCCGCTTCTATGAACGGCACGGCTTTCGCGCCGCTGCATTCTCTGCCGGCTCAGCCAATGAAGAAGGCCTGCCGGACGTGCTCTACACCCGCCGCGGATAGAGCAGGGCGCGTCGGCCGGCACCGTGCTTCGATCTCCTGTGTAACATGCGGAAACGGCGGGGTTTTTCACTCGCGTCGGATCGATATTGCCAGATCGGTTTTGCAGTGCAGCACCGTCTGGGTTTGGCGGATTTTCCGCAAATCATTGCCTTTGAACGAAAAATATGCTTTTATTGAATGACCATTCAACAAATAAGAGCATGACGATGAACCCGCACCTGCGCGATGTGGCCGTTCCCAACGATTGGGATCGCAGGGGTCTGCCGGGCTGGAGCTATCATTCCAACGCGCTTCTCGACCTGGAGAAGGAGCACGTCTTCCGCAACCACTGGCAGATTGTCGGCCATGTCAGCGACGTGCCGAACGCCGGCGACTATCTGACCATGGACGTGGTCGGCGAACGGGCACTTGTCGTGCGCGGCAAGGACGGCGTGGTGCGCGGCTTCCATAACCTTTGCCGCCATCGCGGCTCGCGCGTCGTGGCCGACGAGAAGGGCACCTGCAAGAACGCGCTTGTGTGCCCCTTCCACGGCTGGGTCTACAATCTCGACGGCACGCTGAGGGGAGCCGCCCGGCCGCGGTCCTTTCCCGACCTCGACAAGCAGGAATTCGGCCTCGTCCCGCTCGACCTCGAAATCTGGATGGGCTTCATCTTCATCCGCTTCCGCGCCGGTGGTCCGCAGCCCCCGGTGGCGGAGCTACTGAAGCCGATCGAGGCGGAGATTGCCCATTACCGCGTCGCCGACATGGTACCTTCATGGGGCATCTGGACACAGAAGACGCCGGTCAACTGGAAGTCGGTGCGCGACGTTGACAACGAAGGCTATCACGTCGCCATGGCGCATCCGGCGCTGCAGGATCTTTATGGCACAACCTATTACGACGAGCCGTTCGTCAACGGCGTGTCGCGCTCCTTCGCCACCTACAATCCGCATGCCGGCCGCCGCTGGAGCGTCAGGCAATATGTGAAGATCGCGCCGCGGTCGCAGCATCTGCCGGACCGTCTGCGTGAAGCCTGGATTTACTATGGCATCTTCCCCAACGCGGTGATCGCGCTAACGCCAGAGACTGCCCAATTCTACCAGGAATTCCCGCTGTCGACCGGCGAGACGCTGCTGCGCGGCGCCATCTATCGCTACCGCGACGAGACACGCGAGCAGGCCGCCGCCCGCTACCTGGCCTATCGCATCGACCGCGACACGATGGCCGAGGACGTGCAGCTTTCGGTGTGGTCGAACGAATCGATGCTGTCGGAGGCATTTGCCGGCTTCTTCCTGTCGGACCTGGAATACGGCGTGCGCACCCACCACGACCACCTGCGCCGGCAGCTGCCGGTGCTCGACCTTGCGGCGGCGCCCGACGAGAAGGATATGACGGCGCTCAACGAGGCGCTGTCGAGCCGGGGCTGAGCGTGCCGGCCGGTCGATAGCCAGCGAACATCAAGGGCGCTTGCGAAAAGAATTTGTCGGCAGGCTTCTGGCGGGAACCGTCAGCACGTACAAGAGGCGCATGACCGCAGCCGCGCCCATTGTCCCGCAAAACCGCGCCAAGGGTATCGCGCTGATGATCGCGTCGGCCCTGGTCCTGCAGGTCGTCGACGGGCTGGCGAAGCATCTGAGCGCCGATTATTCGCCGCTGTTCGTCGGCTGGGCGCGCTACGCCGTCGCCAGCCTGATTGTCGTGCCGTATATGATCGTCCTTCGCGGTCGATACATTTTCCCAGCCGAGCGGGTCGGCTCGCATTTGCTGCGAACGTTTCTGCTGGTCGTTGCGATGACACTCTACTTCGTAGCGATCTCGCATGTTCCGCTGGCGACCGCCATCAGCGCCTATTTTGTCGCCCCGGTCGTCGCGATGGCGGTCTCGGCCGTCATCCTCAAGGAGCAGCTGACTGCCGCCAGGCTGATCAGCGTGGGTCTGGGCTTTGCCGGCGCCATGGTCATCGTGCAGCCGGGCGCGGACATCGATCGGGGCATTTTCCTGGCACTCGGCGCCGGCCTTGCCTATGCCGCCTATATGGTCGTCACGCGCCGCACGGCGCTCGTCAGCGATCCGCTCAAGACGCTGACCTTCCAATGCGTTGTCGGAGCGTTGCTGCTCACGCCGCAGGCGCTGGTATCGTGGAAGGCGGTCGCGGCCACCGATATCCCTGCTTTTGCCGGGCTAGGCCTGTTTTCCCTGCTGGCGCATTCGCTGTTGATCACGGCCTTCCGTCTTGCGGAGACGTCGGTGCTGGCGCCGTTCGTCTATGTCGAGCTGATCGGCGCGGCCGTCATCGGCTATTTCGGCTTCGGTGAGGTTCCCGGTCCGGCCACCGTCGTCGGCGCAGCGCTCATCGTTGCCGCCGGGCTGATCGTTCTGAGGCGTCGCGGCGGCGAACCGCGCCCATAACGGCGGCCGGCCGTGCCAGCGCTTTGTCTTGCGGTGGAACCTCTCTCAGCCATTCCATACGCCTTCTTTCCTGAGATCGTCCATCGTCCGCGAGATGCCTTCGCACAGGATCGCCACCATCGTGTCGATCTGCTCCTTCGTGATGATGAGCGGCGGGCTCATCACGCACATGTTGATCAGCGGCCGAACAAGCAGGCCGAGTTCGTGGCAGTGGCGGTCGATGCGCTTGCCCACGGCATTGTCGAGCTCGAGGG
>JBQCHN010000218.1:0-22339 GCA_051954615.1 Mesorhizobium sp. | reverse complement strand
CGCGCATCAGCCGCGCCACCGTATTGCCGCCCCACAGCACCGCGCCGCCCACCACGGCCGTGCCCAGAAGCATGCGCCGGGAGAGGCGGAAGCCCTTGCGTTCCTCGATCATGCGGTCCCCTCGTGGAAGCCAATCGATAGCGCGCGCTTCCGCCAAACGCCAGACCGCCACGCCGGCCGCCGGGCAGTGAGAACCGGCCCGGTTTGATTGGGCCAGCGCGAGCGTTGCCGCTTCACAGCGACGGGCAAATCTGGCATATCGCGCGCCGCGCGGATGCGTGCCTTTCAGAAAGTCGCTGCCTTGAATCACCTGTACGAACTCGTCGGCTCCCTCGCCGCGTGCATCACCACCTTTGCGTGGCTGCCACAGATCGTAAAAATCCTGCGTGAGCGACAGGCAAAGGACATTTCACTGGTCACCACAGCCGCGCTGGCTTCCGGCGTCTTCCTGTGGATCCTCTACGGCCTCGCCATCGGCTCGCTGCCGGTGATCCTCGCCAACACCGTCTCCTTCCTGTTCATCGCAGCCATCGTCGGCCTGAAGCTGCGCTTCGGCTAAAACGGCCTAGGCCGCATCTTCGGCAACCATGACTGCCGCAAGCCGACGGACGACATAGTCGCGCGACCGACCGCCCAACGCTTCGACCGGCACCAGCCGCTCGTGCCCAGTCTCACGCATGCGGAAGAAAGGATGCACCCGGTAGCCGGCGATCCGGCCGCGTGTCGCCTCGTCGAGGCTGATGTCCACGGCAAGCACGGCGCCGATCCGCCCCGGCCAAGGCTGCCGCGCGAAGGCCGTGCCGAGGAGGTCGCCCAGCCCGTAGGCGACGAGCGCGCCGCCAATGCGCTCCAGCGGCTGCACGACATGGGCATGGCCGCCGACCACCAGCCCGGCGCCTGCTTGCGCCAGACGCCGCGCCAGAGCGCGGGTTTCAGCGCGGGGAAAGTGGCGGAACTCCCAGTCCCAGTGCGGCACCGCGCAGAGCAGGTCGCAGGCCTGCATGGTTTCTCGTGGCCATGATGCCGGATCGGCCGTCACGTTGACGCGTCCTACGAAATCGCTTTCCCCTGCATTACGCCATTGAGTGAAAGCCATAAATCCAACCGTCAGCGACGCAGAAACGAGAACCTTCGTCACCGGCTCGCCGGCTAAACCGATGACGCGGACGCCCAGCCCGGCGAGCGCCTCCAGCGTCTCCCCGAACCCGTCGGGGCCTTGGTCCAGCGCATGGTTGTTGGCAATCGACAACACCAGCCTTTCTCGCGCGATGCCCATGGCTTCCAGCGCTTCGCCAAGGAACCGCGCGGTCATGGCATGGCGGATGCCCAGCCGCGTGCCGAGCCCGAAGCGCGGCCGCTCGACCACCGGGCTCTCGCAATTGCCGACAACGAGGTCGGCCGAGGCGAACAGGTCGCGAAGGGCCGGATCGACGGTCGGCGCCGTACGGTTCGCCACGGCCGAAAGATCGCCGACGAACATCAGCCGCGCCGTCTGGCGGGGCGCAGGCTCGATCCATTCGGCCTGTCGTGCCGCCAAGTCCTTCCGGTCGCCCACCAGCGACGGGCTCAAAAAGCGCGGCAGCCACGAAAGCTTGTAGGAAAGCGGAAAATTCGACACGAAGCGCCCGGATTTTTCTTCCGTGTAGACCGTTCCCGGCCGGCGGTGAAGACGCGCCCGCCGCATCGGGCACAAACCGCTGCGACCGTATCCTGACACCCTTGTGTCAGGAAGTGGCGCGCAGTCTCCCCGCCCTTCCACTCCACCCTTTCCATTTCGCCGGACTCCACCCATATTCGGGCCATGGCCAACCTCCCCGACAAGAAGACGCCGCCTGCGGCGAAGGACGACCGTTCGGCGCCCCGCCGGCGCGGCAACGGCGTCACCGATTTCCTCGACGCTTCCGAGCCGCTGGAGCGCAAGGGCTTCGCCGAAGCGCAGCAGGCTGAGTTCACCGGCGCCCCGCTTTCCGGCTCGATTTCGGATTGGGCAGAGCAGATTTCGCGGGAAGCTGAGCGCGAAGGACAGGATGTTGAAGAGCGTCCGTCCAAGGCAAAGCCGTCCAAAAAGGTTCCGGAGCGCTCCGCCTCCCCTACCCGCACGGCGCGCGGTACCTCGATGGGCGGCGCGGCTTCGGCCAAGGAGCGCGCGGCGGCCGGGCTGAACCCCGTCGCCGGCCTCGATATCTCGCTGGAAGACGCCGAGACGCTGTCCAACACCGGCGTCACCGCCACCGTGAAGGCGCTGGCAGACCTGATCGAGAGCGGCAACCCGTTGCACAAGAACGGTGTGTTGTGGACGCCGCACCGCCCCGAGCGGCCGGAGAAATCCGAAGGCGGCATCGCCATCAAGATGGAGTCGGACTTCCAGCCGGCCGGCGACCAGCCAACCGCTATTAAAGACCTCGTCGAAGGCGTCGCCAACGAGGACCGCACGCAGGTCCTGCTCGGCGTCACCGGCTCGGGCAAGACCTTCACCATGGCCAAGGTGATCGAGGAGACGCAGCGCCCCGCTTTGATCCTCGCACCGAACAAGACGCTGGCGGCGCAGCTCTACGCCGAGTTCAAGAAGTTCTTCCCCGACAATGCGGTCGAGTATTTCGTCTCCTACTACGACTACTACCAGCCGGAAGCCTACGTCCCGCGCACCGACACCTACATCGAGAAGGAATCCTCCATCAACGAGCAGATCGACCGCATGCGCCATTCGGCGACGCGCTCGCTGCTGGAGCGCGACGACGTAATCATCGTCGCCTCGGTTTCCTGCATCTACGGTATCGGCTCGGTCGAGACCTATACGGCGATGACCTTCCAGATGACGATCGGCGACCGCCTCGACCAGCGGCAACTGCTCGCCGACCTCGTCGCCCAGCAATACAAGCGGCAGGACGCCAATTTCGTGCGCGGCTCGTTCCGCGTGCGCGGCGACACGATCGAGATTTTTCCGGCACACCTTGAGGATCGCGCCTGGCGCATCTCGATGTTCGGCGACGAGATCGAGCAGATCACCGAGTTCGACCCACTGACCGGCCAGAAGACGGGCGACCTGAAAAGCGTGAAGATCTACGCCAACTCGCACTACGTCACGCCGCGCCCGACGTTGAATCAGGCTATCAAGTCCATCAAGGAAGAATTGCAGCACCGCCTGCAAGAGCTTGAAAAGGCTGGCCGCCTGCTGGAGGCGCAGCGGCTGGAGCAGCGCACCCGCTTCGACCTCGAGATGCTGGAGGCGACAGGTTCCTGCGCCGGCATCGAGAACTATTCGCGCTATCTCACCGGCCGCAATCCCGGCGATCCGCCGCCGACGCTTTTCGAATACGTGCCCGACAACGCGCTGATCTTCGTCGACGAAAGCCACGTCACCATCCCGCAGATCGGCGGCATGTACCGGGGCGACTTCCGCCGCAAGGCGACGCTGGCCGAATACGGCTTCCGCCTGCCCTCCTGCATGGACAACCGGCCGCTGCGCTTCGAGGAGTGGGACGCCATGCGCCCGCTCACCGTCGGCGTCTCGGCGACGCCGGGCGGCTGGGAGCTGGAGCAGTCCGGCGGCGTCTTCGCCGAACAGGTCATCCGCCCGACCGGCCTGATCGACCCGCCGGTCGAGGTGCGCCCGGCCAAGACGCAGGTGGACGACGTCGTCGGCGAAATCCGCGAGACGACGAAGAAGGGCTATCGCACGCTCTGTACGGTGCTGACCAAGCGCATGGCCGAGGACCTGACCGAATACCTGCACGAGCAAGGCATCCGCGTGCGCTATATGCACTCCGACATCGACACGCTGGAGCGCATCGAAATCCTGCGCGACCTGCGCCTCGGCGCCTTCGACGTTCTGGTCGGCATCAACCTGCTGCGCGAGGGCCTCGACATCCCCGAATGCGGCTTCGTCGCCATCCTCGACGCCGACAAGGAAGGTTTTCTCCGTTCGGAAACCTCGCTGATCCAGACCATCGGCCGCGCCGCGCGCAACGTCGACGGCAAGGTCATCCTCTATGCCGACCAGATCACCGGCTCGATGGAGCGGGCGATGGCGGAGACCAACCGCCGCCGCGAAAAGCAGCTCGAATACAACGAGGCCAACGGCATCACGCCCGAGAGCGTGAAATCGCGCATCGCCGACATCCTGGATTCGGTCTACGAGAAGGACCACGTCCGCGCCGACATCTCGCAATTCACCGACGACGCCGGCCAGATGATGGGCAACAACCTCAAGGCCCATCTGGAGCACCTGAACAAGAAGATGCGCGACGCCGCCGCCGATTTGAATTTCGAGGAGGCCGCCCGCCTGCGCGACGAGATCAAGCGACTCACCGAACTGGAACTGCAGATCTCCGACGACCCGCTGGCGAAATACGCCGAGAGCGAAAGCCCGGTTTCCGGCCGCGAGAAAGGTAAGCACAATAAGGGTCGCGAACGGCACCGGACCGTGGACGACGCGACCGACGCCTCTCTTTTCCGCAAGCCGCAGCTGGACGAAATGGGCGCGGACGGCGCCAGGCCGCTCGGCAAATCATTGTTCCAGAAGCCGCACATCGACCACATGGGTCCCGGCACCGACATGCCGACGCCGGCCGGCGCAGTCTCGCGCTCGCTGTTCAAGAAGCAGTCGGCGCAGGAGGCGCATGGTTCGGACTACGGAGTGCCCGGCGAAAACAAACCCTCGCTGTTCCGCAAGAACTCGTTGGACGAAATGACCGTGCGGCGAACCGAAAAGCCGGTCGAGGGCGTGAAGCCGGCCAAGCCGGAAGACGTCAAGCCGATCAAGCGCGAGCGCGCCGGCATCGGCTCCTACGAAGACGCCAGCGACCAGCGCCACCAGACCCGCCGGCCGAAGAAGAGCGGCCGGCCCGGCCATTAATCCGGTCGCGTGAGAGTATTCCCATGGCGCCAGTCAATGTCGATCCGTCCAGGGTCCATGAGTTTGCCGACGCCGCCGCGTTTTACGCCTGGCTCGGCAAGCACCATGACAGCGAAGGCGAAGTCTGGATCAAAATTCACAAGGTAGGTTCAGGCCTCAAATCCATCACCCCTGTTGAGGCCATCGACGCCGCGCTGTGCTGGGGATGGATCGATGCCATCCGCAAGGGGCACGACGATCGGAGTTTCCTGCAACGCTATACGCCGCGCGGCAGGAAGAGCACCTGGAGCAAGATCAACGTCGACAATGTCGCGCGCCTCGTCGACGAAGGCCGGATGACGACACACGGCTTGCGGCAGGTCGAAGCCGCCAAGGCTGACGGACGCTGGGATCGCGCCTACAACAGCAAGACCATGACGATCCCCGACGATCTTCAGGCCGCGATCGACGCCGAGCCGGATGCAAGGGCAATGCTCGCCACCCTGAGCGCGCAGAATCGCTTCGCGCTCGCCTTCCGCATGCACCAGACCAGGACCGAAGCCGGTCGTGGCAAGAAAATCGCCGCCTTCGTCGACATGCTGAAGCGCGGCGAGACGATCTATCCGCAGGGAAAGAAATAGCCGGATAGTCCTTGTGCGATGAATATTGCCTGCCGGATTCGGCTTTCGGCGGGGCACTGACTCAAAAATTTTTCCGGCCGCCTTGTCGGCATGCCGCTTCGTCGTTCGTCCTTTGCACGCAACCGCGACAAGAGAGGAACAGACAATGACCGAACAGTCCCCCCAGGCCGCGCAGGTTCTAGGCGGCTTGACGCCCTATCTCGGCATCGACGGCGCGACGAAAGCAGCCGCATTCTATGAAAAGGCTTTCAGCGCCGAGCGGGTCTTCGCCTATCCGCCGGACGAGCAGGGCCGCACCATGCACATCCACCTGCACGTCAACGGCTCCAGCCTGATGCTCGGCGATTTCTATCCCGAGCACGGCCACCCGGTGAAAGCCGTCCAGGCCTGCACCATGCAGCTTCACCTGACCGAGGAAAACATCGACGAATGGTGGCAGCGTGCGGTCGACGCGGGTTGCGAGGTCACCACGCCGCTCCAGGTAATGTTCTGGGGCGACCGCTGGGGCGCCTTGCGCGATCCCTTCGGCGTCGAATGGGCCATGAACGCGCCCGTCAAGGCCAAGTGAGGAGAAGACAGATGTCCTATGTCGATGGATTCCTGATCGCGCTGCCCAAGGCGAACATCGAGGCTTACAAGAAGATGGCCGAACTCGGCCGCGAAGTCTGGATGAGCCATGGCGCACTCGCCTACGCTGAATGCCTGGCCGACGACGTGCCCTATGGGGAATTGACCTCGTTCCCACGCGCTGTGCAGGCGAAAGAGGACGAGACGGTCGTGTTCTCGTGGATCGTCTACCGCGACCGCGCGCACCGAGACGATGTCAACAGCAAGGTGATGAACGACCCGCGTATGGCCGGGGCTATGAATGATGCGCCCTTCGACGGCAAGCGCATGATCTTTGGCGGTTTCGAGATGGTCGTGAAATCATAGGCCTTCGTCCCTTCCTGTGGGGAGGGAACCGAACCTACTTCAGCCGCTCGATCAGCGGCTGAAGCCTGTCGCCGTACTGCTTCCACAGGTCGACCGAGCCCTTGTACATGGGCTGGCGCACTTGCGCGGCGGATGCCGTGCGCACCTGGCGGTCGGCCTTGTGGAAGGCAAGCACGGCGTCGTTCCACGGCAGGCCGAGCCAGTCGATCAGCCCCCGCGACTGGCCCTCCTGGTCGGCGACGAAATCCTCGTAGCGCACGTCGTGGACGACGCCCGGCAAGACAGTGCGCCAGTGCTCCATCAGATCCTCATAGAGGTTGTGGAAGTCGGCCAGTTCGGCGAGATCGTAGCTGTAGCGATGCCCGTCGCCGCGGAAATTGGTCTTGAAGATGGACAGGCAGGTCGCCACCGCATTGCGGGCGCAATGCACGATCTTCGCCTTCGGCAACATCATGTGGAGGAAGCCCACCAGCATGAAATTGCCCGGCATCTTGTCGGTGACGTGCCGATAGCCCGGATAGCGCTTCGCCAGCATATCGAGATAGTCGTGGCCGGCATCGGCGAAAGCCTTGTCCGGCATGGCGACGATGCCGGCCGGAAAGCCGCCCTTCATGTCGAGAGGAAAGCCCTTGCCCACTGCCGTCTTGAGGATCGTCAGCTCGCCCGCGCCGTAGACCTGCGGATGGCTGGCGATGATCTGCTCGATCAGCGTCGTGCCGGAGCGCGGCATGCCGACGACGAAGATCGGCGTGTCGTCGGAAATGACGCTCGTCTTGTGCTGGTCGAAGAATTCCTTCGTGAAGGTCGCCTTCATGGCCGCGAATTCGGCACGCGTGCGGTCGCCGTCATAGGCGACCTCCTTGCGGCGGATCGCATTGCCTTCAAGGAAGAACTCGAAGGCCCGGCCATAATCCTTCATGTCGTCATGCGCCTTGCCGAGGCCGAAGGAAAGCTGCATGCGCGCCAGGCTATCGGCCGGCGCCTTGTCGTGCGCGGCCGTCATCGCGCTCAATTCGCCGTCGCCTTCGCGCTGCGGCTTGACCTGCGCCAGCATCTGCCAGGATACGGCGCGCGAGGCGTCGACGGAAAGTGCCGCGCGGAAATGCTCGGCGGCGCCAGAAAGGTCGCCCTTTTCCATAAGCGCGACGCCCATGCCGTGCAGAAGCTCCGCGTCCTTCGGCCGGATCGACAGCGCCTCGCGGAAGGCTGCCAGGGCCTGGTCGATACGCCCGGCCTCCTGCAAGGTATCGGCGAGGCCGAGCCGGGCCCGGATATGGAAAGGGCTGCGTCCGATGGTTGCCCGGTAGACCTGCTCGGCGGCTTCGAAACGGCCGAGCTGCTTCTCGACGGAGCCGAGGTTATCACGCGCCGCCAGATTGTCCGGCTTGTGGGCGACCGCCTTGCGGAACTGGTCGGCCGCCGCCTTCGCCTGGCCGAGGTCGCGCAGGACCGTGCCGAGATTGTTGAGGAAGTCGGCGTTGCCCGGCTGTGCGCGGACCGAGCGCTGCATGAGCGCCAGCCCGTCGGCGCTGCGCCCGCTCTGGTGCAACAGCAAGCCGAGGAAATGCAGCGCCGGCGCATGGTCGGCACGCACGCCGAGCACCTGCCGGTAAAGCGCCTCGGCCTCCGTCAGGCGGCCGGCCTGGTGCAGGGCCAGTGCCTGCCGCACATGCTGGTCGAGATCGACGCCGCGCGGCGGTTGCCTGCCCGCCCGCCCTGCTCCGCCCTGCCTTTGCGATATCCTGCTGATGGCACACCTGCCTGGACTTGTTTGCGCTGACGCGGCCTAGGACAAGGCGCGAGACGATGCAAGGCCGCCGGGTCGCACTCGCGGCTCTTTCAGCAAGGTCCGTTGCCGACCACCCGCCAGTGCGCGGCGCGCGCCTCGCAAGCGTTCGGGAACGTCCGCACGTTTCCTCGACGGCTGGCGCATACCGGCGCGTATTCGCGCGTACAGAACGTCCGCTCGCCGTCGTCCCTGCCGGAGCCGCCCCGGCAAAGCCCTTCGCTGACGACGCGGTAGCCTTCGCGCCGGGCCAGGCAACTGTTGGCGAAGCTCTGGCGGTCTCGGCCGCGCCGGGCGCAGACAGGCACATATTCCGCGGTGCAATAGGCCGGACCGGTACGCGGCGGCCGATAGTCCGGACCGTCATCGACCACGACGGTGCAGGCGCCGAGCAGAGCCGACAGCGCGACCACCGCCGCCCCTTGCACTGACATCATGGCGGCAAATCTCATGACGATCTCCTCCGAGCTTCGTGCGGCAATCCTCGCGTTTTTCACCGCAAATGCAACGCCTCGGCGGTTCGCGATGCGCCAACAGCGCTCCAAAGCGCACCGGAAGGCAGGCCTGTACCTATCCTTGCCATGCTCGTGGCCGATGACCCATGCCCCGGTCGGGCGTATCGCCCGTTATAGCGTTGGGCGGCGCTTGAATGCGTGTCTGCGAGTGTTGTCTTGCCACGCTCACATTTCCGTGCAATAAATTCAGTGTTCGGGCATTTGCGACCCGGAGACTGGAACGTTTGAACGCCCCTTTCCCCGATATGTGTGAATCTCTGACGGCCCCGTCTTTCGGCGGGGGGTTTGACCGTGCGCGAATGCATGACCGCCGAAGCCACCACCGGACCTGCCGCAAGCCAGGCGCCAGGACCACCAGACTGAACGGGTGAAGGAGTTCCCCCAGATGGCCCAGACCGGCACCGTAAAATTCTTCAACACCACCAAAGGCGTCGGCTTCATCACGCCGGACGACGGCGCGAAGGACGTGTTCGTCCACATCTCCGCCATCGAGGCTTCGGGCCTGCGCACCCTGATCGACGGCCAGAAGGTGACCTTCGACGTCGAGCCCGATCGCATGGGCAAGGGCCCCAAGGCGGTCAATCTGCGCGCGGCGTAATTTCGCCCAGGCCTGCATGAGTTTTTCGGAAAGGCGCGGCGGCTTCGTCGCGCCTTTTTGCTTGCGGTGGCCGGCGTCGCCGGCACCTTGCCGGGCGGCCGTGAACGGCCGCCGCGCCCCGGCAGCCCGGTTTCAGCCGCCGCCGAGCCGGACCGAATCGTAAAAGTTTTTCTTGCCGAGCCCGTCAAAATAAACGACAAATTTCCCCTTCGGGTTTTTCGGAACCCGGAAAGATGACTGATGGGATCAGAGGAGCTTCCCATGCCGCAGACCGGCACCGTCAAATTCTTCAATCATGCCAAGGGTTTCGGTTTCATCACGCCGGACGATGGAGCCAAGGACGTCTTCGTCCACATCTCGGCTGTACAGGCGTCAGGGCTTCCCGGTCTGGAAGACGGACAGAAGGTGACCTTCGACACCGAGCCGGACAAGCGCGGCAAAGGCCCCAAGGCGGTCAACCTGTCCGTCGGCTGACCGGCCGGTCCGGGCAGCCGTCGAAAGCGCCGCCGCCCGGTCGCAACCGATATCGGCGCCGGATACTGGCGCCTGTTTCGTTCAGCCACCGTTCAGCCACGGTCTCCTATTACCTTCGCATAGAAACCGGCCGCGACACGCCTGCCTCGGCAGGCATCGGTGAGCCGGCACGAAGGAGACTGTCATGAACGGATTTGCCAAGACCGCAGTGGTGTCCGTGGCCCTCGCGGCGACGGCAATGGCCACGCTTCCTGCACAAGCTGGCGACTGGCGCTGGCGTCATCATCACCACGGCGGCGGCGACGCGGTCGCTGCCGGCATCGTCGGCCTTGCCGCCGGTGCGCTGATCGGCGGTGCGCTCGCCTCGCAGCCGCCTCCGCCACGCGACTATTATTACGACGACTACGGCGAACCGGCCTATGTGGTGCGCCGCCGGCCTGTCCTTCGCCCTGCCCCGGTCCGCAACTATCCGGTCGTCACCTATCGCGGCGGCATCGAGCCGTGGACCCGCAACTGGTACGAGTACTGCTCGGACCGCTACCGCAGCTTCGACGCCCGCACCGGTACCTTCACCGGTTACGACGGCGAACAGCATTTCTGCGTCGCCAACTGACGCGGCGCACCGCCGGAGGTTCCCTGCCTCAAGAAAAGCGCCGTCGCCTCGACGGCGCTTTTTCTTTTCGACCCGGCGGGTTTCGCCGGACCTCACACCAGGAACGGATTGCCGCGCCGTTCCTCTCCGAAACGCCCTCCCGGCCCATGCCCGCACAGGAAGCCGATATCGTCGCCGAGCGGCAGGAGCTTCTCCTTGATCGAGGCCATCAGCGCTGCGTGATCGCCGCCCGGCAGGTCGGTGCGCCCGACCGATCCATGGAAGAGCACGTCGCCGACATGCGCGAAGCCGGCGGCCCGGTTGTAGAAGACGACATGACCCGGCGCATGGCCGGGGCAGTGCAGGACCTCGAAGGCATGGTCGCCGAAGGAGACTGTCTCGCCTTCCGAAAGGAACCGGTCCGGCACGCAATTGCGCACGCCCGCCATACCGTAGCGGCTCGCCTGCGTCTCGAGATTGTCGAGCAGGAACTTGTCGGCCTTGTGCGGGCCGACTATGTCGACGCCGAGCGCCTCCTTCAGTTCCATCGCACCTCCCGCATGGTCGATATGGCCATGGGTGATCCAGATCGCCTCGGCGGTGATGCCGTTGTCCTTGAGTGCCGCCAGGATGCGCTCGACGTCCCCTCCCGGATCGACGACGACGCCGCGCTTTGTCTCGTCGTCGAACAGGATGGCGCAGTTCTGCTGGAATGGCGTGACCGGCACGATGCCGGCGTTGAGTTGACCCATGATGACCTTTCACCGTTTCCCCGGTGATGTAGCCGCGACTGCGGCCGGAAACCAGAGCCGAAACGAAAATGGGCGGCCGAAGCCGCCCATGCCGCATCGAGATGCGATCACTTACTTCTTCATGGAGTTCATGACCGCGCCGACGATGGCCGTCAGAATGGCGCCGCCGCCGAGACCACCGACGATGTTCTCGACGTTGAACGAGCCGCCGCTGACCGCACCGGCAACCGCAGCCGGATCGATACCGGCGTTCATGAGCTTGCCGAGGATTGCGCCGCCGGCGACACCGCCGATCGCGCCGCTGAGAATCTTCGGAAGCTGGCTCATCGCCGCCTGCTTGATGGCCGCTCCGACGGCCTGGCCGCCGATGATGCCGGTGACGACCTGTACAATGATGGGAAGTAGCGTTTCCATGATCGTAGTCCCTCCAAAGCCGCCAGCCTCCCTGGCGATGCGCACATGAGACGCCGAATTCGTCGAAAGTCAAATGTCGAAACGATGAAACAGGAAAGGCGGCCGAAGGGCCGCCTTATCCAACTGAAAAATCGAAGTTTTCTGCTATTCCGCAGCGATCGCGTGCTTCGGCTGCACTGCTGCCGTATAGTCGTTCATCAGCGTCTTGGCGATCTCGCCGACCTCGAATCGATACGGCCCGATCTCCGACACCGGCGTGACCTCGGCCGCCGTCCCGGTCAGGAAGCACTGCTCGAAGCCCTCCAGTTCCTCCGGCATGATCGCCCGCTCGACCACGTCCAGACCGCGCGCCTTCGCCAGGCCGATCACCGTGCGCCGCGTGATGCCGTCGAGGAAGCAGTCCGGCGTCGGCGTATGCACCTTGCCGTCCTTGACGAAGAAGATGTTGGCGCCGGTCGCCTCGGCGACCTGGCCGCGCCAGTCAAGCATCATGGCGTCCGCATAGCCCTTGGCCTCGGCGGCATGCTTGGAGATGGTGCAGATCATGTAGAGGCCCGCAGCCTTCGACTTCGATGGGGCGGTGCGCGGGTCGGGCCGGCGGTACTCGGCGAGATCGAGCCGGATGCCCTTGAGCTTTTGCGCCGGGTCGAAGTAGCTCGGCCACTGCCAGATGGCGATGGCGACGTTGATGCGGTTGTTCTGCGCCGAAACGCCCATCTGCTCGCTGCCGCGGAAGGCGATGGGGCGCACATAGGCGTCCTTGAAGCCCTGCTTCTTGAGCAGTTCGCGGCAGGCGTCGTCGATTTCGGCGACCGAATAGGGAACGGTGAAACCGAGGATGCGCGCCGATTCATGCAGGCGCTCGGTGTGCTCGGTCAGCTTGAAGATCTCGCCGCCATAAGCACGCTCGCCCTCGAACACGGCGCTGGCATAGTGCAGACCGTGCGTGAGCACATGAATCTTGGCGTCCGCCCATTTGACGAACTCGCCGTTCATCCAGATGAAACCTTCAAGCTGGTCGAAGGAAACTGCCATTTTTACCTCCCGCGGGAGCCGCCCGCTTGCCATGGTGTTACATTCAGTCGCGTCGAGCGGCCGGAAAAGAGCGTAGGCCCGGATCGGCGGCGTGGCAAACTCAGGAAACGTCGAAAATCCCGCGCTGCCTTGCCTTTTCGTTCACAATCGGCCCTAAAGCTTGTCAAAAATTATCACCGCCGGTGAATTACGTCAATAGTGCTGACATAATTTGCCGTTCAAATGGAACGCCCATGACCGCCAGCATGCCAGAAGCCGAAAAACCGATCAGGACCGCCGTCGTCGACGAGGACGGCATCGACTTCGCCCTGATCGAGCTTTTTTTCTTCGCCTATCGCGACTTCACCTCGGACCCAGACGAGATCCTGGCCGACTACGGCTTCGGCCGCGCACACCACCGCGTGCTGCACTTCGTCAACCGGCGTCCCGGCCTGACGGTCGCCGAGCTGCTGGACGTGCTCAAGATCACCAAGCAGTCGCTGGCGCGCGTGCTGAAGCAGCTCATCGACACCGGCCACATCGTCCAGGTGCAGGGGCCGCGCGACCGCCGCCAGCGCGAACTCTACCCCACCGCCAAGGGCCGTTCGCTGGCCCTCGACCTCGCACGGCCACAGTCGCGCCGCATCGCTCAGGCATTGCAGGATTCCGGACAGGGCTTCGACGTCTCCGAAAGGGCTTGCGTGGAGCGTTTCCTGAAAGCGATGGTCAATCCGGAACTAAGAGCGCAGATTGACATTCTGCCCCGTGATTCACGTTGAACGGCCGGGATACTGCCATGGAAAGCAATGAAAGCGCCGAGCGCTCGACCGCACCGGATGACGACGCCCCGCATCTTCTTGTGGTCGACGACGACACCCGCATCCGCAACCTCTTGAAGCAATACCTGACCGAGAACGGCTTCCGCGTCACCGTCGCCGGCAATTCCGACGAGGCGCGCCGAAAGCTGGTCGGGCTGGATTTCGACATGCTGATCCTCGACGTCATGATGCCGGGCGAAAGCGGCGTCGAACTGACGAAGGCTCTGCGGGCGCAGAAGGACGTCCCGATCCTCATGCTGACGGCACTGTCGGAGACAGACAGCCGCGTCACCGGGCTGGAAGCGGGTGCCGACGACTACCTGCCCAAGCCCTTCGATCCGCGTGAACTGATCCTGCGCATCAACAACATCCTGCGGCGCGGCGGCCCGGCGGCGACGCCGAAGGTCGAGCAGCTCGTCTTCGGCCCCTATACCTTCCAGATCGCCAAGCGCGAACTGAAGCGCGGCGGCGAAGCGCTGAAGCTGACCGACCGCGAGCAGGAGATCCTCGCCATCTTCGCCGCGCGTGCCGGAGAGACCATCCCCCGCCACGAACTGGTGGGCGACGACTCGGAAGTCGGCGAACGCACCATCGACGTCCAGATCAACCGGCTGCGCCGCAAGATCGAGCGCGATCCGTCCAATCCGGTTTGGCTGCAGACCGTGCGCGGTATTGGGTATCGGCTGAGCGTGGAATAGAATGGGCGCCGGCGGCGGGACTGGTTCCGTCCGCATGAACGACACATCGATGGCAGCCACCGATTTGCAGCAGCCGAAATCGCCAAGCGTCGAGACACCGGGCGCGGTCGATACCATGCGGCACGCCTGGCGCCGCTTCTGGCGGCGCGTATCGCTCTACATGCCGAAGCGGCTCTACGCCCGCTCGCTCATCATCGTCATCGCGCCGATGTTTCTGCTGCAATCCGTCGTCGCCTTCGTCTTCATGGAGAGAAACTGGCAGACCGTCACGCTGCTCCTGTCGCAATCCGTGGTGCGCGACATCGCCGCCATCATCGATGTGATGGAGACCTACCCGCACGACGCCGACTACGCCAACATCATCCGGATCGCGCAGGACCGCATGCAGCTGAAGGTCGATCTCCTGCCGCCCGATCCGTTGCCGCCGCCCGGCCCAAAACCCTTTTTCTCGACGCTCGACGAACCGCTGTCGTCCGAGATCACCCGGCAGATCAACCGGCCGTTCTGGATCGACACGGTCGGCAACTCGAAGATCATCGAAGTCCGCATCCAGTTGGAAAACAAGGTCCTGCGCGTCTTTGTGCGCCGCAGCCAGGCCTACGCCTCGAACATGCAGGTGTTCCTGCTGTGGATGGTCGGTACGTCCGTGGTGCTCCTGATGATCGCCATCCCGTTCCTGCGCAACCAGATCAAGCCCATCCTGACGCTGGCCGAGGCGGCGGAGAGTTTTGGCAAGGGGCGTCCGATGCCGCAGGATTTCCGCCCACGCGGCGCCGAAGAGGTACGCCGGGCCGGCTTCGCCTTCATCCAGATGCGCGAGCGCATCGAGCGTCAGATCGAGCAGCGCACAGCCATGCTGACCGGCGTCAGCCACGATCTCAGGACCATCCTCACCCGCTTCAAGCTGCAACTCGCGCTGACCGGCAAGAAGGGCGACATCGAGGCGATGAACCAGGACATCGACGACATGCAGTCAATGCTGGAGGGCTACATCGCCTTTGCCCGTGGCGAAGCCGCCGAGGACACCGGCCGGTTCGACCTGCACGCCTGCCTGCGCAAGCTCACCGAGGAGGCGGCGCTGCGCAAGCGCACCATCACCACCTCGCTGACTGGCGACAGCAACGTGCTGGTGCGCCCCAAGGCTTTTGCCCGGCTGCTCTCCAACATCGTCGGCAACGCCTTCCGGTACGCAAAAACGGTGCAAGTGAAAGCCGTCCACGGCAAAGGATCGCTGGTCGTCACCGTCGACGACGACGGACCGGGCATTGCACCGGCCAAGCGTGAGGAGGTATTCAAGCCGTTCGTCCGGCTCGACCAGGCGCGCAACCTCGATTCCAGCGGCACGGGCCTCGGATTGGCCATCGCCCGCGACATCGCCCGCAGCCACGGCGGCGACATCACGCTGGAGGATAGTCCCCTGGGCGGCCTGCGCGCCGTGATCAGAATACCGGCGTAGCCGGCTGGCTCACTCAAGCAGGCTTGGACGCGCCTGGAGCATTTTGCAGCCAGACGACTCGTCTGGCGTCTTACAAATGCGGCTAAACAATCTAGAACAGCCGTCCGCCGTCCGGTACCTTGCGCTCGATGGCGCCGAGCACCACGTCGCCCTCTTCGTCCGGGAAACCGAGCGTCAGCACTTCCGACATGAACGGACCGATCTGCCGCGGCGGGAAATTCACCACCGCGAAGACCTGCCGGCCGACCAGCGTGTCGGGCGCATAGTATTTGGTGATCTGCGCCGACGACTTCTTGACGCCGATCTCCGGACCGAAGTCGATCCTGAGCTTGATCGCCGGCTTGCGCGCCTCCGGAAACGGTTCGGCGGCTACGATCGTGCCGGCCCTAATGTCGACCTTGTCGAAATCGGCGAAGCCGATCTCCGCTTTGCGCGCGCTGCCTGCACTCATGACCCGACCGCTCAGGCGTTGCCGTGGGTTTCGAACAGGACGCTGGACAGCGCGTCCTTGGCCGAAGTGCCGGACCAGACGACGAACTGGAACGCCTGGAAATAGCACTCGCAGGCTTCCAGCGCCGACGACAGCAAAACCTCGACCTGCTGGCTGGAGGGCTCGACGCCGCCGGCAAGCAGCAGAGACTGCCTGAACATGATGGCGCCCTCCTGCTCCCACAGGTCGAAATGGCCGAACAGCATCTGCTCGTTGATGAGCGACAGGAGCCGCATCACCTCCAGCGCGCGCGATTCCGGCACCTTGATGTCGAAGGCGCAGGCCAGGTGCAGCGCCTCGAAGTCCTCCATCCATGAGAAGGAGACATGATAGTCCGTCCAGGTGCCGGCCACCGAGATGGAGATTTCATCGTCGCCGGCACGCTCGAAGGACCAGTCGTTGTTGTGGGCCACCTGCTCGATGACATCCACGGGATGAATTTCGCGGGAAATGTCGAGTTCCAGAAGTTCCATGATGCTTCCTGTCGTTCGAAGGAGCGCCGCCACGCTCCGTGGGAGGCACGCAACGAACACGTTTTAAGAACCCGGACGGTCATGACTGCGCGACGCAACAACCCATGACCGGAACCACACCGCCCGGCTGCAGGACCCGCTCCGAATCATGCAGCAAATTCAGTCTATTGATCGGGAGTCTCGTGACCAGCCCAATTTTTCGCGCTGCGTCATACGGGTGTGGAAAGCGCTGTCGCGCAGATTCACGCAATGCCGTTAAGCGATTCACGGCAAAGCGCTTTTCCCGAATCTGGCGTTGTGGAAAAGTTTAGCGATTATTTGCGCGCGCGGGGCTTGGCGCCACCGCCGGCGGGGGTTCCGGTATCGCCGGCGAGCTTCGCTTCCAGCGCTTCGATGCGTGCCGTCAACCGCGCGTTTTCCTCGCGCGCCTTCGTCGCCATCTCGCGCACAGCCTCGAATTCCTCGCGCTGCACGATGTCCATCGTGCCCAGGATGCGTTCGGCCTGTGCCCGGAAAGCCGTCTCGACCTCGCGGCGCACGCCTTGGGCGGCGCCGGCCGCATCGGTCATCAGCTTGGCGAATTCGTCGAGAATGCGGTTCGGTCCGGTCGACATGGCAAAACCTCGCGTGGTCGATCTGACCTAGTGAGCATTGCTGCGGAATGCAAGCAGGCAGGCTGTTTTCAGGGACGACGGCAGCCGCGTGCGGTCACATGAAACCGGGATTCCTGGGAAGGTATTGCGACCAGTTGCCGAAGGCTCGCGTCGACATCAGAACCATCGGAAAGGTGAGGCGCATCCCCTGCTCCATGGCTGCGATCAGCGCCGGCTCGGCCACGCCCGGAACGAAAGCCGAGACCTGGGCCGAACCGCCCTCTCCGGCCAGCCGCAACGCGGTTCTGAAGGCGGCATCGAGATGATCGGGCCGCATGACCGCCAGCGGCCCGATATGGCCGGTTTCGCTGATATAGGCGTAGCCGACGCAATCCTGCGCGGCGTAGAGGCCGAAGCCCCGGGTCGAGCTGTCGCCGATCAGATAGCGGTGGTGCTTTTGTCGTGACACGCCCAGCGTCTCGATGTCGATCCGCGCAAGGTCGGGAAGATGCGTTTCCTCCAAGGGACGATAATCCAGTTGCGGGCCGCGCAACCGGCTCGACACGCCCTCCCCCGCCGCGCTGACGATGTAGATCGGAAATCGCGGAAACATGCCGTGCCGCAGGTAAAGGCCTTGCGACACCGTGTTGAAGGTGAACGTGATCAAGGCCTTGCTGGCGGCACCCGACAGTCGGGCATGGTCCAGCGTCCTTTTCAGCAATTCGTTGCCGATGCCGCTGCCTTGCCGATCCGGCGACACGAACAATTGAGCCAGAAACCACAGGTCGCCGCTGACCCAGCTCCAGGCAAAGCCGACGATATCGCCGGCTTCCTCCGCTACCCACAGCCCGCCGGCATCGTCGTTCAGGGAAAAAAGCTGGAAACTGGGCGGCCGAGACACCGCCATCGCACCGAAGCCATGGCGGCCGGTAAGATCGTTGATGCTGGCGACGACGAGAGCGTCTGCGCGCTCCAGATCTTGCGCCCGGGCAGGTCGATAGAGGACTGGCATGGTGCCCTCCGCACAACGCCTCGAGGACAGGATATGCCTGTCACCGGCGAAGTCAAACGATGTCGTCCGGGGCTGACGCCTCGCCTTGACCCTGCCCAAACCCTGCCGCATGGTCCGCCGCACGCTTCGGCCGCAACGCCGGACCTACCTCGTTTCGAGAGACCGCCCTTGCCGCTTGCAATCCTGCCCTTCCCGAACATCGACCCGATCATCGTGCAGCTCGGGCCGCTGGCTATCCACTGGTACGGCGTCGGCTACATCGTCGGCATCCTATTCGCCTGGTGGTACGCCAAGCGCCTGGTGACCAATGCACGGCTGTGGCCGGGGGGCGCGCTGCCCATGAAGCCGGAGGACCTCGACGACTTCATCGTCTGGGCGGCGGCCGGCGTGGTTCTCGGCGGCCGCACCGGCTATGTGCTGTTCTACGACCTGCCGCGCTATCTCGCCCATCCGCTCGACATCTTCGCCGTCTGGCAGGGCGGCATGTCGTTCCATGGTGGCTTCCTCGGCGTCGTCGTCGCCATGATCCTGTTCGCGCGCTCGCGCGGCATCCGCGCCTGGACCCTGTTCGATGTCGTCGCCACCGGCGTCCCGGTGGGGCTCGGCCTCGTGCGCGTCGCCAACTTCATCAATTCGGAGCTGTGGGGCAGGCTCACCGACGTGCCCTGGGCGGTCGAATTCCCCAATGGCGGCCCCTTCCCGCGCCATCCGAGCCAGCTTTACGAGGCTCTGCTGGAAGGGCTCGTGCTGTTCCTGGTGCTCCGCTTCCTTACCCATTCCCGGCTGAAGCTGGCGCGCCCCGGCTTCATCGCGGGCGCCTTCGTCTGCGGCTATGGCCTGTCGCGCATCTTCGTCGAGTTCTTCCGCGAACCGGACCAGCAGCTCGGCTATCTGCTCGGCACCGGCTGGCTGACCATGGGCATGGTGCTGTCCACGCCGATGGTGCTGGTCGGCATATGGGCGATGGCGAGGGCGAAACGGACTGCTGAGCCCCAGCCGGCGGACGCACCGCCCGCATGACGCCGCTCGCCAGGCGGATCGCCGGACTGATCGAGGCGCTCGGGCCGATCTCCGTCAGCGAATACATGGCGCTTTGCCTGTCCGACCCCGATTACGGTTATTACACGACGCGCCAGCCCTTCGGACGCGACGGCGATTTCACCACCGCGCCGGAAATCAGCCAGATGTTCGGCGAGCTGGTCGGTGTCTGGCTGGCATCCGCCTGGCAGGCGCTCGACAGCCCCACCGGCGCCATGGTGGTCGAGATCGGCCCCGGCCGTGGCACGCTGATGAAGGACATCGCCCGCACGCTTTCCCGCGCGGCACCCGCCCTGCGCGACGGCGCGACTTTCCACCTGATCGAAACCAGTCCTGGCCTGCGCGACGTGCAAGCGGAGACGCTGGCCGGAAGTGGCAGCTTCGTCTGGCATGCCGATATCGCGGAGCTGCCCGATCGCCCTCTCTTCATCGTCGGCAACGAACTGTTCGACGCCCTGCCCGTCCACCAGTATGTGCGTGCCGCCAATGGCTGGCGCGAACGGGTCGTAGGCCTGGACGACGACGATGCGCTGTGCTTCTACGCCGGCGCAGGCTCCGTCGACCCCTCACTCCTGCCCCGCGATGCCGATGCCGCCCCGGAAGGGGCCATTGTCGAAATTTCCCCTGCCCGCACTGCCCTCATGCAAAAAATCGCGGAGCGCATCGCCGCACGCACCGGCGCAGGCCTGTTCATCGACTACGGCTATGCCGTGCCGGCCGTCGGCGACACGCTGCAAGCCATGCTGAAGCATGCCTACGACGATCCGCTCGCCCATCCCGGCGAAGCGGACCTCACCGCGCATGTCGATTTCTCCGCACTGGCGCAAACCGCCCGGCAAACAGGCCTCGAAGCCCATCTCCTGACGCAAGGCGAATTCCTGCTCGGCATGGGGCTTCTGGAACGTGCCGGCCAGCTCGGCGCCCGCGCCGACGCGGCGATGCGCGAGCGCATTTCCGGCGAGGTCGAACGCCTCGCTGGCCCCGAGGCGATGGGGACGCTGTTCAAGGCGCTGGCAGTCCTGCCGCCGGGCGTCGCGGTGGAACCGTTCCGCCGCTGATCCGGAAAGCCGGCAAACACCACCAGCTATCCGCGCTTGACGAAACCGCCTCCGGGAGAGGACAAAGCGGCAATGCTGAATCAAGTCACTTTGGACCCCATCCGGTCCCCCGAGCTCGGCGCGGCGCGCGCCAGGGGCGTCCGCCATGGCTATTTCACCCGCGTCGGCGGCGTCTCCACGGGCATCTATGAAGGCCTCAACACCGGCCCGGGCTCGGCCGACGACCCGGCGCATATCGGCGAGAACCGCCGCCGCGTCGCTGCCTGGATGGGCGTGGCGCCGAGCCATCTGCTTAACGTTCACCAGATCCATTCGCCCGACGTGGTGATCGCCCGCGAGCCTTTCGCCGGCCCGCGCCCCAAGGCGGACGCCATCGTCACCGACCGGCCCGGCATCGCCGTCGCCGCCTCGAGCGCCGATTGCGGCCCGGTCCTGTTCGCCGACATGGAGGCGCGCGTCATCGGCGCCGCCCACGCCGGCTGGAAGGGTGCGTTCACCGGCGTCCTGGAAAACACCGTCGCCGCCATGGAGACGCTCGGCGCCCGCCGCGACCGCATCGTCGCCGTGCTCGGCCCTTCCATCGGCCCGAAGAACTACGAGGTCGGTCCGGAATTCGTCGCCCGCTTCGTCGAGGCCGATGCCGGCAACGCCGCCTATTTCGCGCCGTCCGCCAAGGAAGGCCACGCCATGTTCGACCTGAACCGCTACACGGTGGATCGCCTGGCCAAGGCCGGCGTCGAGGCCCACGGGCTTGGCCGCTGCACCTACGCGGAGGGCGACCTGTTCTTTTCCTACCGCCGCTCAACCCATCGCAACGAGCCCGACTATGGCCGGCAGGTGTCGGCGATCGTGCTGGAGGACAACTGATGGCCCTGCATTTCGAGCGCTCCGAGTTCGACGCCCGCCGCGACCGGCTGATGATCGAGATGGCCGAGAAGAAGCTCGACGCCATCCTGCTGTTCGCGCAGGAAAGCATGTACTGGCTGACCGGCTACGACACCTTCGGCTTCTGCTTCTTCCAGTGTCTTATCGTGAAGGCCGACGGCTCGATGGTGCTGCTCACCCGCTCCGCCGACTTGAGGCAGGCCCGCCAGACCTCGACCATCGAGAACATCGTCGTGTGGACCGACCGCGCCGACGCCAATCCGGCGATCGACCTGCGCAACCTTTTGAACGACCTCGACCTTCTGGGCGCCCGTATCGGCGTCGAATATGACACGCATGGGCTGACCGCCTATAACGGCCGCCGGCTGGACGAGCAGTTGCAGACCTTCGGCCAGATCGCCGACGCGTCGGGCATCGTCGGGCGGCTGCGCCTGTTCAAGAGCCCGGCCGAGATCGCCAAGGCCGAGAAGGCGGCAAGCCTGTCGGACGACGCGCTGGACGCCGCCCTTCCGCTCATCAAGCAGGGCGGCGACGAGGCCGCCATCCTTGCCGCCATGCAGGGCACGATCTTTGCCGGCGGCGGCGACTATCCGGCCAACGAGTTCATCATCGGCTCCGGCGCCGATGCGCTCCTGTGCCGCTACCATGCCGGCCGCCGCAAGCTGACCAAGAACGACCAGCTTACGCTGGAATGGGCGGGCGTGTTCCATCATTACCACGCGCCGATGATGCGCACGATCCTCACCGGCAAGGCCTCCAAGCGCCATCAGGAACTGTTCGAGGCCTCGCGCGACGCGCTGCTCGCCGTCGAGAAGGCGATGACCCCCGGCAACACCTTCGGCGACGTCTTCGACGCGCATGCCCGCACCATGGAGGCGCACGGCCTCACCCGCCACCGGCTCAACGCCTGCGGCTATTCGGTCGGCGCGCGCTTCACGCCGTCCTGGATGGACATGCCAATGTTCTACCAGGCCAATCCGGAGCCGATCGCGCCCAACATGACGCTGTTCGCGCATATGATCATCATGGATTCCGAAACGGAAACCGCCATGACGCTCGGCCGCACCTATCTCACCACCGAAACCGCGCCCAAGGCGCTGTCGCGCCATGATCTCGACTTGATCGTGCGGTGATTTCGGTGCGAGGGGGCGTTCGCCGACGAAGAGTTTCCGGACCGATGAAGCGCCTCCATGCAACGGCCGTATCGCTGCTCGCCGCAGCCGCCCTGTCGGCCTGCAACACCAGCGACGTGCTCCAGCCGACCG
>JBQCHN010000217.1:0-4287 GCA_051954615.1 Mesorhizobium sp. | reverse complement strand
CGGCGTCATGGTGGCCGGCTCCATGCGGTCGTCGCCCATGAGATGAAAGACCGTCTCGCCGCCGCACAGCAGGTAGTCGGCGACGATCCGGCGATGGCAGCGCCACCAGACGGCCTCCGAGCACATCATCGCCGTTCGCCGCCGTCGGCCGAGCGCGACGAGCGCCTCAAGGCCGGTGTGGAAACGCTCGCCCAGCGCATAGTCGGCGTAGTTGTGGAAGCTCCGGTTGATCCAGAAGGCGTTCATCGTCTCGGGCACGTCGCCCGCCTTGCCACGCAGCCCGCCAAGCTCGGCAATATGCTCGTAGCCGATCTGGTAGGGAGCGAGGTTTTCACCCAGCACGTCCTTGTTGTACTGCGGATTGGTGCGCGAGCGCGGGACGGTCCGTATATCGGCCACCATCTCCACGCCGGCAACCCGCAGGAGGTCGACGAATTCCGGGATCGTGCGGGTCGAATGGCCGATGGTGAAGAACGGTAGAACCGTTCCGGAGGAACCGGCCCCATGGTCCGGCACGGCAATGGCGGCCTATCTGATCCGGTCCAGAATGGACACGTAGTTCGCCACCGCTGCGCCGCCCATGTTGAAGATGCCGCCGAGTTTCGCCCCCGGCACCTGAATGCCGCCGGCCTCGCCAGTCAGTTGCATGGCGGTGAGCACATGCATGGAGACGCCGGTGGCGCCGATCGGATGGCCCTTGGATTTCAACCCGCCGGAGGGGTTGACGGGCAGTTTGCCGTCCTTGGCGGTGTAACCTTCCATCGCGAGTTTTGCGCCTTCGCCGCGCTTTGCAAGCCCCATCGCCTCGTATTCGATCAGTTCGGCGATGGTGAAGCAGTCATGCGTCTCGACGAAGGAGAGATCGCCCAGCGTCACGCCGGCCTTCTTCAGCGCCCTGCCCCAGGCCTCCTCGCAGCCTTCGAACAGGAGGATGTCGCGCTTCGACATGGGCAGGAAATCCTGCACATGTTCGTTGGCGCGGAAGGCAACGGCGCGGCGCATGCCGAGCGCTGTCGTCGAATCGGTCAGCACCAGCGCCGCCGCACCGTCCGATACCAGCGAACAATCCGTGCGCTTCAGCGGCCCGGCGACGAAGGGGTTCTTCTCGCTCTCGTGGCGGCAGAAATCATAGCCAAAATCCTTGCGCATCTGCGCATAGGGATTATCGACCCCGTTCTTGTGGTTCTTCGCCGCGATCATCGCCAGCGCATCGGACTGGTCGCCGTAGCGCTGGAAATAAGCCTGCGCGATCTTGCCAAAGACGCCGGCGAAACCAGCCGGCGTGTCGCCGTCTTCCGGCAGGTAGGAGGCCTTCAGAAGATTCTTGCCGATCTCCGGGCCGGGCGTCGTCGTCATCTGCTCGGCGCCGACCACCAGCACGACTCGCGCTGCGTTCGCGTTGATGGCGCGGATGCCCTGCCGCACTGCCGCCGACCCGGTGGCGCAGGCGTTTTCGACTCGTGTCGCCGGCTTGAAGCGCAGCCGGTCGTCCGTCTGGAGCACGAGGCTGGCAGTGAAATCCTGGGCCGAGAAACCGGCGTTGAAATGACCCAGCACGATCTCGTCCACGTCGTCCGGCCCGATGCCGGCGTGTTCCAGCGCCTCGGCCGCCACCTTGGTGATCAGACCCTCCAGGGTCTCGCCTTCCAGCTTGCCGAAGCGCGAATGTGCCCAGCCGACGATGCATGCGGTCATGACAGCCTCCTTCGCCGCGTCTTGCAGGGCTGCGGCGTACCTTTGTTCAAATCTGAACCACCTTCGCAGCCGCGTAAAGCGATTTCGCACATGCGAAGGCGATTGAATCGATTGAGCCACCGCCGATGGGTTATTGATTGATGAGTCAATAAAAAATAAACTGACGGTGGGAGGTTCACCATGCCAAAACTAGGAATGGAACCGGTGCGCCGCAAGGCGCTGATCGACGCCACGATCTCGGCGATCGGTGAGCGCGGTTCGCTCAACGTCACCGTGTCGGAAATCGCCGAGCGCGCCGGCGTGTCTTCGGCACTGGCACATCACTATTTCGGCCCGAAGGAAGAGCTCCTGCTGGCCACGATGCGACAGTTGCTGGCCGATCTCGGTCGCGACAGCGTGGCTGCGCTCGACAAGGCGACTACACCGCGCCAGCGGCTGTCGGCCATCGCTGCCGTCAACTTCAACGCCGGCCAGTTCCGTGAGGAAACAGTGCATGCGTGGCTGGCCTTCTACGTGGAGGCCCAGAACTCGCTGCCGCTGCGCCGCCTGCTCAGCGTCTATGCGCGGCGGCTGCATTCCAACCTGATGAGCGGCCTTCTCCCGCTCGTTCCTCGCGCGCAAGCCGAGCGCATGGCCGAAGCGATCGCGGCGATGATCGACGGCCTCTATATCCGCCGCGCGCTACGCGACGGCCTGCCGAACCCTGCCAGCGCGATTTCGCTGGTCGAAGACTATGTCGACGCCATGCTGGCAAAACAGGCGCCCCGCAGATGACTGCCAAGCCGAATATCCTCATCGTCATGGTCGACCAGCTGAACGGGACGCTGTTCCCGGACGGGCCGGCCGACTTCCTGCATGCGCCGCATCTCAAGGCGCTGGCCGCGCGTTCGGCCCGCTTTGCCAACAACTACACCGCCTCGCCGCTGTGCGCGCCCGGCCGCGCCGCCTTCATGAGCGGGCAGTTGCCGTCGCGCACCGGCGTCTACGACAACGCCGCCGAGTTCCCCTCCTCCGTGCCGACCTTCGCGCACCATCTGCGCGCGGCCGGCTACCACACCTGCCTCTCAGGCAAGATGCACTTCGTCGGGCCGGACCAGTTGCACGGCTTCGAGGAGCGGCTGACCACCGACATCTACCCGGCCGACTTCGGCTGGACGCCGGACTATCGCAAGCCCGGCGAGCGCATCGACTGGTGGTATCACAACCTCGGTTCCGTCACCGGCGCGGGCGTCGCCGAAATCACCAACCAGATGGAATATGACGACGAGGTCGCCTTCCATGCGGTGCAGAAACTCTACGACCTGTCGCGCGCCTCCGACGATGCAGCGCGCAGGCCGTGGTGCCTGACCGTCTCCTTTACCCATCCGCACGACCCCTATGTGGCGCGGCGCCACTATTGGGACCTTTACGAGGATTGCCCGGCGCTGGAGCCGGAAGTCGGATTCATCCCGTACAGCGAACAAGACCCGCATTCGCAGCGGCTCTACAAGGCGAGCGACTACGACAGTTTCGCCATCACGCCTGAGCAGGTGCGGCGCGCGCGGCGCGGCTATTTCGCCAACATCTCCTATCTCGATGACAAGGTGGGCGAACTGATCTCGGTGCTGGAACGCACGCGGATGCTGGACGACACCGTCATCCTGTTCTGCTCCGACCACGGCGACATGCTGGGCGAGCGCGGCCTGTGGTTCAAGATGTGCTTCTTCGAGGGTTCGGCCCGCGTTCCGCTGATGATCGCCGGCAAAGGCATCTCCGCCGGCTTGATCGACACGCCGGTGTCGAACCTCGACGTGACGCCGACGCTGTGCGACCTCGCCGGCATCGACATCGACGCCATCATGCCGTGGACGGACGGCCAGTCGCTGAAGCCGCTCATGGAAGGCGGCAAGCGCACCGAGCCGGTGCTGATGGAATATGCGGCGGAAGGCAGCTATGCGCCGCTGGTCGGCATCCGCGAGGGTCGATACAAATTCGTCCATTGCGAACTCGATCCGCCGCAACTGTTCGACCTCGAAGCCGATCCGCACGAACGGATCAACCTCGCCGCCGACCCGGCCCATGCGGCGCTGGTCGAAGCCTTCATGAAGAAGGTGCGGGCGCGCTGGGACATGGCCGGCTTCGATGCCGCGGTGCGCGCCAGCCAGGCGCGCCGCTGGGTGGTCTATCCGGCGCTGCGCAACGGCGCCTACGACCCGTGGGAATTCCAGCCGCTGCAAAAGGCGTCCGAACGCTACATGCGCAACCACATGAACCTCGACACGCTCGAGGACAGCAAACGTTTCCCGCGAGGCGAGTAGCATGGATGTTCTCGCCGAAGCGGATTTCATCATCATCGGCTCGGGCTCGGCCGGCTCGGCCATGGCCTATCGCCTGTCCGAAGACGGCAAGCATTCCGTCATCGTCATCGAATATGGCGGCACCGACGCCGGGCCGCTGATCCAGATGCCGTCGGCGCTGTCGATCCCGCTCAACATGCCGCTCTACGACTGGGGCTTCGCCAGCGAGCCGGAACCGCATCTCGGCGGCCGGATTCTGGCGACGCCGCGCGGCAAGGTGCTGGGCGGCTCCTCCTCCATCAACGGCATGGTCTAT
>JBQCHN010000216.1:0-2751 GCA_051954615.1 Mesorhizobium sp. | reverse complement strand
GCTTGTCGCCGCGCCCACGGAAAGACCGCCAGTTAGCCGCAATCCCGCCACGAAGTGCCTGATTTCCGGGCGAAAATTAACGTCGTATTCACGAGGGATTCACCACTTCGAGCTACGATGTTTCCCATTCGGAAGGGACTCCGAAAACCGGGACAGGGACTGGTGTAAAAAATGCGTATCCTGAAGCACATTGCCTTCTATGTTGCCGCCATCCGCGAATTCGTCGCGCCGACCTACCGGCCTGAGCGCTACTACATGCGCGGCCCCGGTCCGGCCTGCGCGCGCCGCTCGCACACGCTGGGCTTCGGCGCTCACTGAAATCCTATCGTTGACCCTCACAAGCCGTCACGACAGCCGGATCTGCCGGCCGGGCGCCGATCACCGCGCAACGACCTTCCGCACACAGCGTCCAGCCACCGCCGGTCGCCCCTGAGGCGGCGAGCAGGAGCCGCCGCTGCGGCCCGACCTTCGGCGCGTAGACCCACCAGCCATCCTTGAAAACCGAGTCCTCCGGCGGGTCCATCCCGGCGCCGGAGCCCTGGATGCGCGCCTCGACCACCTGGAGGCCGGCCGGCGTCACCTTCCAGTGTTCCTCCCAGCGCGTCCTTTCCACCGAATGCGTCCAGGCGAGCGTGAAGGCGGCGCCCGCCAGCACCGTCACCTTGCCGGCGGCGAGAATGCAGATGCTCACGCCACCGCAGCCGTCTGGCGCGTGCGCCACCAGTGCCAGCCGATCCACAGGGCCGCCAGCGCCCAGCCGATCTCGTCGGTGAGCGGGATGGCGGCGACCAGCAGGATGCCGGCGGCAAAGGCAAGCAGCCGCTCCCACCAGGCGATGCGGGCGAACAGGAAGCCGACGGCGGCCGCGCCCCACAGAAGGATGCCCATGCAGGCCTTGGCGACGATGTAGGTCACCTCGACCGGATAGCCGTAGGCGGCGGCGATGGGGCCGGGGTCCTGCAGCATCAGCGCCGGCGTGTAGACGGCCATGAACGGCACGACGTAGCCGGCGATGGCGAGCTTGGTCGCCTGGACGCCGATCTTCATCGCAGACTCCTTGGCCATGGGGGCGGCGGCGAAGGCGGCCAGCGCCACCGGCGGGGTCAGGTCCGCCATGATGCCGAAATAGAAGACGAACATGTGGCTGACGAGCAGCGGCACGCCGAGAGACAGCAGCGCCGGGCCGGCGAGCGAGGAGGTGATGATGTAGTTCGGGATGGTGGGGATGCCCATGCCCAGCAGCAGGCAGGTCAGCATGGTCAGCACCAGCGACAGGAACAGGTTGTTCTCGCCGATGGAAATGATCCAGCCGACGAAGGTGGAGGCGATGCCGGTGAGCGTCAGCGTGCCGATGACGATGCCGACGATGGCGCAGGCGATGCCGACCGGCAGCGCGTTCTTGGCGCCTTCGGCCAGCGAGTCGATGCAGATCCGCACCGTCTCGCGGCCGCCCTTGAACAAGAGGCAGGCGACCAGCAGGGCGGCTATGACGAAGACCAGAAGGTTGACGCCGTATTTCATGAAAGACGCAGCGGCCAGTCCCAGCGCGATCCAGAAGACGACGCGGAAGGCGAGCGGACCGATAAGAGCCGCCAGCGGCGTGCCGAGGATGAGCACGATGGTCAGCGCCAGGCCCATGGTGCCGGCGAAGATCGGCGTGTAGCCGGCGAACAGCAGGTAGATCAGCGCGCATAGCGGCAGCACCAGCGGCCAGTGCTGGCGCACCGCCGCCCAAGGGTTGGGCAGCGAGGCCTTGTCCATGCCGGCCAGTCCCGCCTTGCCGGCCTCCAGATGCACCTGCCAGAAGCAGGCGCCGAAATAGAGGGCGGCCGGGATGATGGCCGCCTTGACCACCTCGGCATAGGAGATGTTGAGCGTCTCGGCCATGATGAAGGCGACCGCGCCCATCACCGGCGGCATGATCTGCCCGCCCATCGAGGAGGTCGCCTCGACGGCGCCGGCAAAGGCCGAGCGGAAGCCGAAGCGCTTCATCAGCGGAATGGTGAACTGGCCCGACGCCACGACATTGGCGACGCCGGAGCCGGAGATGGTGCCCATCAGCGCCGAGGAGAGCACGCAGACCTGCGCCGGCCCGCCGCGCCATGCTCCCACAAGGCCGAGCGCGAAATCGTTGAACAGGGCGATCATGCCGGCGCGTTCGAGGAAGGCGGCGAAGACGACGAAGATGAAGATGTAGGCGGCCGAGACGTAGACCGGGGTGCCGTAGATGCCTTCCACGCCGAAGGCGAAGGTGTCGACGATCTGGGCGAAGTCGTAGCCGCGATGGATGAACGGTGCCGGCAGGTGGTTGCCGACGAAGCAGTAGAGCAGGAACAGGAAGGCGACGATGGCGAGCGGCAGGCCCATCAGGCGGCGTGTCGCCTCGAACACCAGCACGATCAGAAGCACGCCGACGACGAGGTCCTGCGTCGTCAGGAAGCCGGAGCGGCGGATCAGGTCGACATAGAAGATCCAGTGATACAGGCCGGTGGCGAAGCCGGCGATGCCGCACAGCCAGTAGAACGCCTTGCCGGCCATGCTGCGGATGGTGAGGTTGGCGACCAGGGCGAAGCCGAGCAGCAAGAGGAAGCCGACGTGCATGGCCCGCACGATCGGGCTGGGGATCGCGCCGTAGGCCGCGACATAGAGCTGGAACAGCGAGAAGGCCACGGCGATGAGGAAGGCGACCTTGCCGGCGAGGCCGTCGCCGAAACCGGGCGGCAGGCCTTCCACCTGCTCCTCGACGACGGG
>JBQCHN010000215.1:0-9526 GCA_051954615.1 Mesorhizobium sp. | reverse complement strand
TGATCCCCGGCGACGGGCTGCTCGCCACCGTCATTCCCGGTTCCTTCGACGGCTGGATGCTGATGCTGCGCGACTATGGCACGATGAGCGTGCGCGCCGTGCTGGAGCCGGCGATCTACTATGCCGAGCACGGTCACCCGGTGCTGCCGCGCGTCGCCGCCACCATCGGCGGCATGGCCGAGTTCTTCGAGAAGGAGTGGCCGACCTCCTACACGACATGGCTGCCGGGCGGCGCGGCGCCAGCGCCGCATTCCAACGTGAAGAACCCTGTGCTCGCCGAAACCTGGAAGCGCATCGTTGCCGAGGCGGAGGCGAAGAAGGGCCGCGAAGCCGGCATCGAAGCGGCGCGCGACGCCTTCTATCGCGGCTTTGTCGCCGAGGCGATCCAGGCCTATCTCGACAAGGCGGAAGTGGTGGATGCGAGCGGCAGCCGGCATAAGGGCGTACTGACGGCTGAGGACATGGCCGGCTGGTCGGCGACCATCGAGGAGCCGCTGACATACACCTATCACGACTGGACGGTGGCCAAGGTCGGGCCATGGGGACAGGCGCCGGTGCTGCTGCAATGCCTGTCGCTGCTGAAGGGCTTCGACATCGGCGCCATGGATCCCGCCGGCGCCGACTTCGTCCACACCGTGACGGAAGCGATGAAGCTCGCTTTCGCCGACCGCGATGTCTACTACGGCGACCCGAATTTCAGCGATGTGCCGATAGAGTACCTGTTGTCGGATGCCTATGCCGACCAGCGCCGAAAACTCATTACGGACAAGGCCTCGCTCGATCTGCGCCCCGGCAAGGTGCCCGGCTTCGAAAGGCAGTTCGACCTGACGATGAAACTGCTCGACGCCGATTCGGCGACCGGCGCCGTCTACGAGCCAACCATGGCGCATCTGTCGGAAAAGCGCGGCGACACCGTCCATATCGACGTCATCGACCGCGAGGGCAACATGGTATCGGTGACGCCGTCGGGCGGCTGGCTGCAGTCGTCGCCGACCATTCCTGGCCTCGGCTTCTGCCTCAATACGCGCGCCCAGATGTTCTGGCTGACGCCCGGCCTGCCGACCTCGCTGGCGCCGGGGAAAAGGCCGCGTACGACCCTCACGCCGTCGCTCGGCCTCCATCAGGGCCGGCCGACGCTCGCCTTCGGCACGCCGGGCGGCGACCAGCAGGAACAGTGGCAGCTCTCCTTCTTCCTGCGCCATGTCCATCACGGCCTGAACCTGCAGGAAGCCATCGACCTGCCGCTGTTCCACACGGCCCACTTCCCGGCCTCCTTCTATCCGCGCACGCGCGAGCCGGGCAGCCTGATCGCCGAGGCCAATTTCGGCGAGCCGGTGCTGGATGCGCTGAGGGCCAAGGGCCACCGGCTGACCGTCTCCGACCCATGGACGATCGGCCGGCTGACCGCCGCCAGGCGCGACGCCGACGGGCTGCTGCGCGCCGCGGCGACGCCGCGCCTGATGCAGGCTTATGCGGTGGGACGGTAGCGATGACCTGGTCCATCGTCGCCCGCGATCCCGCCACCGGCCATCTCGGCGTCGCCGTTGCCAGCCGTTTCTTCTCGGTCGGCGGCATCGTGCCCCACATTCGTGGCGGCGTCGGCGCGGTCGCGACACAGGCCTTCGTCAACCCGCTCTACGGCGTGGACGGATTGGCGGCGCTGGCAATGGGCAAGGAACCGCAGGCCATCGTGGCGGAACTGACGGCGCGCGACGAGGGCCGTGACCAACGGCAGATGCACCTGATCGACGCGACCGGACGCAACGCCGCCTTCACCGGCGCGCAGTGCATCGACTGGGCCGGGCATCTGGTCGAGGAGGACATATCGGTAGCCGGCAACATGCTGGCGGGGCCGCAGGTCATTGCGCAAACGCTGGCGACCTACCGCAAGGCAGCGTCGAAACCTTTCGCCGAGCGCCTGCTCGAAGCCATGCAGGCGGGGGAGGACGCCGGCGGCGACAAGCGCGGCCGGCAGTCGGCGGCCCTCGTCGTCTATCGCGACCAGGACTATGCCTGGCTTCGCCTCCATGCCGACGATCATGCCGACCCGCTGGCGGAACTGCGCCGGCTCTATGAGGTCGCGCAGGAACGCTATCTCCATGTCGCCGAGACGATGGCGACGCGGCGCAATCCGAGCGGCCTGATCGATCGGCGCGAGATCGACGCAAAGATCGCCACGCTCGAGGCCGAGCGCATAGCGGCGGGGCGACCGTCGGCTTCTTTCGCCACGCCGCCGAAAACATGAGGGCCCCCATGGGATCGGAACCGGAACGGATGGTGCGATGAGCGACGTACTTTCGAGCAAGGTTTCGGCCACAGGTGTTTCATCCTCAGCCGTCGAGCCGGTCCTGTCGGTGCGCGGGCTGACCACTTCCTTCCGCGTCGACGGCGACTGGAAGACGGTGGTGCGCGACGTATCCTTCGACGTCATGCCCGGCGAGACCGTTGCCATCGTCGGCGAAAGCGGTTCGGGCAAGAGCGTGACGTCGCTGTCGGTCATGCGGCTGCTTGCCAAGGGGTCGAGCCGCATCGAGGGCTCCATCCTGCTCAGCGGACGGAACCTTCTCGCTCTCTCCGACAAGGAGATGCGGCAGGTGCGCGGCAAGGACGCCGCCATGATCTTCCAGGAACCGATGACCAGCCTGAACCCGGTCTTCACCATCGGCCGGCAGATATCGGAGGCACTGACCTGCCACGGCGACATCGCCAAGGCCGAGGCGCGGGTCGAGACGGTGCGGCTCTTGGAGAAGGTGCGCATTCCCAACGCCGCTGCGCGGTTCGACGACTATCCGCACCAGTTCTCCGGCGGCATGCGCCAGCGCGTCATGATCGCCATGGCGCTGGCGAGCCGACCGCGCCTGCTGATCGCCGACGAGCCGACCACGGCGCTCGATGTCACCATCCAGGGCCAGATCCTTGACCTGATCAAGGTGCTGCAGGAAGAGGAGGGCATGTCGGTCCTGTTCATCACGCACGACATGGGCGTGGTCGCCGAGATCGCCGATCGCACCATCGTCATGTACCGGGGTGAGGCGATCGAGACGGGCGCGACGGAAGACATCTTCCGCAACGGCCGGCAGCCCTACACCCGCGCGCTATTGTCGGCCGTTCCACGGCTCGGCTCGATGGCCGGCCATTCGTGGCCGCTGCGTTTCCCGATCGTCGATATCGAGACGGGCCGGCGCAGCGAGCCGTCGGAGGTGGCCGACACGGTCGAGCGTGGCGCTCCGGTTCTGGACGTGAGGAACCTGACCACCCGCTTCGACGTGCTGGGCGGGGTGCTGGGGCGCAAGGTCGGCGCCGTCCATGCAGTGGAGAACGTCTCCTTCGATCTCGCGCAGGGCGAGACGCTGTCGCTCGTCGGCGAATCCGGCTGCGGCAAGTCGACGACCGGCCGTTCCATCACCCGGCTTGTCCAGCCGAACGCCGGCACGGTCAGGCTGGACGGGCAGGATGTGCTCACCCTCGACACGGCCGCCATGCGGCGGACCCGTCGCTCGATCCAGATGATCTTCCAGGACCCTTTCGCCAGCCTCAATCCGCGCATGAGCGTCGGTGCGACCGTGGCCGAGCCGATCGTCGAGCACGGGCTGGCGAGGGGGTCAGAGGCGCGCGAGAAGGCGGCGGACCTGTTGAAGCGCGTCGGCCTCAGCCCCGACATGATGAAGCGTTACCCGCATGAATTCTCCGGCGGCCAGCGCCAGCGCATCTGTATCGCTCGCGCCCTGGCGCTCGATCCCAAGGTGATCGTCGCCGATGAAAGCGTGTCGGCGCTCGACGTGTCGATCAAGGCGCAGGTCTGCAACCTTCTGATGGATTTGCAGCAAAGCCTGAAGCTTGCTTTCCTGTTCATCTCGCACGACATGGCGGTGGTCGAGCGCGTCAGCCACCGGGTGGCGGTGATGTATCTCGGCGAGATCGTCGAGATCGGCCCGCGCGAGGCGGTGTTTTCCAATCCCCGGCACTCCTATACGCGCAAGCTGATGGCGGCCGTGCCGGTGCCCGACCCCGCGCGGCGCGGCATCAGGAGAAACCTCAGCGTGGATGAGCTGAAAAGCCCTGTGCGGCCGCTGGGCTATGTCACGCCGACGCGCCGCTACGACGAAGTGGCGCCCGGCCATCTCGTTCGCGTCGACGACGGCATGTAGCGCAGACGTGCGGCCGCTTCGGGTCAGGCATAGGCCCGGTTGGCCTGCGCGGCATCGTTCTCCGGAGCCCGCGCCGGGAATGGCTCAACCTGCCCTGCCGTCTTGTCCAGATACTGCATCAGTGCGGTCACCAGGTGATAGAAGATGCTCGCCGGTACCTCGGTCGCCGCCGGCCTACCGCGCTCGTCGATCCTGTCCATCCACAGGCCGAGAGGAGCGGGATCGATATGCCATCTGAACAGGCGTGCGACGCGCGCCTCGATCTCTGGCTTCAGGTCCGGTCCGCCGATGCCGTCGAGCGCCGCGGCGGCCTTGACCGCCTCGCATTGCGGCCAGCTCCGCGAGATGCGGTCGAGCGGGGTGCCGTTGCGCGTCACCGCGCCGTAGGCCAGGCCAGTGGCGCGGTTCAGTCCGCTGGCGATGGCCGAGGAATAGAGCTTCCTCGCATAGGGCACCAGGTCCTTCTGGCCGCTCGCCAGGGAAAAGGCGACCAGCAGGGAAGCCCATTCGAAATGGTGCCCCGGCTCGGTCCATTGCCCGTCCTCTCCCGGCAGGGGCTGCCACTCGCCGTTGAACCGCTCGCCGAGCGTCCAGCTTTCCTGGTCGAAGAAATGGCAGCGGAAGAGATCGATGATGCGTGCCGCCCGGCGCAGATAGGCGCGCTCGCCGGTGACGGTGTGCCACGCCAGGAAGGCCTCCAGCATGTGCATATGCGGGTTGGAGAAGTGCATGTCCTCGCCGCCGGGGACTTCGAGGAACCCGTTCAGGCTATTGTCTTCCAGATGCGTGTCGATGAACTGGAAAGTCTCCTCGGCCAGCCGCAGGGCGTCCGGGTGGCCGCAGCGATGCGCGTGGGCAAGCGCCAGAAGCACGCAGGAATGGTCGTAAGCGTCCTCAGCCGGGTCGGCCACGCCGCCGTCGGGATGGAGGGTACGAACCCAGCCGCCACGGCCGGTGCGGCCGTGTCGGGCGATGAAGCCGATGCCGTGGTCGAGCAGACTGTCGGCCGGCCCGCTCCAGCCGCGTTCCTTGGCCACCGCGAACGCATAGATCTGGCGCGCCATGGTGCGCATGCGCTTCGGCTTGCCGAGCGGCCGTGCATCGAACCCGAGCGCCTCGTGGAAGCCGCCATGGACGTGGTCGACGCCCGCCGTCGACCACAACGGCAGGGTCTCGTCGAACAGCCAGTGCTCGACGCGCTTGCGCCATGAGCCGCTGACGACGACGCGGTCTTCGGATGCCGTGAACTTTGTTTCCAGGCGTCCGCTTTTCTCAAGCTGCTCGACGACCTTCTTGACGTTCTGGCTGTGGCTGACGGGTGCGACGAACACCGCGTCCGGCGTCGCCACCACCGCCGCGTCCTTCATGCCGATGACGGTGAGCAGCCTGCCCTGACTGCGGAGGTAGCAGCTGTCGCAGTCCATCGCGACGACGTCGCCCATCATGACGTTGCCGTCGCCGTCGGTCGGGCTCGCCTCGAGCAGCGATTGCCACGATCCGAGATCGTTCCAGCGGAAGGAAGCCGTGACCATGGCGATATCGCGCGCCTGCTCCATCACCGCGTAGTCGATCGAGGTCGAGGGGATGGCGGCGTAGAAGCTTTGCGGCAGGTAGATGCCGGAGACGTCGGTTCGCGCGACGCCGAAAGCCCGCTCGGCCGCCTCCCAGATGTCCGGCCGGAACTCGACGAGCGCGCTGCGCATCGTCCCCGCACGGAACAGGAAGATGCCGGCATTCCAGTAGAACCGTCCCGAGGACACGTAGCGTTGCGCCGTTTCGATATCGGGCTTTTCGACGAAGCGCGACACGGCCGCCACGCCGCCGCTTTCCGCCGCCACTTCGATATAGCCGTATCCGGTCTCGGGGTGCGTCGGCCTGATGCCGAACACGACGATGCTTCCGCGCTCGGCGGCGGCCTTGCCCCCCTCGACGGTTTCCCAGAATTGAAGCTCGGTCGATATCTCGTGATCCGAAGGGACGACGAGCACGAGCGCGTCGCTGCCGTGTTCACGGATTGCCTGAAGCGTCGCCACGGCGACCGCCGCAGCGGTATTGCGCCCGACGGGTTCGAAGATCGGCCGGCCGCCGTTCAGGCCGAGCGGGGCGATGTCGGAGATGACGCGATCGGCATGGCGTTCCGATGCGATCAGGTAGATCGGCGTCTCTCCGCCCGGCCACGCCTTCAGCCGCCGCACGGTTCTGGCCAGCATCGAGCCATTGCCCGAAAGGTCGTGGAACTGCTTGGGATTGTCTTCGCGAGAGAGAGGCCACAACCGCGAGCCTACGCCCCCGCTCATGACGAAACTGACGATCCGGTCCGGCATGGTCCACCCTTTCAGAATGTCTGGTTGTAGGCTCCGACTTCCGGATTGCGGCGCAGCACCGCGTCCAGTGCCTCGAACACCTCGCGGCGCCGCTCCGGCGAGACCGGGCTCTCCACCACGACGACGATTTCGGGCTTGTTCGACGAAGCGCGGACGAGGCCCCAGGTGCCGTCCGGCGTCGTTACGCGCACGCCGTTTACGGTGACCAGGTCGGCCAGCGGCTGGCCGGCGAAGGCGGTCCCGTCTCCCTTCATCTTCGTGAAGGCGCCCACGACCTTGTCGACCACGCCGTATTTCTCTTCGTCGGGGCAGTGCGGCGACATCGTCGGTGTACCGAAGGTCGGCGGCAGGTCGCTATAGAGGCCTGCCATCGTCTTTTCCGGGCTGCGGTCCAGCATCTCGCATATCGCGATGGCGGTTATGAGCGCGTCGTCATAGCCGCGCCCGATCGGCGCGTTGAAGAAGAAGTGCCCCGATTTCTCGAAGCCGGCGATGGCATCGAGTTGGGCGACACGCCGCTTGATGTAGGAGTGCCCGGTCTTCCAGTAGTCCGTGACCGCGCCGTTCTTCGCCAGCACGGGGTCGGTCATGAAAAGGCCGGTCGACTTCACGTCGGCGACGAAGACGGATTTCGGGTGCAAGGCGGAGATGTCGCGCGCAAGCATGACGCCGATCTTGTCGGCGAAAATCTCGTTGCCTTCGTTGTCGACAACGCCACAACGGTCGCCGTCTCCATCGAAGCCGAGCCCGATGTCGGCGCCCGTTTCCAGGACCTTCTCCCGGATCGCATGCAGCATATGCATATCCTCGGGATTGGGGTTGTAGCGCGGGAAGGTATGGTCGAGCTCGGTGTCCAGCGCAATTACCTCGCAGCCGATGCGCTCGAGCACCTCGGGGGCGAACGCGCCGGCGGTGCCGTTGCCGCAGGCAGCCACCACCCTCAGCTTCCTGCCGATCTTTTTTCCGGCAGTCAGGTCCTCGATATACCTGTCGCGGAACCCCGGCACGAATTCGTAGCTTCCGCCGCCGGCCAAATCGAAATCGCCGGCAAGCACAAGCGTCTTCAGGGCCGTCATCTCCTCGGGACCGAAGGTCAGCGGCCTTTGCGTTCCCATCTTCACGCCGGTCCAGCCGTTTTCGTTGTGCGAGGCCGTGACCATGGCCACCGACGGCGCGTCGAGCTCGAATTGGGCGAAATACGCCATGGGGGAGAGCGCCAGGCCGATATCCTTGACGCGCGCGCCCGCTGCCATCAGGCCCGAAACGAGCGCCATCTTGATGCTCATGGAATAGCTGCGGAAGTCGTGGCCGGTGACGATTTCCGGGGGCAGGCCCTTTCGGCGGATGAAGGTGCCGAGCCCCATCCCAAGCGCCTGGGCGCCCATCAGGTTCAGCTCGGGTTCCTTCTCGGACCCCGGGTGTCCGAACCACCAGCGCGCATCGTACTCGCGAAAACCGGTGGCCTTGATGAGGGCGCTGGTCTCAAAGGCGAATGTGTTCGGCCTAGCCTGGCCGACAATGTTCAGGCTCACGGCGTCTGCTCCCCGTTGTCGAACCAGTCCTAGCACGCGGTCGGGCGCCGGCCTCTTCATGAATTCGGATAACTCCGCCCTGCGGTGCGTGCCCCCTCATCCGATAGGGGCATGTCGGCCGACCGCCGAACGGCCATCTCGCCGGGGCGTCGGAGGATTCTATCCTGAAAGACCGGCATGTCCCCGTTCCGGTCGAAGGTGGCCTGCACTATGCCGAACACTGTATTTCGCGAGACTGTCGACGCACGACGCCTCGGGTGCCTGTCTGGACGAAGCGAAGGCGGGACCGTCCCGCTTTTCCTGTCCCCTAAGACGTAGATCCTTACGCCGATTGGCTGCGTTTACCTCCCCGAGGTCAGGCGTAGTCTCCTGCCTGGGCAGTCTGGGACGGGGTTTTGGCCAGCGGCATCCCGCCTGCGCGCCCGCAATCGTGGGGTACGCCCGCAGGAGGAAGAATGGACCGCGCGTTTCCGCACAGATGGCCCTCCGCGATCGAGCAACTGCCCGCCGCCGATCAGGAATTCATCGGCATTTCCGACATAGTCGGATTCCTCAGGCGCTATGCCGGGACGATCGCCGCCATGCTGGCCGCCGCTCTGCTGATCGGGCTGTTCTACGTCTCGACGACCGATTCGACCTACACCGCCAGCACGCAGATCCTGATCGAGCCCAGAGTGTCGCAGCATCTCCAGGACGCCGGCGAGGTCAACCTGTCGTTGGATACTGCCCAGGTGGAAAGCCAGATCGCGGTGATGCAATCCGAAAAGATCGCCACGATGGTCATCGACCAGCTCAGGCTCCTTGACGATCCCGATTTCAATCGTCCGCAGAAGCTGCCTTTGCTGCAGAGGTTCAGGAGGTTCGGAGCGACCTTCGTTGGAGCATTCGGACTGCGGGACAAGGCGTGGTTCGCCTGGCTTCAGCGGCATTTCGGCTTCGTCCTTCCCGACGCGCCCGCAAATCCCAGCGAATACGAAAAGAGTCGGCTCGCGATGTTGACCTTTCGTGGTGGCCTCGACGTTCGCCGGGTTGGCGTTTCCTACGCCATCGACATTTCCTTCACCTCGCTCAATGCAGAGGCCGCAGCCAGGATCGCCAACGCCACGGCCGATGCCTTCGTGCGCGAGCAGCTTGAAACCAAGTCGGACGCCGCCAAGCAGGGTGGCGCGTGGCTCGAGACCCGTCTCGAGCAGCTGCGCGACCAGATGAACAAGGCCATGGCGAAGGCGCAGGAGTTCCGGTCGCGACACGACTACAGTGTCGGCGACGAGGCCGGGGCCAAGGGCGGGGAGAGCGGCGTTCCGACCCTGGAAGAACTGGAAACGACGGCCGAAACCTACCAGAAGATGTATGAAAGCTTCCTGCAGGCCTACACCAATTCGGTGAGCCAGCAATCGTATCCGGTTGCCGATGCGCGCGTGATCACCGAGGCGACGGCGCCGCTCTCTCCGAGTGCGCCGAGGCCGAAGCTGGTGCTGGCCTTCGCGGCGGTCGCCGGCCTGGCTTTCGGGATAGGCCTTTC
>JBQCHN010000214.1:0-2621 GCA_051954615.1 Mesorhizobium sp. | reverse complement strand
CAGTTCATCGAGCGATTTGAAGGGCATGGACGAAAAGTCTCCGGAAATGAATCAGGACAGGGCGACGGAGGCGACGAGAAGCACGACAATCTCGGCCATTTGCTGGAGTGCGCCGGCCGTATCGCCGGTCTGGCCACCGATCTGGTGCCGGCAAAGCCCGGCGAAGGCGATATAGGCGAGGCCGAGCAGGATCGCGGCCGCGCCAAAACCGCTCAACCCCAGTGGCAGCAGGGCAAGCGCGCCGAGCATTGCTCCGGCAATCGCCGTCTGCCGCGAAACGCTGCCGGCGCCGGCCGACAGCCCATCGCTTCGCGCCGGCGGCAGGCCGTGCATGAAGACGCCGAGCAGGCCGCGCGAGGCGCCGTGTGCGGCCACAAGTGCGGCCAGCACGGACCAGCCGCCATGGATTTCGGCGAGCGCGTTCCAGCGGACGAGCAGCGACAGTGCAAGCGCCGCCGCGCCATAGGCGCCGATGCGGCTGTCGCGCATGATCTCCAGCTTGCGCTCCCGGTCCCGGCCGCCGCCGAAACCGTCGGCGACGTCGGACAGGCCGTCCTCATGCAGCGCGCCGGTGGCGAGCACCATGGCCGCCAGTGCCAGCGCTGCGGCCGGGCCGGCGGCAAGGCCGAGCCAGGCGGCGATCACGTAGGTGAGGGCGCCGATCCCGGCAACGGCAAGGCCGGCCAAAGGTGCCGCCCAGATGGCGTCCGCGAGTTTTCGGTCGCGGAAATCGAAGACCGGCAGCGGCAGCCGCGTGAAGAAGACGAGGCAGAGCGCGATATCGCTGAAGGTCGGCCTGTTTCCGTTGTTCATCCCGCTTCGTCCCGCGCAATCGCATGGAAGAAGGTGCCGCTGGCGTGACCGCGCCGGGCGCCGGCGGGGCCGAGCGGGCGACCTTCGCCGTCGGCCATCTCCGCCAGCGGCGCGTCGTTGCCGGGCTCGGTGATGCGGGCATAGTGGAACTCGTGGCCGCGCACGCGCGTGCCTGCCGGTCCCAGCGGGCAATCGGCCAGCAAATGCGCCTGCCGGTAGCCGAGGTTCATCTTGCGCTTGGCGAATGAGGTCGAATGGCCGAGCAGGCCGAGCATGCGGTGCGTGGTTCCGTCGGCATCTTCCAGCGTCTCGCCGAGAACCATGAAGCCGCCGCACTCGCCATGGACCGGTTTTTCGCGCGCGAAGGCCGCCATGCCGCCGCGAAAATTTTCGGCGGCGGCGAGCCTGCCGGCATGCAGTTCCGGATAGCCGCCCGGCAGCCAGCAAGTGTCGCAGTCGGCGGGCGGCGCCTCGTCGGCGAGCGGGGAGAAGGGCACGATCTCGGCGCCGGCGGCGCGCCAGCGAGCGGCGACGTGCGGATAGACGAAGGTGAAGGCGGTATCCTGCGCCAGCGCAATGCGCTGGCCGGGCGGCGGCAGGGCGGCGGCGAAGCTGCCGGCCTGCGGCGCGAGCGGCTCGGCAAGCGCCGTCACCGCGTCAAGGTCGACCGATTTCTCCACCATGTCGGCCATCTTGTCGATGAAGGCATGCAGGCCTGCATGTTCGGAGGCCTGCACCAGGCCGAGATGGCGCTCGGGCATGGTGATGTCGGGGTCGCGCTGGATGGCGCCGACCACCGGCAGACCGAGTGCGGCGACCGCCTCGGCGCACAGGCGCCGGTGGCGTTCGCTGCCCAGCCGGTTCAGCACGACGCCGGCGATGCGCACCGCCGGATCGTAGGTGGCGAAACCCTTGGCGACGGCGGCGGCCGTGGTCGATTGGCCCGACACGTCGAGCACCAAAAGGGACGGGATGCCGTAAAGCCGGGCGAGATCGGCGCCGGAACCGGTGCGGCCGGTGCCGGCCGGAATGCCATCGAACAGGCCCATGGCGCTTTCGGCGACGATGATTTCGGCATCGGCGGAGGCGTCTTTGGCCAGCGCGTTGAGCAGGGAAGGGGCCATCGCCCAGGAATCGAGGTTGACGCCGGGCAGGCCCGTCGCCGCCTCATGGAAGCCGGGATCGATGTAGTCCGGCCCGGACTTGGCGCCGCGCACCCGCACGCCGCGCCGGGCAAGCGCACGCAAAAGGCCGATGGTGACGCTGGTCTTGCCGGAGCCGGAACGCGGCGCGCCGATCAGGATCGCGCGGGCGGTCATTGCGGGCTCCGGATCTGGTCGCGGAGCGCGACGATGCCACCGACGACGATGAGCGACGGCGAGACGACGTTTTCGCGCGCCGCGGTTTCTGTCAGCGTGCCCAGCGTGGCGACGACGGTGCGTTCGCTGGGTAGCGTTGCGTTCTCGATCAGCGCGCAGGGCGTGTCGTCCCGCAGGCCGCCGGCTCGAAGGTCCGCGACCGTCTCGGCCAGATGCGTCAGGCCCATATAGATGACGATCGGGTGGCCGGTGCGGGCAAGTGCGGCCCAGTCCGGCCGGTCGTCGGAGACGGCGGCGAAGCCGGTGGCAAGGATCACCGCGCCGTTGACGCCGCGCATCGTCACCGGGATGCCGGCCGAAGCCAGCCCGCCGAAGGCCGAGGTGACGCCGGGCAGGATGCGATAGGGAATGCTGTGCTCGACCAGTGCTGCCGCCTCCTCGCCGCCGCGCGCGAAGACGGTCGGGTGGCCGCCTTTCAGTCGCACCACC
>JBQCHN010000213.1:0-10094 GCA_051954615.1 Mesorhizobium sp. | reverse complement strand
CCGCGACGGCAGGGAGCAGGAGATCATGGCCGAGGGGCTGATGGCAACGTGTCTCCAGCACGAGATCGACCACCTGAACGGCGTCCTGTTCATCGACCATATCTCGAAGCTGAAGCGCGACATGGTGGTGAAGAAGTTCCGGAAACTGGCCAAGGACAAGGCCCCCGGCCGCCTGGTCGGCTGATCCGGCCGGTCACGACAGGATCGCCGCCAGCCATTGCAGCCCGAGCCGGCCAAGGGCGGCAAGCCACGGCCACAGGCTCGGCGCCAGTGCCAGCGCCACCACCATCCACAGGCCGAGCGGCCGGATCCGCAGCACCAATGTGCGATGCCGGGCCGTCTCGGCGACGCCGGCCCTGTATTGTGTGTCACGTGCTTCCACGCCTGCGATGGCGGAATGCAGGGCAGGACGGGATTCGCGCTGCTTGCCCATGGCGCAACTCCTTCGATGTCGGATGCCTGAGGGTAAGGCCGTGCAGAGGACCGTGGATAAGTCGAACGCAGGTTCCTGCCATTTCTCGCCAGCGGCTTGACCCGGGGCGCGGAAAGCCGTTCAAACCGTCCCCACCGGATCGAAGCCGGGGAGAACAATGCCGCTTCGCATCGTCTTCATGGGCACGCCCGATTTCTCGGTGCCGACCTTGCGCGCGCTGGCCGGGGCCGGTCACGAGATCGCCGCTGTCTACACGCAGCCGCCGCGCGCCGCCGGCCGGCGCGGGCTGGAACTGACGCCGTCGCCGGTACAGCGCGAGGCCGAGCGGCTGGGCATCGAGGTGCGAACGCCCGTCTCGCTGAAGGGCGAGGCCGAGCAGCAGGCCTTCGCCGCGCTGAACGCCGACGTCGCCGTCGTCGTCGCCTATGGCCTTCTGTTGCCGAAGCCGGTGCTGGAAGCGCCCCGTCTCGGCTGCCTCAACGGCCATGCCTCGCTTCTGCCGCGCTGGCGCGGCGCCGCTCCCATCCAGCGCGCCATCATGGCCGGCGACGTCGAGACCGGCATGATGGTGATGAAGATGGAGGAGGGGCTGGACACCGGCCCGGTCGGGCTGGTTGAAAAAGTGGTTATTCGTGCCGACATGACCGCCGGCGACCTGCACGATCGCCTGATGGACGCAGGCGCCGCGCTGATGGTCGAGGCGCTCCGGCGGCTTGAAACCGGCACGCTTTCTTTTACCGAACAGTCAAAAGAAGGCGTGACCTACGCAAAAAAGATCGATAAAGGCGAGACCCGCATCGACTGGACCCGGCCGGCGCCTGACGTCCACAACGCCATTCGCGGCCTGTCGCCGTTCCCCGGCGCATGGTGCGAGGTCGCTGTCGGCGGCAAGCCGGAGCGGCTGAAGCTGCTGCGCTCGACGCTGGCGGAGGGGATGCAGGCCGGCGAGCCGGGCGAGATCCTGGATGGGCAGCTGACGGTCGCCTGCGGCAACGGGGCCGTAAGGCTCACCGAAGTGCAAAGAGCGGGTGGCAAGCCCGCAGCCGCTGACGATTTCCTGCGCGGCACGAGACTGGAAAAAGGAACGAGACTGTCATGAGCATGATGTCGATCCGCGCGGCCACGCCGCGCGACCGCGAGGCGATCCGCCTCGTCGAGGAACATGCCTTCGGCCAGCAGGCGGAGGCGGGTCTTGTCGACGCGCTGGTCGGCGGCGGCGATACGGTGCTGGAACTGGTCGCGGTGGACGAGGGCCAGGTGGTCGGCCACATCCTGTTTTCGCGGCTCGCCGTCAGCAACGGCGGCAAGTCTTTCCCTGCGGTGGCGCTGGCGCCGCTGGCGGTCGAGCCGTCCTTCCACGGCACCGGCATCGGCGGCGCGCTGGTGCGCGAGGCGCATCTCAGGCTGAAGGATGCAGGCGAAAAGCTCGCCATCGTGCTCGGCGACCCGGCCTATTACGGCCGCTTCGGCTACAGCCACGCGCGCGCCGCCGGCTTCGACAGCGAATACCAGGGCGAAGCCTTGCAGGCGCTGGTCTGGGACGAGGCGCCGGAAGGCGGCCAATTGGTCTACGCGCCGGCCTTCTCGGCACTGGCCGCCTGACCCTTTCCGGGATGCCGCGCTTCCGCCTCGACATCGAATATGACGGCGGCCCCTATGCCGGCTGGCAGCGGCAGGCCGACCAGCATTCGGTGCAGGCGGCCATCGAGCAGGCGCTGGAAAAGTTCTGCGGCGAGGCGGTGACCTTGCGCGGCGCCGGCCGCACCGATGCCGGCGTCCACGCCACCGGCCAGGTCGCCCATATCGACCTCGAAAAGGACTGGCGGCCGGATACGGTGCGCGACGCCGTCAATGCGCATCTCCAGCAAGCCGGCGAGCGCGTGGCCGTCCTTGCCGCAAGCGTCGTCCCCGACGATTTCGACGCACGCTTCTCGGCCAGGGCCCGCCACTACGTCTACCGCATCGCCAACCGCCGCGCGCCGCCGGCGCTGGACAAGGGCAAGGTCTGGTGGGTGCCGAAGCGCCTCGATGCCGAGGCGATGGATGCGGCGGCGAAACAGCTTCTCGGCCGGCACGACTTCACTACCTTCCGCTCGGCGCAATGCCAGGCCAACAGCCCGCTGCGCACGCTGGATCGCCTCGATGTGATGCGCAACGGCGATACGATCGAGGTCTTCGCCTCGGCGCGTTCCTTCCTGCACAACCAGGTGCGCTCCATGGTCGGTTCGCTGAAGAGGGTTGGCGAGGGGGCGTGGGCTTCCGCCGACCTGAAGGCCGCGCTCGAAGCCCGCGACCGCGCCGCCTGCGGCCAGGTCGCGCCGCCGGACGGGCTGTTTCTTGTCAGCGTGGATTACTGAGCTAGCGCGCCGCCGTAACCTTCACCCCCGCAACTGCCGCCGCAGGATCTTGCCGACATTGGTTTTCGGCAGTTCGGTGCGGAACTCGACGTGGCGCGGCCGCTTGTAGCCGGTCAGCCGCTCGCGGCAGAAGGCGAGCAGGTCGGCTTCGGTCAGCGCCGGGTCCTTCTTGACGACGAAAAGCTTCGGCACCTCGCCGGACTTCTCGTCAGGCACGCCGATGGCTGCCACTTCCAGCACGCCGGGGTGCTGCGCCGCCACTTCCTCCAACTCGTTCGGATAGACGTTGAAGCCGGAGACCAGGATCATGTCCTTCTTGCGGTCGACGATCTTGGTGTAGCCCTGCGGGTCCATGAAACCCATGTCGCCGGTCTTGAAGAAGCCGTCGGCGGTCATCACCTTGGCCGTCTCGTCGGGCCGCTGCCAGTAGCCGGCCATCACCTGCGGCCCGCGGATGCAGATCTCGCCGACTTCGCCGAGCGGCACCGGCTCGCCGTCGTCGTCGCGGATGGAGAGTTCGGTCGAGGGAAGCGGCAGGCCGATGGTGCCGGTGAAGGCGTCGGCGTCGAAGCGGTTGGCGGTCGCCACCGGCGATGTCTCCGACAGGCCGTAGCCCTCCGAGATCATGCAGCCGGTCAGTTCCTTCCAGCGGTCGGCGACGGACTTCTGCGCGGCCATGCCGCCGGCGAAGGTCAGCACCAGCGGCCTGAAGTCCAGCTTGCGGAAATCCTCGTTGTTGAGCAGCGCGTTGAACAGCGTGTTGAGGCCGGGGAAGATGTTGACCTTGTACTTTGCCAGTTCCTTGACGAAGCCCGGAATGTCGCGCGGGTTGGTGATGAGCAGGTTCTGCGCGCCCTGCTGCATGCCCATCAGCGCGTTCACCGTCAGCGCGTAGATATGGTAGAGCGGCAGCGGGCAGACATAGACGAGGTTGGCCGGTCGCGGCCGTTTGATGAAGGCCGTTTCCACCCACAGCGCGTTCTGCGCCACGTTGGCCAGCACGTTGCGGTGGAGCAGCGTCGCGCCCTTGGAAACGCCCGTCGTGCCGCCGGTATATTGCAGGAAGGCGACGTCGTCGGCCGACACCTCGGCCGGCTTGAAGGTGCCGGCGCGTCCAGCCCTGAGCGCGGCAGCGAACTTTACATGGCCGGGCAGCGACCACGCCGGCACCAGCTTCTTCACCCGTCGCACGACGAAATTGACGATCGCGCCCTTGAGGCCGCCCAGCATTTCGCCGAGCGAGGCGACGACGACGTGCTTGACGGCGGTCTTCGCCACCACCGCCTGCAGGGTGGAGGCGAAATTCTCCAGGATGACGATGGCTTCGGCGCCGGAATCCTTCAACTGGTGTTCCAGTTCGCGCGGCGTGTAGAGGGGGTTGACGTTGACCACGACGTAGCCGGCCCTGAGCACCGCCATCATCGCCACCGGATATTGCAGCGTGTTCGGCATCATGATGGCGACGCGCGCGCCCTTCGCCAGACCGCGCGATTGCAGGAAGGCGCCGAAGTCGGCCGACAGCCGCTCCGTCTCGGCATAGCTTATGGTCTTGTCCATGCAGGTGAAGGCCGGGCGGCTGGCGAAACGCTGGCAGGCCTCCACGAGAAGCGCGCCGATCGATGGTGCCGGCAGCGGGCCGATCTCGGCCGGGATGATGTCCGGATAGCTGGCCAGCCAGGGCTTGGCCGCCTCGCCCGATGCAATGGCGGCGCTCGCCTTCGGCAACGACTTGGGCGCCGTCCGGCCCTTGGGTGCTGTCTGCGCAGCCTGCTTGCGCGCGGCGGCCGGTGCGGCCTTCGTCTTGGCAGGGGCGGCAGGCTTGGCCACGGTTTTTGTCGCCGGCTTGGCGGCCGTCCGCTTTGCGGCTGCCGGCTTGGCATCCTTCGCCGGCTTGGCGGCGGGCTGCCTTGTCGTGTCCGCCGCTTTCTTCCTGGCTGTCGTGCCGGCTGACTTCGCCACCTGCTCCTCCCCGATAGGTGTCCCGATGAATGCGAGCCGGGATTTGTCGGCATCGCATCCTTGCGGACTATCTATCGCGACAATCCCATAACTGCGCAAGTCTTGCCCCAAGGGCAGGCCGGCAAGGAATTCGCCGCACCGCGTCTTTCGTCGCGGATGCGGGTGAACGAAGGTTTCTCCGGCGCCTCCGGCGGGCAGGAAAGGCGGAGAAAATTTTGCCTATCACGCGAAAAAGACAACCATGAAATCTACGTGATATATCAGATAGGGAACGGTTTTGCTAAGAATGTGGCTTTTCTTGGAACGTCGTTCCGCCTGCCGTGTGGTAAGCAAACTGGGTGTTCCAAAGCTTTGAAAACGATGCTTATATGCGGCCTCCGCGAGCCTGATAGAGGGGCTTGGAAAAACTTCAGGGAGTTCTCAATGAAAAAGAAAATGGCTTTTGCGGCTGCGTTGCTGGCCGCAACGGTGCTGGGAGGCGTGGCCAACGCAAAGACGCTGGTCTATTGTTCGGAAGGGTCGCCGGAAGGCTTCGACCCCGGCCTCTACACTGCCGGCACGACCTTCGACGCTTCGTCGCGCACGGTCTACAACCGCCTCGTCGAGTTCAAGCACGGCTCCACCGAGCTCGAGCCCGGCCTCGCCGAGAGCTGGACGATTTCCGACGACGGCCTGGAATACACCTTCAAGCTGCGCCAGGGCGTCAAGTTCCAGACCACCGACTTCTTCACGCCGACGCGCGAGTTCAACGCCGATGACGTGATCTACTCCTTCGAGCGCCAGCTCAAGGCCGACAATGCGTGGAACAAGTACGTCGCCGGCGCGAGCTGGGAATACTCGGCCGGCATGGGCTTCCCCGACCTCATCAAGTCGATCGACAAGGTCGACGATCACACTGTCAAGTTCGTGCTGAACCATCCGGAAGCGCCGTTCATGGCCGACCTCGGCATGGACTTCGCCTCGATCCTGTCGAAGGAATATGCCGACAAGCTGGCCGCCGACGGCAAGATGGAGCAGATGAACCAGCAGCCGCTGGGCACCGGCCCCTTCACCTTCGTCGCCTACCAGCCGGATGCGGCGATCCGCTACAAGGCCAATGACAGCTACTGGAATGGCAAGCCGAAGATCGACGATCTCGTCTTCGCCATCACCACCGACGCCTCGGTGCGCCGGCAGAAGCTGGAAGCGGGCGAATGCCAGATCTATCCGTATCCGAACGCGGCCGACGTCCAGGCGCTCAAGGACAACAAGGATCTGAACGTCGAGGAACAGGCCGGCCTCAACGTCGCCTATCTCGCCTACAACACGCTGGTTGCGCCCTTCGACAAGGCCGAGGTGCGCCGCGCGCTGAACGAGGCGATCAACAAGAAGGCGATCGTCGACGCCGTCTTCGAGGGCCAGGCGCAGGTTGCCAAGAACCCGATCCCGCCGACCATGTGGTCCTACAACAACGACGTGAAGGACGACGAATACAACCCCGACGCGGCCAAGGCCGCGCTGGAGAAGGCCGGCGTCAAGGATCTCAAGATGAAGATCTGGGCGATGCCGGTTTCGCGTCCCTACATGCTGAACGCCCGCCGCGCGGCGGAGCTGATGCAGGCGGACCTCGCCAAGGTCGGCGTCACCGCCGAGATCGTCTCCTATGAGTGGGCCGAGTACCTGAAGCGCTCCTCCGACAAGGACCGCGACGGCGCCGTCATCCTCGGCTGGACCGGCGACAACGGCGATCCGGACAATTTCCTCGACACGCTTCTGGGCTGCACCGCCGTCGGCGGCAACAACCGCGCCCAGTGGTGCAACAAGGAGTTCGACGATCTGGTGAAGAAGGCCAAGCAGACCTCCGACCAGGCCGAGCGCGCCAAGCTCTACGAGCAGGCGCAGGTGGTCTTCAAGAAGGAGGCTCCCTGGGCCACGATCGACCACTCGACGGTGTTCATGCCGATGTCGAAGAAGGTCACCGGCTACACCCAGGACCCGCTCGGCATCCATCGCTTCGACAACGTCGACATCGCCGAGTAATCCTCGAAACAGCGCCCGGCTCCGGCCGGGCGCTTGCTCGCTTGTCCCTGGCCGGTTGCTCCGGCCGGGGCGAGATGTCATAGGACATCCATGCTCAAATTCTTCTTCGGTCGGCTGCTGGTCCTGATCCCCACCTTCATCGGGGTCTCGATCATCGCCTTCGCCTTCATCCGCCTTTTGCCGGGCGATCCGGTCATGCTGATGTCGGGCGAACGCGTCATGGACCCGGCGCGCCACACCCAGATCATGCACGAACTCGGCATGGACCGGCCGATGGTCGTGCAGTACCTGTCCTATATCGGCGGCATTCTGCAGGGCGACTTCGGCACCTCCATCGTCACCAAGCGGCCGATCATCCAGCAGTTCTTCGCGCTGTTTCCGGCGACGCTGGAACTCTCCGTCTGCGCCATCATCTTCGCCATCGTGCTCGGCATTCCGGCCGGCGTCTTCGCCGCCATCAAGCGCGGCTCGTTCTTCGACCAGTCGGTGATGGGCGCGGCCCTCGTCGGCTATTCGATGCCGATCTTCTGGTGGGGCCTGCTGCTCATCATCCTGTTCTCCGGCATCCTGCGCTGGACGCCGGTGTCGGGCCGCATCGACCTGCTCTATTTCTTCCCCTCCGTCACCGGCTTCATGCTGATCGACTCGCTGCTGTCTGGGCAGAAGGGCGCCTTCACCTCGGCGCTCAGCCATCTCATCCTGCCGACCATCGTGCTCGGCACCATCCCGCTCGCCGTCATCGCGCGCCAGACGCGCTCGGCCATGCTGGAAGTGCTGTCGGAGGATTATGTGCGCACCGCCCGCGCCAAGGGTCTTTCGCCCTTCCGCGTTGTCGGCATCCATGCGCTGCGCAATGCCATGATCCCGGTCATCACCACCATCGGCCTGCAGGTCGGCGTGATGCTGGCCGGCGCGATCCTGACCGAGACGATCTTTTCCTGGCCGGGCATCGGCAAGTGGATGGTGGATTCGGTGTTCAAGCGCGACTATCCCGTCATCCAGGGCGGGCTCTTGCTGATCGCCGCCATCATCATGATCGTCAACCTGATCGTCGACCTCACCTACGGGCTGGTCAACCCGCGCATCCGGCACTGAGGAGAGGACGATGGCTGACACGACCGCCAAGACCGCTTCCTCCCTCGACGAGATGTCGCCGCGCCGGCGTCAGCTCGCCGAGTTCTGGTTCTATTTCTCGGAGAACAAGGGCGCCGTCATCGGCCTGTGGTTCTTCGTCGCCCTCGTCGTGGTGGCGCTGCTGGCGCCGCTGATCGCGCCGCACGAGCCCTACCAGCAGTACCGCGACGCCGTGCTGGTGCCGCCGGTGTGGCAGGACGGCGGACGCTGGGAGTTTCTGCTCGGCACCGACGCGGTCGGCCGCGACATCCTCTCGCGCCTTCTGTTCGGCGCCCGCTATTCGCTGTTCATCGGCATCGTCGTAACGACAATAGCGCTCGTCGCCGGCATCCTGGTCGGCGTCGTCGCCGGCTATTTCCGCGGCTGGGTCGATACCGTCATCATGCGGCTGATGGACATCATCCTGGCCTTCCCCTCGCTGCTTCTGGCCCTGACGCTGGTGGCGGTGCTGGGGCCTGGCCTCGACAACGCCATGATCGCCATCGCCCTCGTCTACCAGCCGCATTTCGTGCGCCTGACGCGCGCTGCGGTGATGTCGGAAAAGACGCGCGACTACGTGGTGGCCGCGCGCGTCGCCGGCGCCGGCCCGCTGCGCTTGATGTTCAGGACCATCCTGCCCAACTGCATGGCGCCGCTGATCGTGCAGGCGACGCTCTCCTTCTCCAACGCCATCCTCGATGCGGCCGCCCTCGGCTTCCTCGGCATGGGCGCGCAGCCGCCGACGCCGGAATGGGGCACGATGCTGGCCGAGGCGCGCGAGTTCATCCTGCGCGCCTGGTGGGTGGTGACGCTGCCCGGCCTCGCCATCCTCATCACAGTGCTCGCCATCAACGTCATGGGCGACGGCCTGCGCGACGCCCTCGACCCCAAGATGAAGAGGTCGTGACCATGGCCCTGCTTGAGATCGAAAATCTCGTCGTCGAGTTCGAGACGGCAAGCGGCCCGTTCCGCGCGGTGGACGGCGTGTCGCTCAAGGTCGACGAGCGCGAGGTGCTGGCGATCGTCGGCGAATCCGGCTCCGGCAAGTCGGTGTCGATGCTGGCGATCATGGGCCTTCTGCCGTGGACGGCGAAGGTTTCCGCCGACAAGGCGCTGTTTAACGGCAAGGACATGCTGGGCATGAGCCAATCCGAGCGGCGCCGCATCGTCGGCCGCGACATCGCCATGATCTTCCAGGAGCCGATGGCGAGCCTCAACCCGTGCTTCACCGTCGGCTACCAGATCGAGGAGGTGCTGCGCTTCCACCTCGGCCTCGACAGGAAGAAGCGGCACGCCCGCGCCGTCGAACTGTTCACGCAGGTCGGCATTCCCAACCCCGAGGAGCGGCTGTCTTCTTATCCGCACCAGATGTCGGGCGGCCAGTGCCAGCGCGTCATGATCGCCATGGCGATCGCCTGCAACCCGAAGCTGCTGATCGCCGACGAGCCGACCACGGCGCTCGACGTCACCATCCAGAAGCAGATCCTCGACCTGTTGATGAACCTGCAGGCCGAGAACGGCATGGGCATGATCATGATCACCCACAATATGGGCGTGGTGGCCGAGACCGCCGACCGCGTCATCGTCCAGTACAAGGGGCGCAAGATGGAGGAGGCGGACGTACTGTCGCTGTTCGAGGCGCCGAAGAACGCCTATACGCGCGCGCTTCTGGCGGCCCTTCCCGACAACGCCACCGGCGACCGGCTGCCGACCATCGCCGGCCTGATGCTGGAAGGCAACGCTTCCGTGGCGGCCTCGCAATGAGCGCCGCTGCCGAAATCGTCGTCGAGGGGCGCGACATCAAGCGCGACTACATCGTGCCCGGCGGCGTGTTCAAGCCGGCGCGCACGGTGCACGCGGTCAAGGGCGTCTCCTTCAAGGTGGAGAAGGGCAAGACGCTGGCGATCGTCGGGGAATCGGGCTGCGGCAAGTCCACGCTGGCGCGCATCATCACGCTGATCGACCCGGCGACCTCCGGCGAACTTCTGCTCGACGGTCACAAGGTCGATATCGCGGCCGGGCGGCCGACGCGGGAACTGCGCCGCAAGGTGCAGATCGTCTTCCAGAACCCGTACGGCTCGCTCAATCCGCGCCAGAAGATCGGCGACGTTTTGATGGAGCCGCTGGTCATCAACACCGACACGCCGGCGGCCGAGCGGCGCGACCGCGCCTACGACATGCTGCGCAAGGTCGGGCTGGAGGACAAGCACTTC
>JBQCHN010000212.1:0-4593 GCA_051954615.1 Mesorhizobium sp. | reverse complement strand
TCGGCGTCGAGGTCGCGGCCGATGAAGACCAGCCGGCTCTCGTGTTTCTCGCCGTCCTTCCAGGCGCGCTGGTGATCGCCCTCGATGATCATGTGGACGCCCTGCAGCACGTAGCGGTCGGGGTCGTCCTTGAAGGCGATGATGCCCTTGAGCCTGAGAATGTTCGGCCCTTCGAGCTGTGTCACCTTCTCGATCCAGGGGAAGAATTTCTTCGAATCCATCTCGCCGGCGCGCAGCGACACCGACTGCACCGTCACGTCGTGGATGGCGGACGGATGCGCGTGATCGTGGCCGTGGTGGTCATGATCGTGATCAAGGTGGTCGTGGTCGTGCTCCTCGGCGTCGAGGAAATGCGGATCGTTCTCCAGCGCCCGCTGGAGATCGAAGGCGCCGCGGTCGAGAACGTTGGCGAGATCGACGCCGGAGCGCTCGGTGCGGTGGATCTTCGCCGTCGGGTTGATGGCGCGTACGGTGGCCTCGACGGCGGCGAGTTCTTCCGGCGTGACGAGGTCGGTCTTGTTCAGCACGACGACATCGGCGAAGGCGATCTGGTCTTCCGCTTCCTTCGAATCCTTCAGGCGCAGCGGCAGGTGCTTGGCGTCGACCAGCGCCACCACCGCGTCGAGCCTGGTCTTGGAACGCACGTCCTCGTCCATGAAGAAGGTCTGGGCGACGGGAACGGGATCGGCGAGCCCCGTGGTTTCCACCACGATGGCGTCGAAGCGGCCGGGCCGCCGCGTCAGGCCTTCCACCACGCGGATCAGGTCGCCGCGCACCGTGCAGCAGACGCAGCCATTGTTCATCTCGTAGATTTCCTCGTCGGATTCCACGATCAGGTCGTTGTCGATGCCGATCTCGCCGAACTCGTTGACGATGACGGCGTAGCGCCGGCCGTGATTCTCCGACAGGATGCGGTTGAGCAGCGTCGTCTTGCCGGAACCGAGATAGCCGGTGAGCACGGTGACGGGGATTTGCGTCTGGGCTTCGCTCATGATGGGCCTCGAAAAATTGGAAGGGTTGGGCTCCATATAGGACGCCGCCGGCGCTTTTGCACGGTCGAAGCGATGATCCAGCGGGCGATGACGGGCGGCACCGGGCCTGCCGAATTCCTTTGTCATCTAACTGAAATAATCATCTGTCATGAGCGCAGCGGACGGTACGCTGCAGGCGCCGGCAAACTATCCGCCGGCGCCGTGCGCGCATCGCCGATTGCCAATGCGCCCGTCGCGGCTATCGTGGCCGGACGGCTCTCAGGAGAACGACCATGGCCAAGGCAGACAGGGCAGCGACGATGAGCCGGCTGCATTCGGCCGCCAGGCTGGCGCGCACCGCGCTCGCCGCGCGGCTTCTGGCGCACGGCTTCTATGCCGGACAGGACCAGATCATGCTGGCGCTCGACCGCGAGGACGGCCAGACGCCGGGCACGCTGGCGGAACGGCTGGGCGTGCGCCCGCCCACCATCACCAAGACGATCAATCGCCTGCAGGCGCAGGGGTTCCTCGACAAGAGGGCCTCCGATTCGGATGCGCGCCAGGCGCACATCTTTTTGACCGACCTCGGCCGCGAGGCCATCCACGCCATCGAGAAATCGGTGAAGAAGACCGAGAAGCAGGCGTTGAAGGGCCTCGACAAGAAGGACCAGAAGGCGCTGTTCAAGCTGCTCGCCCGTATCGAGGCCAACCTGTCCGACGGTGACACGGAACCGGCCGAAGACGAGGCCGAGGACGTCGCGGAGCCGGTCGTCGAGACGGCGGCGTAGGCCGTCCCGCGCCGCGCCCTGCCGTCGAAATCCACAGGCCGGCGAAAAAGCTTTGATTTGCCCCGGATAGATGGCATAAGCCGCATTTAAACAGTTTAAATGCGGTGCGGGGAGAGTGCGCGCTGGCACAGAAGATCAAGCTTTCGACCATTGCCGACGCGCTCGGCGTCTCGACCGCGACGGTTTCGCTGGCGCTGCGCGACAGCCCGCTGGTGGCGAGCGCCACGCGTGACAAGATCAAGGAACACGCGCGCGAGATCGGCTACATCTACAACCGCCGCGCCGCCTCGCTGCGCACCTCGCGCTCCGGCATCGTCGGCGTCGTCGTCCACGACATCATGAACCCGTTCTATGCCGAGATCCTGCGCTCCATCGAGCATGAGCTCGACCGCAGCCGGCAAACCTTCCTGCTCTCCAACCACTACGATCAGGTGGAGAAGCAGCGCACCTTCATCGACACGCTGCTGCAGCTCGGCGCCGACGGCGTCATCATGTCGCCGGCCATCGACACGCCGGCCGCCGACATCGTCATGGCCGAGGAGAACGGCCTGCCGGCCGTGCTGATCGCCCGCGACGTCGAGGGCGCGCATGTGCCGGTGTTCCGCGGCGACGACGCCTACGGCACGGCGCTCGCCACCAATCACCTGATCTCGCTCGGCCATACCCGCATCGCCATGGTCGGCGGCACCGACCAGACGTCGACCGGCCGCGACCGCTACCAGGGCTATGTCAACGCCATGCAGGCGGCCGGGCTGGAGATCAAGCCGGCCTGGCGCATTCCCGGCCCGCGCACCAAGCAGGGCGGCTTCGAGGCCGCCGGCCAGTTCTTGGCGCTGAAGGACAAGCCGACCGCCGCCTGCTGCTGGAACGATCTCGTCGCCATCGGCCTGATGAACGGCATCGCCCGCGCCGGACTGGTGCCGGGCATCGACATTTCCGTCACCGGTTACGACGACCTGGAAGAAGCGGCCATCGCCACGCCGGCGTTGACCACCGTTTGGAACGGCCAGCGCGAGGTCGGTCGCCGCGCCGCCAGCGCCCTGCTCGACAAGCTGAACGGCGAGCCCGTGCACATTTCGCAGGACCTCATCAAACCGGAGCTGCATGTGCGCCAGTCCACCGGCCGCCCGGTCGAGCGGCGCTGAGGGCAACATCGTCCCGCTTCGTATTCCATTCCATATCGCAGGAGAACCGGCATGGCCGCCGACCTTCGTTCCGTCACCGTCCTCATCCCCGGCAAGCTGCACGAGCAGTCCGTCAGGCGCATCGGCGAAACGTTCCGGCTGGTCGCCATCGACACCATAGATGCCGCGCTCCTGACCGACGAGATGAAGGCGACGGTGCGCGGCATCGCCGCCTCGCCGGCCATCGCCGGCGGCCTGGTGGGGCCGGATTTCATGAAGGCGCTGCCAAAGCTGGAGATCGTTGCCAATTTCGGCGTCGGCTACGATGGCGTCGACGCCCGCCATGCCGGCGCCAACGGCATCATGGTCACCAATACTCCGGACGTGCTGACCGAGGAAGTCGCCGACGCCGCGCTCGGCCTGCTGATCGCGACCGTGCGCGAACTGCCGAAGGCGGAAGCCTGGCTGCGCGCCGGCAACTGGGTGGCGAAGGGCAACTTCCGGCTGAGCCCGCTGTCGCTGCGCGGCCGCAAGGTCGGCATTTTCGGCATGGGCCGCATCGGCATGGCGATCGCGCACCGGCTGGAGGCGTTCGGCCTGCCGATAGCCTATCACAACCGCCGCCCAGTCGAAGGACTGGCCTATGCCTATCACGAGACGCTGAGGGGATTGGCCGAGGCGGTCGATACGCTGATTTCGGTGGTGCCCGGCACGCCGCAGACGGCGAAGGCCGTCAATGCCGAAATCCTCAAGGCGCTCGGCTCCGACGGCGTCTTCGTCAACATCGGCCGCGGCTCGACGGTGGACGAGGCTGCTCTTGCCGCCGCTCTCGCCGACGACACCATCGCCGCCGCCGGCCTGGACGTCTTTGCCGACGAACCGAATGTGCCGCCGGCGCTGCTGGATGCGCCCAACACCGTGCTCCTGCCGCATATCGGCTCGGGCTCGGTCCACACCCGCCGTGCCATGGCCGACCTCGTGGTCGACAACCTGATCGCCTGGTTCTCCGACGGCAAGGCGATCACGCCAGTGCCGGAAACGGCAGGCGTCGGCCACAATCGTTAACCGGCGCGTTATTCGTTAACGGCACGGTAACCCTATGGAAACATTCTTCTCTTTGCCGAACACGGCATTGGGGAGATTCGATGAAAGCACTTGCTGCCGCGATCGGCGCCGTCGCGCTTCTGGGCGGCTTCCATTCCTTCCACGATGAGGGCGATGGAGCCGCTGTCGCCGCCGACCACGGACATGCGCCGGGAACCTACAGGCTGATCGCCAACGGCGGCGACGCGGCCTGCACGGTGACGCGCGGCGCGGATCTGGCCGGTGGACTGTCGGAATTGATCGTCGAGGCGGGATGCCCGGCCGTCCTGCCCGGCATCGAGCGCGCGCGGTTCTGGCGCGACCGCAAGGACGGCACCGTCGGTTTCAGCGAGAACGGCGCCGATCCGCTGGTCAGCTTCGAAGCCGGCGACGGCGTCGACTACGAATCCTACGCCCCGGCCCTGCCGCTGCTGACTTTGGTGGCCGAGTAGTCGCGGCGCTACCGGCTTGAACCTACTCCGCCGCCGTCCGCGTTGCGTTCCGCGCGGCCGCATGCGCCCGCACCGCGTCGCCGAAGGCCTTGAAGATACGCTGCGAGACGCTGTCCGACTTCACCCAGTATTCGGGGTGCCACTGCACGCCGACGGCGAAGGCCCGCGCGTCGCG
>JBQCHN010000211.1:0-16738 GCA_051954615.1 Mesorhizobium sp. | reverse complement strand
ACGCCGCGCTGGGACAGCATGATGTTGTAGTTCAGGTCCGCCGACAGGCCCTTGTAGAGCGAATGCGCCAGCCCGTAGATCGCGGCACTTTCGGGATAGAAATAGTTCGAGCGCACGACGGTGGTGTTGCGGCCGGTGTTGCCGCCGCCGATCCAGCCCTTCTCCAGCAGCGCGACATTGGTGACGCCGTGGTTCTTCGCCAGATAGTAGACGGCCGCCAGCCCATGCCCGCCGCCGCCGATGACGATCGCGTCGTAGTGTTGCTTCGGCGCGGGCGAACGCCACGCCGGCTCCCAGCCTACCTGGCCCGCGAGCCCTTCCTTGAACAGCGATAGCGCCGAATAGCTGCGTGTCATGCCAAGCCTGCGTCAACGCCCAAGTGATGTTTCGCCGACGAGTAGGGCACAGGCAGCGATCTTTCCAGCCGAAAGTTGGTCGAAGCTAGAATTCATAGACACCTATGTCTAGTCCTAAATCGCAAATGAAGCCTCCCGCACGGGAAGGCGCGACAGGCCAGCGGCCAGCGAAGGTTACCGGCATCTGAATGCGGCGGGATTTCCGGCTCTTTCGCCCGTCGTTGATCGCCTCCGTGCTACCGAGGCGTTGGCGATGACAAGGCACATGAAGGAGAAACGCTTGCTATGCGTGCGCGTCCACGCACCTTCTCCGGCGGTCGACACACCCCTCAATACGCCCTCCATCGACCCAATGGGCGGCCGCGCCGCGATCGAGGCCTGTTGAGCCAGCAACATGACCAGCGAGGGTCCGCGGGCTACGCATGGGAGCCATGCAATGGCCCCTTCCCTATGGAACCTGTGCGCCCCGCGCGTTCACGTAGACGGAGTACAACGAACTATGGCCGCAGATGAACAGGCGATTGCGAGCCGGACCGCCGAAGCAAAGGTTGGCAACGATTTCAGGCACATGAATCTTTCCGAGCAGCGTACCGTCGGGCGCGAGACAATGCACCCCATCTCCCGCGCTGGTCCAGATGTTGCCGTCGGTATCGATCCGGAAGCCATCGGGAATGCCTGGCGTCACGTCGGCGAAGACGCGGCTGGAGGCCAACCTTCCGCCATCCGTGACGGTGAACGCCCGAATATGATGCGGACCGCTCGGATCAGGCCAGAAACCTGAGTCCGCGATATAGAGAACGGATTCGTCCGGCGAAAAAGCGAGTCCGTTGGGGCGCGAGAAATCGTCGGCCACCAGGCTTACCGTGCCATCCACGGGATCAACCCGGTAGACGTTGCAACTGCCGATCTCGCTTTCCACCTTGCCACCCTCGTACTCGGCGCTGATGCCGTAGGACGGATCGGTGAACCAGATCGAACCATCGGACTTGACGACGACGTCGTTAGGCGAATTCAGCCGCTTTCCTTGGTAGCGGTCAGCAATGACTGTGATTTCGCCGGACAGTTCCGTGCGCGTCACGCGGCGTTCGCGGTGCTCGCAGGTGACAAGCCGTCCTTGCCGGTCGCGTGTATTTCCGTTCGAGAAATTCGACGATGCGCGAAAGACGGTGACATTGCCGCTCTCCTCGTCCCAGCGCAACATGCGGTTGCTGGGGATGTCCGAGAAGATCAAACATCGAAGATCGGCGAAATAAACCGGCCCTTCGGCCCATCGCATGCCCGTGTGAAGTTTCTCCAGGTAAGCGTTCGGTAGCGAGTAGCGTCTGAACCGATCGTCCAAGGACTCGAAAGGCGTCACTTCGGAAATCTCCCCCTATGTCGCCCTGCCTCGAAGGCAAAGCTCGCCAACGGCGCATGCCACCGGGCGCCAAAGGCATGCACATTTTTGATGCGTATTGGGAGATCAATCGCTGAAAATTGTCAAGGAGGACCACCGGTGGGTTCAATTTGAGCACTCATGGCGAGAAGGAAGAATCCTATTGCCACAAGCGCGGCGAATAGATATCAAAATATTCCAAATACGATCAGAATGCATCACCGCGGTGTTGCCACGACGGCGTGCCCCGGCCACAGCCCGTGAGGCTGGGGACTGAATAAGAAGGGCGGCGACAGAGGAGGGACGAGCGCTATGCCCGAAGCGAGCCTTATTCCGGCTGCCCGCAGGGCGCGGGCGCTCGAGCTTATCCAGCGGGATGGGGCTATCTCCATTCAACGGCTTGCCAACGAGATCGGAATGTCGATCTCGACGGCAAGGCGCGACGTCGACTACCTGTCTGCGGCAGGCTTTCTGGAGCGTTCCCACGGCGGGGCCGCATTGAGCATGCGCTCCCGGACGACTTTTGAACCGGCCACCGACATTGCCGATCAGGTTGCTCGCGCTGAGAAGATCGCCATCGGCAGGTACGCTGCCAGCTTGATTGAAGATGGCCAGAGTGTTTTCCTGGACTCCAGCACGACCGTCCTCGAGGCGGCCAAATCCCTCGTCGAGCGCGATTTGAACCTGACGGCGGTCACCAACGACCTGCGCATCGCCATCGCCTTGAAGGACTTGCAAAAAGTCCAGCTGATCGTCCCCGGCGGTCAAGTCCGCGGCGGATCGTTCACGCTTGTCGGCGCGCCCGCCGAAGCCATGATCCGCACTCTGCAAGCCGATATCGCGCTGATCGGAATCCACTCGCTCGCCAATCTCAGGCCAAGCGAAACCTCGATCGAGGTGGCCAATATCAAACGCGCCTGGATCGAGGCCGCGAACCGCGTGCTGTTGCTGCTCGATTCCTCGAAATTCAATCATTCCGCCTTTTGCGAAATCTGCCCGATCGAGCGCATCGATGAAGTCATTTGCGACGACGGGCTCGATGCGGAGAACAGGAAGCGGCTCGAGCAACTGGTCGCCAAAGTCACTCTGGTGCCTGTGGATCGGCGGCCATGACAGTCCTCGCGCCCGATTCCACGGACCAACGGACGCCAGCCCTGGTGATAGTGGCCGACGACCTGACGGGAGCGGCGGACTGCGCCGTTGTCTGTGTGGAGCGAGGCCTTGACGCGGTCGTCGTCCTGGCGCCGGCCGCACCGGCACAAGGTGTCGACGTTCTGGCTATCGACACGGACACACGCGCGCTGCGCCCGGAGGCAGCCGCCGAGAAGACCGCGCGCGTCTTGAGCTCGCTCGGTCAGGGGAAGGATTTTCTTGTCTTCAAGAAGATCGACTCGACACTGCGCGGGCATATCGGCGTGGAACTCGCGGCGATGTTGTCGGCGCGGCGGCGAACTGTCCCGGACAGCATCGTGGTTCTGGCACCGGCCTTTCCCGCCTTGGGAAGAACAACGGTCGATGGTTACCACTTCCTGTGGGGACAGCCGCTTGAAGAGACCGAGCCCTGGCGGAGCGAAGACAGGACTGGGCGTGCGTTCCTTCCACGGATGGCTTCGGATGCCGGCTTGCGCACGGAATTGCTGCCGCTCGGCCGGGTACGCGAGGATGACGCCGTGCTGCTGGCAGCGATGAAGCGGCTGGCAGCGAAGTGCGATGTCATTGCCTGCGACGCCGAGACCGAGGACGATCTGGCCGCCTTGGCTCGAGCATCTTTCCAGCTCGGTCGTGCAACCATTTGGGCCGGATCGGCGGGGCTCGTCGGGCATCTGGTGGATGCCGCCGGCCTTACGGGTTCGCAGCCGGGGCATGCGTTTGCCGCCACGGCCGGGGCGCAGGTTTTCGTTGTGGGCAGCCGGTCCGCAGTTTCGCGGCGGCAAGCGGCAACGTTCGCCGCGCTGGACGATGTCGAGATGATCGATGTCGATCCGGCATCCTCTGCCGACGAACTGGACAACATCGATTTCAAGGGACGCTTTTCTTCCGCCCTCGATACCGGGAAAGCGGTCCTGATCTGGCAGGCCGGCGAGGAGGCGCCAGCCAAAACGGCCAGGTCACGGCCGTGCGGCGACCTTGCCATCCAGATCGCCAGCTACAGGAGCCGGATCGGCGCGCTGTTCGCAACCGGCGGGGAAACCGCCCGCTGCCTGATCGAGGCGTTCGGCGTGCAAGCGCTGCGCCTTGTCGGTGAGGTTGAACCCGGTATCGCCTTGTCCATGGCGGTCGGCCGCCCTGAATTGGCCATCGTCACAAAGGCCGGTGCGTTCGGCAACGACGCGAGCATGGCAGTGTCCCACGCTGCACTTTCCCACGCCGCAGCAGTCTCGCGCAATCCGGCGGCGGACCAAAGGAGGACTGGCGCCTGATGCTCCCGTTGATTGCCATAACCATGGGAGATGCCGCCGGGATCGGTCCCGAAGTCATCATCAAGGCGATGGCCGACCCCGCAGTGCACGCGCGTTGCCGCGTTCTGGTGATCGGCGACCTCGGCCGCCTCGCGACAGCGGGGAAGATCGTGGGCTCCGCACTTGAACTCCGGGCCATCAAGGAAGACGCCATCGCGACCGCGGATTATACGTCCGGTATCGTCAATTGCATCGATCTCGGATTGGTCCCCCCAGACCTGCCATGGGGCCGGATTTCGCCCATCGCCGGCGATGCCGCCTATCGCTATGTCGAAGTCGCCGCTCGCCTCGCCATGAGCGGTGCGATCGACGCCATCTGCACCGCGCCGCTCAACAAGGAAGCGCTGCAAGCCGGGGGACACATCTACCCCGGGCATACCGAAATGCTCGCGGCCCTCCTTGGGGTCGAGGAAGTGTCGATGTTGCTCACCGCGCCCAATCTGCGCGTGATCCACGTGACGACGCATATCGGGCTTATCGACGCCATCGCCAGGATAGAGCCGGGACTGGTCGAACGCACGATCCTGCGCGGTCAGGATGCGTTGGAAAAAATCGGCGCCGGCCGCCGCAAGATCGGCGTGTGCGCGATCAATCCGCATGCCGGCGAAAACGGCCTGTTCGGCCATGGCGAGGAAGCGGAGAAAATCGAGCCGGCCATTCGCGCCTGCAAGGCCCGCGGCGTCGACGTCGAGGGGCCGCTACCGGCCGACACTCTCTTCTTCCGGGCGGCCCGGGGCGATTTCGATCTGGTGGTCGCCATGTATCACGATCAGGGGCACGGCCCGATCAAAGTATTGGGGATCGATGTCGGGGTGAACGTGACGGTGGGGTTGCCCGTCATCAGGACCTCGGTCGACCACGGCACCGCATTCGATATCGCAGGGACCGGCAAGGCGGACGAGCGCAGCATGATCGAGGCGCTGAACCAGGCTGTGCAGTTCAGTACCCGTTCGAAGAGTACGGCCTCCGCGGCATAGCTGTGGTGGCGCAGACCCGGTGATGGTCGCCGGAAACAGGGAGGAAAGTGAAATGAACAGACGAACCACGCTTCTGATTGCGGGCGCTCTTGCAGCGTCTACCACGATGCTCACGAGCGCCTGGGCTCAGGACACCTACAAGCCCGAATGCTATGCGCCCGCGCCGGACAGTGCCTCGGTGATTTCCTATCCGAAGAAAGACGGCCCGTACAAAATAGCCTTGGTCAACGGCTATGTCGGCAACGACTGGCGTGCCAACTCCATTCAGACCGCCAAGGCTTGGGGAGCCCGGCCCGAAAACAAGTCCAAGCTCTCCGAATTGAAGATCATATCGGTAGGCAACGATTCGACGGCGCAGATCTCCGCGATCGACAATTTCATCGCTGCCGGCTACGACGCCGTCATCATCAACGCCGTCAATCCCACTGCCTTCGACGCGGTCGTTCAGCGTGCCAAGCGCGCCGACGTGGTTCTGGTCACTTACGACAACGTCCTGGACTCCAACCAGGTTGTTCAGATCAACGAAGATCAGGTCGAACTGGGCCGGATCAAGGCGCAAGCCGTGGTCGACGGCATCAAGGCCAAGAAGGGCGAAGTTTCGGGCCAGGTTCTGGAAGTCGATGGCGTCCCCGGCAACAGTGTCGACCGCGACAACCAGGCAGGCTTCAGCGAAGTCTTTTCCAAGAACCCCGGACTGAAAGTGGTCAAGGTCCAGGGCGACTGGGACGTCGGCACGGCGTCGAAAGTGACGGCCGATGCCATAGCCACCAACGGCAATTTCGATGGCATCGTCGTCCAAGAGGGCTCCGTCGGTGCGCTCGAGGCGATGGCTGCGGCAAAGCACCCGGTCATCCCGGTTGGATTCGATGCCGGCAACGGCACGCGCATGCTGGTTCATAAGGGCGGGTACCCCGGAATCACGGCCGCCCAGGCGCCGGCCCTGGCTGCGATGGCGCTCGAGGCTTCGGTCGTGCTCCTGGAGGGCAATGCGCTGCCGCAGAAGGTCTTCCTGCCGATACCGCAGAAGAATAATGCCGATCTGGAAGAGGGCAAGGATTTCTTCCCCGACCTGCCGAAGACCTTCTACACCGCAACGGGCTTTCCGCAGTGTTTCCCCGTGTTCACGCCGGATGAATTGAACGGGCAGAACGCCGAAAACGCCAACTAGGCAACAACAACACGGAGCTGGGCGGCATCCGCGCCGCCCAGGTCCGTGGCAGGGAGCGTGCATGGCCGAGGGCTATGTTGAACTGAAAGGGGTGTCCAAATCCTACGGCGGCGTTCCGGCGCTGACCGATGTGGATTTTCGCTGCGAGCCGGGGCGCGTACACGCCATACTCGGCGAAAACGGTGCCGGGAAATCGACGCTGATGAAGTTACTGGCCGGTGTCATTCAGCCCGACACGGGAACGATCTCCATCGGCGGACAGACTGTGCGCTTTTCCTCGCCGCGCGAGGCAGCCGAACAGGGCACGGTCTGCATGTTCCAGGAACTGTCGCTGATGCCGCATCTGTCGGTCCGCGACAATATCGTGCTTGGCGCCCCGCGAACGCGGATGGGCCTCATGCAGCGCGGCGTCTATCGAGAGGCGCGCGAGGCGCTGGACCTGGTAGGAGCCAGGTCAATTCCGCTCGATGCCCGCGTCTCAAGCCTGTCGCTCTCCGAACGCCAGCTCGTGGAAATCGCCAAAGCCCTGTTCCGCAAACCAAAGCTCCTGATCCTTGACGAGGCGACGTCGGCGCTGACCAGCGAACTGGTCGAAAAAGTATTCGGCGTCCTCAAGATGTTGAAGGAGCGCGGCGTGGCGATCCTTTTCATCTCACATCGCATGCACGAGGTGGATGCCATCGCGGACCGTATATCCGTCTTTCGCAACGGTCGGCATATCGAAACCTTCGATGCGGGCATGCGCACGACGGACGAGATCGTCCGCCTTATGATCGGCCGTTCGCTGGAAGAGCTTTTTCCGCCACGCCGACCACCTGTCTCCGACACCGCGGCGACCGTTCTGGATGTGTCCGGCGTCAGCTGGCACAGCCAGCTTGCCGATGTATCGCTTACCGCACGCGCGGGCGAAATCGTCGGACTCGGCGGTCTGGATGCGCAGGGACAACAGCAGATCATGCACGCCATCTTCGGCGTGCTTCGCGGAGTGACGGGCCGGATCACGCTGAACGGCAGGCGATTGAACGGGCTGAAGCCGCCGAGGCTGAAACAATCCGATATCGCTCTGGCGCTGGTGCCGGAGGATCGCAAGACCGAAGGCCTGATTCCCAGCATGTCCGTGGCGCAGAATATGCGTCTGGCAGCGCTTGGGCGGGCACCCTTCGGCCTCCTCGACCTGAATGGCAATATCGAGTCGCGGCTTCATGAGCTGATCGAACGGCTCGCCCTGACCTACGGTTCGCTCGACGACGCGGTAGCGACGCTGTCGGGCGGCAACCAGCAAAAGGTGGTGCTGGCCAAATGGCTGGTGCTTTCGCCCAAATGTTTGCTGCTGATGGACCCGACGCGCGGCATCGACCTGCCGACCAAGGCACATATCTACCGGCTGCTGACCGAGCTGGCGGCCGGGGGAATGGCCGTTCTCCTGCAATCGACCGACTATGAGGAGCTCATCCACCTGTGCGACCGGGTCTATGTCTTCTACCGGGGCAGAGTGGCAAGGGAGTTGACGGGCGATCACCTGTCCGCCGATGCGCTCGTTGCCGCCTCGATGAACGTGCACCTTCACGCTGAGGCCCGAACAGGATGACCTGGCTCCGCTACAATGCAAAGGAAGTGATCGCCACGATCGCGCTGGTGGTGCTTTTTGCCGGCTATATAGCAATCCATCCACGCGGCTTTTCCACTTATGTGGTCACCATATGGTCGAACCAGGGAGCACTGCTCGGCCTTGCCGCGATTGCCCAGTTCTTCGTGGTTCTGGTCAAGGGCATCGACCTGTCCGTGGGGTCCATCATCGCGCTGACCAACGTCGCGGCGTCGTTTCTGCTCAACGGTTCTCCGGCATCGATTGCCTTCGGCATCCTGGCCGTGCTGGCGGTCGGACTGGCTTGCGGGCTGGTGAACGGGATTGCCGTCGTCTACGGCCGGGTGCAGCCGATCGTCACGACCCTTGCCACGGGCGGCATCTTCGGCGGCATCGCCCTGCTTCTGCGGCCGACGCCGGGAGGCAGCATCGACGCGACCATGTCGGACGCGCTCACCTATGCAGTGGCAGGCATCCCGGTTTCCGCGATCATTCTCGTCATCGTTCTTGTCGCATTGCGGATTCTCCTGCGTCGCACGGCCACCGGCCCGGCGCTCTACGCGGTCGGCTCCTCGGAACAGTCGGCCTACATGACCGGGCTTCGCGTCAACAGACTCAAGCTGATCGCCTACGGCAGCAGCGGCTTCATCGCAGCCCTTGCCGGCATATACGTCAGCATGGTCACGCTGACCGGCGACCCCAATATTGCGCCATCCTATACGCTGAACTCGATCGCCGCCGTCGTTTTGGGCGGGGTGGCGCTGAGCGGCGGCGTCGGAAGCCCCATCGGCGCGGTGATCGGCGCCCTGATCCTCAAGACCATCTCGTCACTGATGTTCTTCTCCGGATTGCCGCCGCTGGCGCAACCGTTCTTCGAGGGACTGATCCTCGCCATCGCAATCGCACTCGGCGCGCTCGGCGTGTTCCGCGTGCGCAGCCGGCTTGAGTTGTACCGCTGATGACTGGGCTGACCGCACGATTCGTTTCGACCCGTAAACCGCCTCGCCGGCTCAGCCGAGACCGCTTGTCGGTCCTGTTGATCGCGCTTGGCTGCGTCGTTCTGCTATTGGGCGGTTCGATATTATATCCGGGCTTTCTAAAGCCGGGCTACATTCTGCAACAGCTTCAGATCGCATCCTTTCTTGGCATCATCGCCACCGGGGCCATGCTGGTGATCCTGCTCGGCGAGATCGACCTTTCGGTACCGTGGACCATTACCGGCACGGCGATTGTCGTCATCTCGGCCTCGGGCAGCTCCAATCCCGTGATCGCCAGCCTGGCAATCCCGCTGGGCCTATGCCTTGGCATGACGGTCGGGCTGCTGAACGCCATCGGCGTCGCCGTCTTTCGCGTACCCGCGATGGTGTGGACGCTGGCCGTCAACGCAATGCTGCTTGGCGCCGCGGTCTTCTACACCGGCAACAGCCGTCCCAACGGCGAGGTGCCGTGGTTGGCAACGCAGGCGGCCATCGGCCGAACCTTCGGCATCCCCAACGCCTTTCTTGTCTGGCTTGGAGTCGCTGTCATCACGGTCTGGGTGCTCAAACGCACCGTCTATGGCAACTATCTCTATGCGCTGGGCAATTCGCGGCGTGCCGTCTTTCTCGCCGGGGCACCGGTCCGTCTCGTGACGGTGGCTACCTTCGTCCTTGCCGGGATGTTTTCCAGCTTCGGCGCCATCTTGCTGCTGGGATACACCAATCAGGCCTATCAGGGCATGGGCGACCCTTATCTCATGCCTGTCATCTCGGCCGTGGTGATCGGGGGAACCTCGATTCAAGGCGGCCGGGGCAGCTACATCGGCACCTTCGCCGGGGCTATCTTCATCACGCTCCTGTCGTCGATCCTTTCGGTGATGCAGATGCCTGCGGCCGCACGAGCGGTGATTTTCGGCGCGATCATCCTCGTAATGCTGCTGGTTCATAGCCTCACCGGTGAGAAGGAGGACACCGCCTAGCTAGAGCTTCCAGCCGAGCCCCACTATTGGTACATACCCGGGTTGTGGCTGAGACGAGGCACGTCACCGTCTGGCGGGCCGGATCGTGAAGACCATAAGCACCTCCCCCAGACGATCGGCGAAGCGATCCGCGGCAATGGCATCGCGCTGGGCAGTGTGGCCTTGCTGCAATCGGAACTGACGGTGGGGCGGTTGGTGCGCCTTACCAGGGACGTCCTGCGTACAGACAGCGGCTATTATCTTTGCCACAGCAAGAGCACGCCCCTTCTCAACGAGGCGCAACGGCTGGCGGGTTTCTTCGGCGCCGCCGCGTCAGGCCAGAACGTCCTTTCACCCTGACCGTCCTGCGATTGGACCGTCCGCTACGAGACTTCGCACCGTTTACACATACGGAACAGGACGGCTAGCCAGGCGGGCCACAGTCCAGAAGTTGCAGCGCCGCCAAGGCGTCCTGAACGACGCCATCTATCGGCCGGTCGACCTTGACGACGGCGACGTCGCGCTCGTTATGCGGCGTTTCCAGCACAGCCAGTTGGCTGTCGAGCAAGGATGGGGGCATGAAGTGGCCCTGTCGCTCTTGCATGCGTCGCTCGACAAGCGATCTGGGAGCATCCAGATGGACAAAGCGGAGAGCTGGTCCCGCAGCCTGGCGTAGGCGCTCGCGGTACACGAAGCGCAGCGCCGAGCAGGAAACGACCATCCCCGTTTCCCCGGCGAGCCGAAGTCGTTTTCCGATTTGCTCAAGCCACGGCCAGCGGTCGTCATCGCTCAACGCTTCTCCCCTGGACATTTTCGCGATGTTGGCCTCGGGATGAAGACGATCCCCTTCGACGAAGGGGCATCCAAGGGCCTGCGCAAGTCGCTCGCCGACCGACGACTTGCCGCTCCCCGACACCCCCATCACCACGACCAGTGGCTTGCCGGCGGATCGGCTCATGACGACATTGCCCCCGTCCGCTTCCATCGCCCCTGGCGAGACGATGCAGCCATGGCGCACCGTCTACGCAAGGACAAGGTGCCCATCGCCGACCGTGACGTATGTCCTCGCCGGAGGCGTGTAGTCGATGCTTCTGACCGGGCTGCGCAGTTCCGTGGCGTCCTGGCTCGAGCGCTTGTCCCGGACGGCCGGATCGGGGACGGGAACGGCCGACAGGAGCTTGCGCGTATAGGGATGCTGCGGGGTGCCGAAGATCGCGGCCCGCGGGCCGATCTCGACGATCTCGCCCAGATACATCACCGCGACACGATGGCTCACCCGCTCGACCACGGCCATGTCATGCGAAATGAAGAGATAGGCGAGCCCGAGCTTTTCCTGCAGGTCCAACAACAGGTTGACGATCTGTGCCTTGATTGAAACGTCCAGGGCCGAGACCGATTCATCGGCGACGATCAGCTTGGGTTCGAGCGCCAAGGCCCTTGCGATGCATATGCGTTGCCGTTGGCCGCCGGAAAACTCGTGCGGATAGCGGTCGAACATATCGCGCTTGAGGCCGACGGTTTCGAGAAGACCGAGTGCCCGCTCGCGAGCTTCGGCCGTCGTCGTCAGGCCATGGATGATGAGCGGTTCCATGATAGAGGAGCCAACGCGCATACTCGGGTTGAGACTGGCGAAGGGGTCCTGGAAGATCATCTGGATGTTGCGGCGATGATCGCGCAAGGCCGAACCGCCGGCGTTGGTGATATCCTTGCCATCCAGCCTGATTTCACCGGACTGCGGCTCGACCAGCCGCATGATCGAGCGGCCGGTCGTCGACTTCCCGCAACCCGATTCCCCGACCAGCGAGACCGTTTCGCCTGCCCTGACATCGAAGCTGACGTTCTCGACCGCATGGACCCTGCCCTGCACGCGACCGAAGAGGCCGGACCTGATGTCGAACCGGGTCGTCAGGTTCCTGACCGCCAGAAGCGGTTCGGGCGCGGCGCTGACGGTGGCGGCGCCGGCGGGAGCCGGTCGCGGAAATCCGGTCTCCGCGTCGACGATGGGGAAGCGGCGGGGATTGGCCTCTTTCGACATGGAGCCGAGGATGGGGACGGCGGAGAGCAAGGCCCGCGTGTAGGGCTGCTTCTGCGCCCTGAAGATATCCCCCGTCTGGCCGGTCTCGACGATATCGCCCCTGTACATGACGACCGTACGGTCGGCGACCTGGGCGACGACACCCATGTCGTGGGTGATGAACAGGACGGACATGTTGCTGTCCGCCTGCAGGTCCTTGATGAGGTCGAGGATCTGTGCCTGGACGGTCACATCGAGCGCGGTGGTCGGCTCGTCGGCAATCAGCAGTTTGGGGCGGCAAGCCAGCGCCATGGCGATCATCACGCGCTGACGCATGCCGCCCGAGAAATTGTGCGGATACTGAGCAAGCCGCGAGCGTGCGTCCGGAATCCGCACCTGGTCGAGGAGGCGCTCCGCCTCACGCCCGGCTTCCGCCTCGCCCACGCCCCTGTGCTTGACCAGCACCTCGCCGATCTGCCTGCCTACCGTAACCACCGGATTGAGGCTGGTCATCGGCTCCTGGAAGATCATGGCGATCTCATTGCCGCGCAGCGTCTGCATCCGCCGTTCCGGCAGGGACAGCACATCCTGCCCGGCCAGCAGGATTTTCCCTTCGACGCGCGAGGTCCTCGGGTCCAGCAGCCGGATTGTCGACAGAGCTGTCACGCTCTTGCCGGACCCGGACTCGCCCACAAGCGCCACGATCTCGCCCTGCCCGATATCGAACGAGACGTTGCGCACGGCAGGTGTCCACACGTCATCCCGGCGAAAAGCTATCGTCAGGTCGCGTACGGAAAGCGTCGGCGGCGCGGCCATCCCCGATGACTGGACTGCGTGCATGGCTAACCTTTGCTCAATCCGCGAGGGTCGAAGATGTCGCTCAGCCCGTCGCCCAGCATGTTGACCGCCAGCACCGTGAGCGAAAGCGCGACCGCCGGGAGAAAGACCATGGAGGGGTGCATCTGCCACAGCATGCGACCTTCCGCGAGGATATTGCCCCAGCTCGGAATGGCAGGCGGCGTACCCGCGCCGATGAACGACAGAGCCGCCTCCGCCAGCATCGCAGACGCGCAGATGAAGGTGGCCTGGACGACGATCGGCGCGACCGCATTCGGCAGGATGTGCCTGAAAACGATGCGGAGCGGCCGCGCGCCCATCGAGACGGCCGCCTCGACATAGGGCTGCTCGCGCAGCGTCAGCACGATGCCGCGCACGAGGCGGCTGACGCGCGGTATCTCGGCAATCGTGATGGCGATGACCACGTTCTGGATGGAACCGCGGGTCAGCGCCACCAGCGCGATGGCCAGCATGATCGGCGGAATGGACATGAAGCCATCCATCAGGCGCATCAGCGGCCCGTCCAATGCGCGCACGAATCCGCCGAACAGACCGATGATGCCGCCGATCACGGAAGCCAGGAATGCCACGGAAAAGCCGATGAGAAGGGAGACCTGGCCGCCATAGACGACACGCGAGTAGAGATCGCGGCCATGCATGTCGGTGCCGAACCAGTGCTTGGCCGACATGCCCTGGAGACGATCGATCGGCTCGACCAGAAGCGGATCGGTCGTCCACAGAACGGGCGCCAAAAGGCTCACGACAATGAAGAAAAGCAGGATGCCACCGCCCAGCACGATGCTCAGATGCCGCCGCAACGCCCGGCGAACCATCCTGCCGACCCGTCCCGCCCCCTGTGCCGGGGCCATATGATCGTCCGCTATCGCCATCAGTATCGCACCCTTGGATCGAACAATGTGTAGGCGAGGTCGACGAGAAGATTGATGACGAGGTAATTCAGGCTGAACAGCAGGATGAGGCTCTGGATCACCGGATAGTCGCGCCGCAGGATGGCGTCGGCGGTCATGCGGCCCAGTCCCGGCAAGGCAAAAACGCTCTCGGTGACGACGGCGCCGCTGATCAGCCCGGCTATTCCGAGCCCGACGACCGTGGTGATGGGCACCGCCGCATTCTTCAGCGCGTGGTGAAACAGGATGTCGCGCTGCCCAAGCCCCTTTGCCCTGGCCGTACGCACATAGTCCTGCGACAGGACCTGCAGCATCGCCGCCCGCGTCATACGCGCCAAAAGGCCGATGAACGCAGACCCCAAAGCGATCGAGGGAAGCACGAGGTGGTGCATCCACGGCCACACGCCGGCGGACAGCGGCGCATAGCCCTGGACCGGAAACCACTTGAATTTGAGCCCGAGGAAATAGGCCAGCAGGTAGCCCACCACGAACACCGGAACGGAGAATCCCAGCGTGGAAAAGATCATCACGCCGCGGTCGATCCAGGAATTCTGCTTCCAGGCAGCCACGACGCCGAGCGGTATGGCGATCAGGACAGACAGGAGCATCGACATGACCATCAGCGAAAGCGTCGGGCCGAAGCGCTGGGCTATCTGCTCGATGATCGGCTGCCTCGTATAGATCGAGGTCCCCAGGTCACCTTGCGCGACCTGGAACAGCCAGCCGCCGAAGCGGACGAGATACGGCTCGTCCAGCCTCAGCGATTGGCGGATCCGGTCGACGACCTCGGGCGACGCCTGATCCCCCGCGATGATCGCGGCGGGATCGCCGGGCGTCAGGTAGAGGAGGCTGAAGACGAAGATCGCGACCATCAACATGACGAAGACGGAAGAGATCAAGCGACGTCCGAGATAGGCCAGCATCCAACAGCCTCGTCGTTTGGAAACGCGCCGTCAGGAAACGGAGACGTTGTAGAAGCGCGGGAATTCCCGTGGGAATTCGGAGACCCGGTTCGAGATAGCGACATAACCGTTCGGGCTGCCGAGCGGAATGTAGGGAAGATCCTCGAAGGCCACCGTCTGGATCTCGCGCGCAACGGCCTTGCGTGCCGCCTCGTCGGGCGCATAGACCCACTTGTCGCGCAAGTCCTCCAGCCTCGGCGAGGTCGGCCAGCCGATATAGGCGTCCTTGCCGTTTCCGCGCAGGGCGAAGTTCGCGATCGGATCGAACGCGGTCATGTCGTTGAGACCGGACACGTAGATGTTCCAGCCGCCCTCGCTGGTCGGCCCCTTGTTGATACGGCGCTGCACGAGCGTGCCCCAGTCCATCGCCTGCAGGTCGACCTTGAAGCCGATCGTCTCCAGCATTTTGCCGATGACGAGCGAGGCGCCGTGCAGGTGCGCTTGGTCGACCGGGTCGAGGATGACGACCGGGCTTCCGTCGTAGGATGAGGCCGCCAGTTCCCTGCGTGCCTTTTCGATGTCGCGGGGGCTGTTCAGAGCCTCCATGCCGGCATCGTTGGCCATCGGCGACAGCGGATGGAAGAAGCCGATCCCGGTCGACCAGCGCGACGGGTCGGTGCCGCGCATGCCGATCATCACGTCCTGCTGGTTGATCGCCGGCAGCAGCGCCCGGCGCACGGCCGCGTCGCTGAAGGGCGCCAGCAACTGGTTGAAGCGCATGAAGGTCGTCGGCGAAATCGAGCCCGCTTCGACGCGGAGCGAGCCCGCCGCCTCCAGTGTCTGGATGAAGTCGGGCTGCACATTGTGCCAGACGTCCACCTCCCCGGCCATGACGGCGGACGCGGCCGTGGCGGAATCGGGAATGATCGACCATTCTACGCGGTCCACCAGCGCTTCCTTGCGGCCCGCGGTGAAGCTGCCCGGCTCTGTGCGCGGCACATAGCCGTCGAAGCGCTCGTAGACGACCCTCGAGCCCGACACCCATTCGTCCTTGAGGAAACGGAACGGGCCGCTGCCGACGACTTCCGTCACCTGCACCGACGCCTCCGCGGCAGCGAGGCGCTCCGGCATGATCGGCACCATGCTGGTCGGCTTTCCGAGCGCGTTCGGCAGCATCGGGAAGGCCCGCTTGAGCCGGAACACGACCGTGTCGTCGCTCGGCGCGCTGAGCTCGTCGACGACCGCAAAAAGCGTCTGGCCGAAAGCGTCGTTCTTGCTCCAGCGCGTGACGCTGGCGACCACGTCCTTGCCCCGGACCGGCTCGCCGTCGTGGAAGCGAAGCCCCTCGCGCAGCTTGATCGTCCAGGTCAGGCCGTCGGCGCTGACGTCGTGGCCCGCGGCCATCTGCGGCTGGATCTGGAAATTCGCATCCGTCCCGTAAAGCGTGTCGAAAACGGCATAGCCGTGATGCTGCGTGACGCCGACGGAGGAAAAGACGGGATCAAGGATAGCAAGGTCGGATTCCGGAATGAACCGGAGCGTGCCCCGCCCCTGCGCCCTCGCGACGTAGGGCATGGCGAGCATTGCCGTGCCGGCTGCGGTTCCCTTGAGCAGTGTGCGCCGCGAGATCATTCGCTGTCCTCCCTTGAAATGCGACCGCCGTCCACACCGACACGACCGCCCGAGGTCAGCGCATCAGCATGCGTCTATTTCTCATACCATATTTTTATTTCACGTCAACGACGATGTCGACGGAGCAGCGGGAAGCCCTTTTCAGGGCGCATTGCCATGGCGGACGAGATCGACGTCGCCTGTGGCGTTTCCGATCAGGGTCATGGCCGCGGCGCGGGCGAGATCGGGCTTGCGCTCGACGATGGCGCGCATGAGGTCGCCATGCTCGACAATGGCGCGGGGCCTGTGCTGGCCCTGCGCGGCGATCTCGAACATCTGGCGCAGGCCGAAGCTGAACAACTGCCCTATCGGCCAGAAGAACTCGTTGTGGGTGGCAAGATAGATCTGCTTGTGGAACAGCAGGTCGGCGTCCACCCAGCGGGCGTTGTCGCTGCCGGCGTCGACCATTGCCTGGAAGATGGAGGAGAGCGCCTGCCGGTCCTCATCCGTCCCCTCGACGGCGGCAAGGGCGGCGGCGGCGGGCTCGGTTGCCTGCCGCAGCTGGAACATCTTCTTCAGGTAAGTCTCGGTATCGCTCGATTCCACGCGC
>JBQCHN010000210.1:0-3187 GCA_051954615.1 Mesorhizobium sp. | reverse complement strand
ATGGGCATGGTGTTCCAGAACTTTGGCCTGTTGCCGCATCTCGACGTGCTGGGCAATGTCGCCTTCCCGCTGAAGATCCAGGGCAAGTCTCTCAAGGAACGTGAGGCCCGCGCCCGCGAGATGATCGCGCTGGTCGGTCTGGAGGGCCGTGAGGCTTCCTATCCGCACCAGCTTTCCGGCGGCCAGCAGCAGCGCGTCGGCATCGCCCGCTCGCTGGCGGTCGGGCCGGAACTGTGGTTTCTCGACGAGCCGTTCTCGGCGCTCGATCCCCTGATCCGTCGGCAGATGCAGGACGAGTTCCTGCGCCTGCAGAAGATGCTGAAGAAGACCATCGTCTTCATCACTCACGACATCGCCGAGGCGTTCCGGCTGGCCGACCGGCTGGCGATCATGCGCGCCGGCAGGATCGTGCAGATCGGTCGCCCAGCCGACATCGTGCTCAACCCCGCCGACGCCTACGTCGCTGAGTTCACCGAGGACGTGCCACTGCTCAGCGTCATCCGGGCTGGCGACCTCGCGAGCGTGAGCAAGGAGGCGATACCTCTCGCCACGCCCGTGCGCCGCGATGCCAGCCTCGAGGATCTCGTGCCGCGGCTGGCGGCGGGCGAGAAGGTCTTCCCGCTCGAGGGCGATTCGTCCGCTCCGCCGTCGGTTCTTCGCGCGGCTGATATCCTGGCCGCGCTCGAGCGGGACAGCGCCCGCCGCGCCCGCTCGTGACGGACGCCGCCCCAGCCATCCGGCCTGCCCGGCGCGACCGCGTCGATCCGGGCTTGCTGGCCTGGTCCGGTGCGATCGCCTTCGCTCTGCTTTGCCTGGCCTTGAAAACGCAGTTGCCGTGGCTGGTGACGTTTCCGAAGGGTTGGACCCTGCCGATCGCTGCCGGCATCAATACCGTCAGCGATGCCATCGTGCCGGTGCTTCAGCCACCGTTTCGTGCTTTCTCGGCTCTGCTCGACTGGCCGATGCGCGCCATCCGTGCAGGGCTGGTGTGGCTGCCGTGGCCGGCCGTCATGCTGGCGGTGGCGGCGCTCGCCTTCAAGGCGGGTGGGCCGAGGCTCGCGGTGTTCGGGGTGCTCGCGCTCGCCTATATGCTGGTCGCCGGTTACTGGCCACAAAGCATGAGCACGCTGTCGCTGGTGGTCCTGGCCGTGCCGATCTCGACCGCCGTAGGCTTCGGCCTCGGCGTGCTCGGCTACAGGCAGAGCCGCATCAAGCCGGTGCTCACCGCCCTGCTCGACCTGATGCAGACGGTGCCGGCTTTCGCCTACCTCATCCCGCTGCTTCTGCTGTTCGGCTTCGGCCCGGTGGTCGGGCTGATCGCCAGCGCCATCTTCGCCACGCCGCCGATGGTGCGCAACACCATGCTGGGGCTGGAGCGGGTGCCGGAAGCGATCCGCGAGGCGGGGTTGATGAGCGGCTGCACGCGCGGCCAGCAATTCTGGCGGGTGGAAATCCCCACGGCGCTGCCGCAGATCCTCGTCGGCTTCAACCAGACCACCATGGCCGCGCTCTCCATGGTGATCGTCGCGGCCATCATCGGCGGCTTCGAGGATATCGGCTGGGAAGTGCTGTCGTCGATGCGCAAGGCCGAGTTCGGTCAGAGCATCCTGTCGGGGCTCGTGATCGCGTTGCTCGCCATCCTCATCGACCGCATCACGCTGGGCTTCGCCAAGGGCGGCCATGACGGCGCGGCGCGCTGGTTGACCGGTCGCCGGCTGGTTGCGGTGCTGGTGTTCTCGGCATTCCTTGCGGTGGCGCTGCGGCTTCTGCTGCCGGAAGGCAGCTTGCTGCCCGGAGCGGGTCTGCGCGGCCAGGCCGGCTTCGTCAACCAGTGGCTGCTCGGCATCGTGCGCGACTACGGCTGGCTCTTCGACGGTATCCGCAATAGCGTGCTCTACGCCCTGCTCCTGCCGCTCAGGGTCGGCATCGCCGGCGCCGCCACGCCGGCCATATGGGGCTTCGCCTGGACGCCGGCGCTGGGCTTGGCCTATGCCGCCGCTTTCCTGGCCGGTGCGACGCTGTTGGCGTCGCGGTTCGGCTGGCGCTGGGGCGTGGCGCTGCTGGTGACGGGCCTGTTCCTCTACACCGGTTTTGTCGGCTTTCCGTGGCCGGCCTTCATTCTCTTTGCCGGGCTGCTCGCCTATCGGGTGTCGGGCGCCGGCCTCGCGCTTTTCGCCGGCGGCGGCTTCCTGCTCATCATGCTGGCCGGCCTTGCGATGCCGCTTTCCATGTCGCTTTACCTGTGCGGGCTCGCAGTCGTTCTGTGCGTGCTGATCGGCGGCGGGCTCGGCGTCTGGGCGGCACACAGCGAGACCGTCTCGCGCATCCTGCGGCCGATCTGCGACGCCTTGCAGACCATGCCGCAATTCGTCTTCCTCATTCCGGCGCTGATGTTCTTCAAGGTCGGCGAGTTCACCGCGCTGATCGCCATCATGCTCTATGCCATCGTGCCGCCGATCCGCTACGTCGAGCATGGCTTGCGGCATGTTCGCGCCGACGTCGTCGAGGCGGTCGAGCAGATGGGTGCAACCCCGGCGCAGACGCTCCTCAACGCAAAGCTGCCGCTGGCGTTGCCGGTGGTGATGCTGGGCATCAACCAGACGATCATGGCGGCCCTGTCGATGCTGGCCATCGCGGCGCTCGTCGGCACGCGCGAGCTCGGCCAGCAGGTCTATGTGGCGCTCGGCAAGGCCGACGCCGGCATGGGCCTCGTCGCCGGCCTGTCGATCGCCTTCCTCGCCATCTTCGCCGACCGCCTGGTGCAGGCCTGGGTCAGGGTTCGCACCGCCGAACCGTGAAACGGCAGTTTCAATCCGCGGCCGAAATGCTTTAAGGAGCCAGTGCAGGGAGCCCAAGCCGGTTCCACGCAGCCGAACCGAGCCAAGCGGAGCGCATCATGGCCGAAAAACTCATTCTCGCCTCGGGCAGCCCGTTTCGCCGAGCCATGCTCGAAAACGCCGGTGTGGCGGTCGAAGCGATCCCCGCCGATCTGGACGAGCGCGCGCTCGAGGCGCCGCTGAAGGACAGCGGCGCGTCGCCGGAGGACGTCGCGTCGGTGCTGGCGGAGGCCAAGGCGGTTGCCGTTTCGGAAAAGCATCCGGGCCGGCTGGTGCTCGGCTGCGACCAGACATTGTCGCTGGGCGACGAAATCTTTCACAAGCCGGCCGACATGGAAGGCGCCCGCCGT
>JBQCHN010000209.1:0-16934 GCA_051954615.1 Mesorhizobium sp. | reverse complement strand
TCGTTAATGCGTCTGGACAAGTGGTATTTTTTTGGTATTGTCAGCCTATCGGGAGGATGAAGGGTATGGCGCAAACGCGCACGGAAGCGTTGCACCGCAATGCGGAGGGGCTGGACACCCGCTCTCCGCAGGAAATCCTGTCGTCGCTCGCCGAAGGCCAGATCGAGGCCGCCCAGGCCGTTCGCGCCGCCGTCCCGGCCATTGCCGAAGCCGCCCTGCTCGTTGCCGAAAGCCTCAAGGCCGGCGGCCGGCTGGTCTATGCCGCCGCCGGCAGCTCGGGCCTGATGGCGCTGGCCGACGCACTGGAGCTGCCGGGCACCTACGGCATCGAGCGCGAGCGCATTCTCATCCTGATCGCCGGCGGTGAAGAGGCGCTGCGCGACCTTGCCGGCGCGCCGGAAGACGATGCCGGTGCCGCCGCGGACGCGGTCGCGCAGGCCGGCGTCGGTGCCGGCGACTGCGTGATCTCGCTGTCGGCCAGCGGCTCGACGCCCTATGCGCTCGGCGCGCTGGACGAGGCGAAGCGGCGGGGTGCGGCCACCATCGCCATCGCCAACAATCGCGGCGCGCCTTTGCTCGAAAGGGCGGACGCCGCCATCCTTCTCGAGACGCCGCCCGAAGTGATCGCCGGCTCGACGCGCATGGGCGCCGGCACCGCGCAGAAGATCGCCCTCAACATGCTGTCGACGCTGGCGGCTGTGCATCTCGGCCATGTCCATGACGGCTACATGGTCAATCTTTTCGCCGACAACGCCAAGCTGCGCGGTCGCGCGGCCCGCATCGTCGCCGCCGTCGCCGGTATCGCGCCCGAAGAGGCCGAGCGCCGGCTCGAGGAAAGCGGCGGCGCGGTCAAGACGGCCATTCTGCTCGCCGCCGGCGCCAAGGACGCCGGCGCTGCGCGCACGATGCTGGAGAGAAGCGGACAGAAGCTCAGGCCCGCCCTTTCCGAAATCCGAGGGGAACGGAAGGGCGACCGCCTTCCGTCTCGTCAAAACCGAACCTGACAGGTCAACTGGGAGAGTGAACATGACAAAGAGACTTCTGACGGCCCTGCTCGGCGGCGCGAGCCTGCTCGGCACCGCTGGCATCGCGCTCGCCGCCGATGCGACGCTGACCATCGAAAGCTGGCGCAACGACGACCTGTCGATCTGGCAGGAAAAGCTGATTCCGGCCTTCGAGGCGAAGAACCCCGGCATCAAGATCACCTTCGCGCCGTCGGCGCCGACCGAATACGACGCGGCCCTCGGCGCCAAGCTGCAGGCCGGCTCGGCGGGCGACCTCATCACCTGCCGTCCGTTCGACAAGTCGCTGGAGCTCTACAACAAGGGCAACCTTGCCGACCTGACCACGCTGTCGGGCATGGAGAACTTCTCCGACACCGCCAAGGCGGCCTGGACCACCGACGACGGCAAGGCCACCTTCTGCGTGCCGATGGCTTCGGTGCTGCACGGCTTCATCTACAACAAGGACGCCTTCGACCAGCTCGGCATCAAGGTTCCCGAGACCCGCGACGAGTTCTTCGCCGCCCTCGACAAGATCAAGGCCGACGGCACCTACATCCCGATGGCCATGGGCACTAAGGACCTCTGGGAAGCCGCCACCATGGGTTACCAGAACATCGGCCCGAACTACTGGAAGGGCGAGGAAGGCCGCCTGGCGCTCATCAAGGGCGAGCAGAAGCTGACCGACAAGGACTGGGTGGCGCCGTTCGAGGAACTGGCCAAGTGGAAGCCCTATCTGGGCGACGGCTTCGAGGCGCAGACCTATCCGGACAGCCAGAACCTGTTCACGCTCGGCCGCGCCGCCATCTACCCGGCCGGCTCGTGGGAGATCTCGGTGTTCAACGCGCAGGCGCAGTTCAAGATGGGCGCCTTCCCGCCGCCGGTCGAGAAGGCGGGCGACACCTGCTACATCTCCGACCACAACGACATCGGCATCGGCCTCAACGCCGCTTCCAAGAACGCCGACGCGGCCAAGACCTTCCTGACCTGGGTGGCTTCGCCGGAGTTCGCCGAGATCTACGCCAACGCGCTGCCGGGCTTCTTCAGCCTGAATTCCAAGCCGGTCGAAATGAAGGACCCGCTGGCGCAGGAATTCGTCTCCTGGCGCGGCAAGTGCAAGTCGACCATCCGCTCGACCTACCAGATCCTGTCGCGTGGCACGCCGAACCTGGAAAATGAGACGTGGGTGGAATCGGCCAACGTCATCAACGGCACCGAGACGCCCCAGCAAGCGGCCGAGAAGCTGCAGAAGGGCCTCGACAGCTGGTACAAGCCGGCGAAGTAAGGCACGGCCTGGCCCTCTCCCGGAAGGGAGGGGGCCGTTCCGGCGCCTGAGCGCCGGTCGAAAAACCAAGCCGGGATGGAAGCGAGACGCGCTGGCGCGGCCTTCCATCCCGCGCTCGAAACCCCGCAGTGTCAGGCTTGCCTGCGTCCCTCGGAATGAGGAGCGCGAAGGACTTGCCCTGCCTTGGGAAACAGTCGCCAAAGTGACTACGAAAGCTATACTGTCCGCAATCGGGTCCACAGAGGGGATGGATCAAGTCCGATGACCGCACCGAAAAGAGCGATCCGCTGGCACATCGGCGTTTTCCTGGCGCCGGCGGTGCTGATCTACACCGCCATCATGATCCTGCCGCTGGTCGGCACGCTCCAGCTTGCGCTGTTCAGGGCGGTGGAGAATGTGCAGACCTTCGTCGGTCTCGACAATTTCCGCACCCTGTTCGGTGATCCCAACTGGTCGACCGGCTTCTGGAACGCGCTGAGGAACAACGTCTGGTTCTTCATCGTCCACATGCTGGTGCAGAATCCGATCGGCGTCATGCTGGCGGCCCTCCTGTCGTCGCCGAAGCTGCGCTTTTCTGCCTTCTACCGCACGGCGATCTTCGTGCCGACGGTACTGTCCTTCGTCATCGTCGGCTTCGCCTGGAAGCTCATCCTGTCGCCGCTGTGGGGCGTCGCGCCCAACCTGCTCGACCTCGTCGGCCTGAAATTCCTGTTCAGCCCGTGGCTCGGCAAGGAGAGCAGCGCGCTGATCGCGCTCAGCCTCGTTTCGGTGTGGCAGTTCGTCGGCATCCCGATGATGCTGATCTACGCGGCCCTCCTGTCGATCCCCGACGAGGTGATCGAGGCGGCTGAATGCGACGGCGTCACCGGCATGGCGCAGTTCTGGAAGATCAAGCTGCCGCTCATCCTGCCGGCCATCGGCATCATCTCGATCCTCACCTTCGTCGGCAATTTCAACGCCTTCGACCTGATCTACACCGCGCAAGGGGCGCTCGCCGGGCCGAACTATTCGACCGACATCCTCGGCACCTTCCTATACCGCGCCTTCTTCGGCTTCCAGCTCCAGGTCGGCGACCCGAACATGGGCGCGGCGATCGCCACCATGATGTTCCTCATCATCCTGGTCGGCGTCTGCTTCTACCTGTTCCTCGTGCAGACGCGCCTGCGTCGCTACCAGTTCTGAGGAGGCGATCATGAGCAAGGCAACCGCTTCCCCGGCCCGCAGCATCGCCGCCCATGGCATCCTGATCCTCTACACGATCATCGCGCTGTTCCCGGTCCTGATTGTCATCGTCAATTCGTTCAAGTCGCGGCAGGCGATCTTCCGCGAGCCGCTGATGCCGCCGACCGCCTCGACCTTCGACCTGATCGGCTACGTCACGGTGATGAAGCAGGGCGACTTCCTGCTCTATTTTCAGAACAGCTTCGTCGTCACCGTCCTGTCGCTGTTCTTCGTGCTTCTGTTCGGCGCCATGGCGGCCTTCGCGCTGTCGGAATACCGCTTTCGCGGCAATACACTGATGGGCCTTTACCTGGCGCTCGGCATCATGATCCCGATCCGGCTGGCGACAGTCGCCATCCTGCAATTGATGGTGGCGAGCGGGCTGGTCAACACGCTGACGGCGCTGGTTCTGGTCTACACCGCGCAAGGCCTGCCGCTCGCGATCTTCATCCTGTCGGAATTCATGAAGGGTGTGTCCGACGACCTGAAGAACGCCGGCCGCATCGACGGCCTGTCGGAATACACCATCTTCTTCCGCCTCGTCCTGCCGCTTGTGCGGCCGGCCATGGCGACCGTCGCCGTCTTCACCATGATCCCGATCTGGAACGACCTGTGGTTCCCGCTGATCCTGGCGCCGTCGGAATCGACCAAGACGGTGACGCTCGGCGCCCAGCTCTTCCTCGGTCAGTACGTCACCAACTGGAACGCCGTGCTGGCGGCGCTGTCGCTGGCGATCCTGCCGGTGCTGATCCTCTACATCGCCTTCTCGCGGCAACTGATCCGCGGCATCACTTCCGGAGCAGTCAAGTAATGAGCCAACCGTTGAAACCGCTGCGCGTCGTCGTCGCCGGCCTCGGCAATATGGGCCGCAGCCATGCGCTGGCCTATTTCGAGAATCCCGGCTTCGAGATCGCCGCCCTCGTCAACCGCTCCGACGTGCCGCTGCCCGGCGGCCTGGCCGGCCACGAAATCCGTCGCTCCTTCGCCGACGCCCTGCGCGACGAGAAGCCGGACGTGGCGGCCATCGCCACCTATTCCGACAGCCACGCCGACTATGCGGTGGCGGCCCTCGAAGCCGGCTGCCACGTTTTCGTGGAAAAGCCGCTGGCGACGACGGTCGCCGACGCGCGCCGCGTCGTCGATGCGGCCAAGGCCAACGGCAGGAAGCTGGTCGTCGGCTACATATTGCGTCACCACCCGTCCTGGATGCGGCTGATCGCCGAGGCGCGGAAACTCGGCGGCCCCTACGTGTTCCGCATGAACCTCAACCAGCAGTCTTCCGGCAAGACGTGGGAGACGCACAGGCAGTTGATGCAGACGACTTCGCCCATCGTCGACTGCGGCGTGCACTATCTCGACGTCATGCTGCAGATCACCGACGCGAAGCCGGTCGAGGTGCGCGGCATGGGCGTCAGGCTCTCCGACGAGATCGCGACCGACATGTACAATTACGGCCACCTGCAGGTGCTGTTCGACGACGGCTCGGTCGGCTGGTACGAGGCCGGCTGGGGGCCGATGATCTCCGAGACGGCCTTCTTCGTGAAGGACGTGATGTCGCCGAAGGGCTGCGTCTCCATCGTCATGGCCGAGGGCGCCAGGTCCGACGACATCGACACCCATACGAAAACCTCGACCATCCGCCTGCATTCGGCCGCCGCCCTGCCGGACGGCCGGTTCGCCAAGCCGGACGAGCTTCTGTCGATGGCGGGCGAGCCCGGCCACCAGGAACTGTGCGACGCCGAGCAGGCCTTCCTGCTCAAGGCGATCCGCGAGGATATCGACCTGACCCGCCACATGGACGATGCGGTGAAATCGCTCGCCGTCTGCCTTGCGGCGGACGAGAGCGTACGCACCGGCAAGACCGTCAAACTCTGAGGGGGATACCGTGGGTTCTTTGAAGATCGAGCAGGTTAAGAAGTCCTTCGGCAACGTCGACGTCTTGAAAGGCATCGACCTCGCGGTCGAGGACGGCGAGTTCGTCGTCTTCGTCGGACCGTCCGGCTGCGGCAAGTCCACGCTGCTGCGCGTCATCGCCGGCCTCGAGGACGCGACCTCGGGCCGGGTTCTGATCGACGGCGACGACGTTTCGGCGACACCGCCGGCCAAACGCGGCATCGCCATGGTGTTCCAGACCTATGCGCTCTATCCGCATCTCACCGTGCGCGACAACATGGCGCTCGGCCTGAAGCAGGCCGGCGAGCAGGCGGCCGAGATCGACAAGCGCATCGCCGCGGCGTCGACCATGCTCGGGCTGGAGCCGTACCTGAAGCGCCGCCCGGCGGAGCTGTCCGGCGGCCAGCGCCAGCGCGTCGCCATCGGCCGCGCCGTGGTCCGCGAGCCGAAGCTCTTCCTGTTCGACGAGCCGCTGTCGAACCTCGATGCCGCATTGCGCGTCAACACCCGCCTGGAGATCGCCCAGCTGCACCGCCGTCTCAAGGCGACGATGATCTACGTCACCCACGATCAGGTGGAAGCCATGACGCTGGCCGACAAGATCGTCGTGCTGAATGCCGGCCGCGTCGAGCAGGTCGGCGCACCGATGGAACTCTACAATGCGCCCGCCAACGAGTTCGTCGCCGGCTTCATCGGTTCGCCGAAGATGAACTTCATCGACGGCGGCCGGCTCGGCGAAAGCGTCAAGACGGTCGGTGTGCGTCCCGAGCATATCACCGTCGACCCGGTCAAGGGCGACTGGAAAGGCACGGTCGTCCATGCCGAGCATCTCGGCGCCGACACCAACCTGTTCCTCGATTGCGAGAAGACCGGGATGCTGACGGTCCGGCTGTTCGGCGAATATGCCGCCGAGCCCGGCATGACGCTCTACGCCACGCCGCAGCAGGGCCGTCTCTATCGCTTCGACGGTGACGGAAGAGCGGTAAGGTAGAGCATTTTGCAGCCAGACGGAATCGTCTGGCGTCGCACAAATGCGGCTAAACAAGGAGATAGATCGTTTCACCGTTTCCGTGAAATGAGGAAACGATCTATCGGCTGTTGCCAGCGCTCATCCCTTTTCCAGCAGGAACCAGGTGACGTCATCCTGCGGGCACCAGCTGTCGCGCTTGTAGACGAAGCCGTAGTCGAGCAGCTTCAGCCCGTACCTGTCGATCAGGTCGCCCGCGAAGTCCCGCTTGAACAGCCTGTCGGCGTGGCCGCGATAGGGCACGGACATCGGAACCGGGTTGTAGTATTCGGCCACCAGCACGTAGCGCCTGCTGTTGTTGACGAGGTTGTCGTAGACGGCTTCGAGGAACTCGGGATTGATGTGGATGAGCACGCCCGAGGTGAAGGTGAGGTCGACCGGGCTGTCGGCGACCGGATCGAGGATCGTGCCGTTCCTGATCTCGGCGACGCCGAGCGCTGCCGCCTCGTCGGCCGCCGTCCTGTTGATCTCGATGCCGCTCAGGGCAAGGTCGGGCCGCAGCCGTTTCAGGGCGAGCAGGTTCAGCCCGATGTTGCAGCCGAATTCCCGGATGGAGCCGACGCCATGCGCGCTGCGCAGCATGCGCGCCCATAGCGCGACCTTGGAGGACAGAAGCTGCTCGGAATTGTTGCGCTTGATGTAGTCCTTGCCGAAGGTGCCGGCCCAGAAGCTTTCCTGTTCGGTCTTGAAGTTCATCCTTTTGGCGCCTTCCGCGATTCCGGGTTCATGCGGGGATGGTCGTGTTCGCGTCGAGGACGGTTGCCAGGACGCCGGCGCTCTTGCGCAGGATCGGCACGCCTTTGAGGACGGGATAGGCCAGGCCGGATTCGCGCGAGTAGAGGAACCCGTCGATTTCGCTCAGGCGGTCGTTGGCGACGGGACAGGCCCATGCGGCCGTGTTCGCGCTGTCGCTTGCCGGCGGCCGGATCACATAGGCATGGGTGGGGTTCAACGGATTCTGCGGTTCCCGGATCGGGATGCAGGCGAGCAGGTCGCCGCCGGCGGCGGCGATGGCGCCCGGAAGGTCCTTCACATAGCCCAGGCGGTCCATGCGGGCACGGCCGTCCGGCGAGTTCTTCTCATAGGACGGCTCGAACAGCACCGCGTAGGACCGGCAGACCCGCAGGATTTCCTCGATCGCCGCCAGTTCGTTGCCGCCGTTGGGCTCCAGCGCATGCGACGACCAGACGATGTCGACGCTCTTCGCCTGAAGCGGCAGGTGCAGGAGATCGGCGGCGAAAAGGTCGACCGGGCGACATCCGGCATGGTCGAGGAACGCCCGCCCGTAGCAGAGCCTCGACCAGCTGATGTCGCAGGCGAGCATGCGGCCGAGCGAGGAGGGAAGCCGCCGTTCGAGATGCGCCAGCGTGGTGCATTCGCCCGTTCCGATGTCGAGAAAGACGTCGCCGTCGCGCAGGTAGGGCGAGAGGATCGCGGCGACCTGGTCGGCGTAGGATTGCAGGCGGTCGGCGTTCTTCAGCGCCGCGCTGGAATACGACCCGGCCTGCAGGTCGTAGGCGATCTCGATGATCTCGGCGTCGTTCCGGGACTGGCCGCGCGCCTGCTTGAGATAGTCGGTGACGTTGCCGCCGCTCTCGTAGACCTCTTTCGCGCGCCGGATGTCCATGCCAAACCTCCAGTCCGCAACGGCCGCCAAGGGTCGTTGCGCCTTCGATTCGTCATGGATACCGGCCGAATCCTGCGCCAGCCTGACGCCGGCGCTGCGCTTGAAGTCGGCTCGACGGCATGAGGTGCCCGCGCGCCTTTCAGGCGGCCCGGCGGGCGGCGTCCTCGATCGTCTCGATACGTTCTTCGGCGAGCAGGCGCAGCCGTACGGTCGGATCGGCGCCGAGCGGCGCGTCGACGGCGGCGGAGAGGTCGGCGCGGGTCAGGCCGATATCGGCAAGCTCGGCGTCGGACATCTCGCCGAGCCGGTGGAAGGCGCGACGGTTTTTCCAGATGCGGAACACGGTCGACAGCGTGCCGAGGACACCGGCCTGCACGGCCGGGCGCCCAGCGACGCGGGAGGATTCGGCGGCAAGATGGGTGGCGGACATGACGGGCTCCTTGACCGTTCGTGCACGCGCGACCGCACGCGGCCGCCGGGAGGAGGCGGCCGCGGGTCGCGATTCACATGCCTTCATGTGGACAATGGCAAAATGCCATTGCATGATTGATAAATCCAACGAATGTTTTTAATCCTAAACATCAATCGTCATGATGGATAAGCCCGATGCAAGCGCCGCTCGACCTCGACCAGTTGCAGACCTTCATCGCCATCGCCGACACCGGCTCCTTCACCCGCGCGGCCGAGGAGGTGCATCGCACCCAGTCGGCTGTCTCCATGCAGATGCGCCGGCTGGAAGAGCGGATCGGCAAGCCGCTGTTCGAGAAGGACGGCCGCATGAACAAGCTGACCGAGGAGGGCGACCGGCTGCTCTCCTACGCGCGCCGCATGGCCCATCTCAACCGCGAGACACTGGCCGCCTTCGACGACAAGCGGCTTGAGGGCACCATCCGCATCGGCACGCCGGACGACTATGCCGACCGCTTCCTGCCCGAGATCATGGCCCGCTTCGCCCGCTCCAACCCGCATGTCGAGCTGACCGTGGTGTGCGAGCCGACGCCGGGCCTTGTCGAGCACATCAAGCGCGGCAATCTGGATCTCGCGCTGGTCACCCACAACGACGCGCGCGGCCAGTCGGAAGTGGTGCGGCGCGAGCCGCTTTTGTGGGTCACATCGGCCAACCACGCCACGCATGAGCAGGAAATACTGCCGATGGCCTTCGGCCGCCCGAATTGCATCTGGCGGCGCGCCGCCTGCGACGTGCTGGACGAGATGGGCCGCGACTACCGCGTCCTGTTCACGTCGTTTTCGGCCACCGTCATCGCCGCCGCCGTGCTGTCGGGGCTGGCGATTTCGGTGCTGCCGGAATGCGCGCTCAGGCCCGGCATGCGGGTGCTGGGCGAGGCCGACGGCTTCGGCGCGCTGCCCGATTGCCGCATCGGCATCATGCGCGGCCAGACCAGCCGGCCGGAAATCGTCGAGGCGCTGGCCCGCCACATTTCCGAAAGCCTCGACAATATTTCGGTGCCGATGGTGGAGGAGGCGGCCGGCAGCTTCGATTTCGCGGCGCTCGCCTTCGCCCGCATGAAGCGGACCAAGCCGAACCCGATCGCGCCAGGCTGGTAAAGGCGGCTGGAGACCTATCGCTTGCCGGCGCGGATGACGAGCACGTTGCCGGCTGCCACGAAGACGAGCCCGGCGAAGGCGTAGGCGCTCCACTGGTAGCCTTCCATGACAGTCGAGACCAGCAGGGCGAAGATCGGGAATAGCACCGTCGCGTAGCCGGCGCGCGCCGGGCCGATGCGCGACAGCAGCGTCAGGTAGGCGGAAAACGCGATCACCGTCGAAATCACCGCCAGGAACAGCAGCGAACCGAGATAGGAAACCGTCGGCTCGACGATGAACGGCCTGCCGAGCAGAAGGGCGAGCAACGCCGAGAACAGCGTGCCGTAGACCATGCCCCAGGCGGTCATCGGAATGAGCGGCAGCCCCCGGCGCAGGCCGGCGGCGGAAATCTGGTTGCCGAGGCAGAAGCAGAGCGTGCCGGCCACGCACAGCGCCAGTCCGATCACGGTGGCGCCCGACAGGCCGTGCGCGGCGATTTCCGGCGAGAACATCAGCGCGATGCCGAAAAAGCCGATCAGCCCGCCGGCCAGCACGCGCGGCGACGGTGTTTCGTGCAGGACGACGGCGGCAAGCAGGATGTTGACGACGGAGGCGAGCGAAAACACCACCGACAAAAGGCCGCTGACCAGATAGCCGGCGGCGTAGTAGAAGAGCAGGAAGTTGGTCGAGAACATCAGCACGCCGAGGGCTGCGAAACGCACATGCTCGCGCAGGGGAAAGCGGATGCGCCGTCCCGATGCGACCACCCAGGCAAACATCAGCGCGGTGGCGATGCCGAAGCGCCAGACCAGGTTGACCTCGTTCGGCACCGTGCCGACCTGCAGCCGGATGGCGAACCACGACAGGCTCCAGGCGATCACCGTCAGCACATAGAGCCCGTAGTCGCGCGGCTCGAAAGCCCGGTCGCGCGCCGCCGGCTGCGAAGTGGCTGCGTCAGGCACGGTCTGCGATTGGATGGTCATGGGGTTCCTCCTGACGCCAGACAGGTAGGGAGGCGCCGGCCCGCCGTCCATTGCATTCTTTTCATCGAAGGATTGAACGAAGCGATGGGTGGGGCCGATCGGAACCAACCCTTGACCCGCGCGGCCGGCCGCGTCCCTATGGCGGCATGAGCGAAATCGACATCGAATCACGCACCAACGCCGCCGAATACACGGTGAGCGAGATTTCCGGCGCGCTGAAGCGCACGGTCGAGGACCAGTTCGGCCATGTCCGCGTGCGCGGCGAGATTTCCGGTTATCGCGGCCCGCATTCTTCCGGCCATGCCTATTTCGCGCTGAAGGACGACCGTGCCCGGCTGGACGCCGTGGTGTGGAAAGGCACCTTCTCGCGGCTGAAGTTCCGCCCCGAGGAAGGCATGGAGGTGATCGCCACCGGCAAGCTCACCACCTATCCGGGCAAATCCAACTACCAGATCGTCATCGACAATCTGGAGCCGGCCGGCGCCGGCGCGCTGATGGCGTTGCTGGAGGAGCGCAAGCGGCGGCTGGCGGCGGAAGGCCTGTTCGACCCGGCGCGAAAACAGCTTCTGCCCTATATGCCGCGCGTCATCGGCGTCGTCACCTCGCCGACCGGCGCCGTCATCCGTGATATCCTGCACCGCATCCGCGATCGCTTCCCGCTGCATGTCGTCGTCTGGCCGGTCAGGGTGCAGGGCGAGACGGCAGGCGCCGGGGTGGCGGCGGCCGTCCACGGCTTCAACGCGCTGCCGTGGGATGGTCCTGTCCCACGCCCCGACGTGCTGATCGTGGCGCGCGGCGGCGGCAGCCTGGAGGACCTGTGGGGCTTCAACGACGAGGCGCTGGCGCGCGCCGTCGCCGCTTCCGACATCCCGGTGATCTCGGCGGTCGGCCACGAGACGGACTGGACGCTGATCGACCTCGCCGCCGACGTGCGCGCACCGACGCCGACGGGTGCTGCCGAGATCGCCGTTCCGGTGAAGGCCGATCTGGAAGCGGCGTTGGGCAACCTGTCGGCGCGTCTGCGTGCTTGCATGTCGCGCGCCATCGACCGCAAGCGCCAGGCGGCCCGGGCCGCCATGCGGGCGCTGCCGCAGCCGGACCAACTGCTGGCCGTGCCCCGCCGGCGCTTCGACGAGGCGACGGGGCGGCTGGAGCGCGGTCTTTCGGTCGGCGTCGAGCGCAAGCGGGCGCGATTCGCGGCGGCACGACTGTCGCCTGCCACACTGTCGCGCCGCATCGGCGAATGGCGCAGGCTTGCCGACCGCGACCTGTCGCGGGCGCAGGCGGCGCTGCGCGCCTCGCTGGCGCTGAACCGCCGCCACCTCGACGGCGTCAAGGCCCGCCTCACGGTCCTGCCGTTGCAGCGGGCGACGCTGAAGGCGCGCGAGCGCGTGGCGACCGCCGGCCAGCGGCAGGAGAGGGCGATCGCGGCTCGGCTGGAAAGGCTGCGCGCGGCGCTCACCCAGGCCGACCGGCTGCTTTCGACCCTGAAACTTTCCGAACAGGCGATCCTTGATCGCGGCTATGCGCTGGTGCTGGATGATTCGGGTGCGCTGGTCCGGCGCGCCGCCGATGTCAGGCAGGGCATGGGGCTGGAGCTGCGATTCGCCGACGGCAGCGCGCATGCCGTGGCCGGCGAGGGAAGCCCGGCTCCATCTGCTCCCTCCGCACCGAAGCCGGCGCCCCCTGCACCTAAGCTGGCGCCAAGACAGCCGGCGAAGCCGAAGGACGGCGGCGGCCAGGGGTCGCTGTTCTGAAATCTGGAAATGTGAGGAATGGCCGTGGCTGACGATTTCCATCGAATGACCCCGGGCGGAAAGCCGAGGGCGCGCGCCTTCGGCATAGCCTTCGACGGCGAGCCGGGGCCGTTCAACGCCATCACCGACGTCCCAGGCGTTGCGGTGGGCTACGCCACGCTGATCTCGGGCGAAGGGGCGCTGGCGGTCGGCAGGGGACCGGTTCGCACCGGCGTGACGGCCATCCTGCCGCGGCCGCGCGCCGATCTCGCCGTGCCTGTCTTCGCCGGCGTCTTCAGCCAGAATGGCAACGGCGAACTGACCGGGTCGCACATCATCGAGGAAACGGGCGCGTTCGACTTCCCCGTGACCATAACCAACACCCATTCCTGCGGCATCACCCGCGACGCCACGCTTTCGTGGATGCACCGGATTGCGCCTGCCGCGCTCGACGGCGCCTGGGGGCTGCCGGTCGCCGCCGAAACCTATGACGGCTTCCTCAACGACATCAACGGCCATCACGTGAGGGCAGGCGACGTCTTTGCCGCGCTCGACACCGCTGCCGGCGGACCGGTGGAGGAGGGCAGCGTCGGCGGCGGCACCGGCATGATCGCCTTCGGCTTCAAGGCCGGTTCGGGCACGGCTTCCCGCGTCGTGGAATGGAGCGGTCGGCGCTATACGCTCGGCACGTTCGTGCAGGCCAATTTCGGCAAGCGGCACAATTTCGCCATCCGCGGTGAACGGGTGGGAGAGGACCTTGCCGAGCCGGCGATGCGGGAAGGCACGGCATTTGCCGAAAAAGGCTCGATCATCGGCATCGTCGCCACCGACGCGCCTTTCCTGCCGCATCAGCTGAAGCGGCTGGCAAGGCGGATGCCGCTCGGCGTTGCCGCAACGGGCGGCTTCGGCTATCACAGCTCGGGCGACATTTTCCTCGCCTTTTCGACTGCCAACGCCGAAGCTGCTCGCGGCGAACGCGGTCGGCTGCTCGAGACGGCCTTCATCCCCGACGTCGATATCGATCCGTTCTTCGATGCGGTGGTGCGCACGACCGAGGAGGCGATCCTGAACGCCATGATCGCCAACGAGGACATGACCGGGCGTGACGGCAACTTCGTGCCGGGCCTGCCGAAAGCATGGCTGGAGCGGAAATTCGGCAGGAGAAATGCGGGATAGGCTCTGGATCTTTGTTTTAGCCGCATTTGCGCGACGCCAGACGATCCCGTCCGGCGAAATGCTTTAGGCCGACCTCTTCGCCGCGGACGGATTTTCCCGCTCGTCGTTGGCCGCTTCCACGGCGTCTTCCAGGCGCGAGACGATCAGCTCCTGGATGTCGCCGACCTCTTCCTGGATATCTTCAAGCGCGATGCCGACCTCGGCCGCCTTGGCCGCGCATTCGCGCGCCAGCGTCTCGGCGTGTTCCTCGATGCGGACCGGCGTTGCCGGGCACTGGCATTTCTCGTCGATCCATTCCTGCAGGAATTCGATTGCATGTTCGCTCATCGTGAACACCCCATCGCTCTTTGCACTGAAATTCGTGGACATTAACGGCCGGCTTCGCGGAAGGATGCGGTCTGTGCGGTTCTGGACAGTCCGGGCCGACGGCGCGAATCGCGCAAATGGAGCTGCAAAGCCTCAGGTTTCAAGGGAATCCGCCTTCTGGAGGAATGGTACCGTTGGCTGGGGTCGAACCAGCGACCTCCGGATCCACAATCCGGCGCTCTAACCAGCTGAGCTACAACGGCACGTTTGAAAACCGAAGGAACAACCACCTGTCTGCCATGCTCCTTCGCTCAGCGATGCGCTCTTACGGGCAAACGGAACTTAATTCAAGCCTGTCGGCGACGCAAAGCCGTGACGACTTATCCAAAGAAAAAGGCCGGCGGGAGGAGGGCCGGCCTTTTCCGTCTGGGACCAGCGGGAGGAGGTGCTGGTCTTTCACCGGCAGGCGGAGGGAGGAGGGACCACGCTGCCGGTTATTTCACAATCGATTCAGGCAACCTTGAGGTTGCTGACGGCCTTGTCGAAGGCGCTCTTGAACGGCTTGGCAACGTCCTCGGCGGCCTTGGTGGCGACAACCTGGAAGTCCTTGGCCTGCTCGACGGACATTTCGACGCGCTTGCGCAGGAAGGCGGTCTGCAGCTCGACGACTTCCGACAGCGACTTGGCGCCGACGAGAGCCTCGAGGTGCGAGAAGTTGGCTTCGGCGTTGGCGCGCAGCGTAGCGATCGCCTTCAGCGACAGATCGCTGGAAACGGCCTTGGCGGTCTCGTAGCCGGCTTCGAAGGTCTTCTGCGTCTGCTCGGCGCTGGTCTTGAGCTTGGCATAGGCCTCCTTCGACTGCTCGACGCCCTTCTCGGCGAAGGTGCGGAACTGTTCGGTGGCCTTGGAAGCGTCGAAGCTCGGGAACTCGACGGTCTCGGCGAACTCAGCGGTCTTGGTCTTGGACATCTTCAATCCTCTCGGTGACGGTTCGCGGCCGAACCGTGCGTGTTCATTCATGCAGCCTATATAGCACCTGTTATTGTGCATTGCAATATCTTTGTTGCGGTGCAGCAAAATCCGGTTCCGCGGCGTTAACCACGCGGGTCGAATTGTGCCGGCTGCACGCTCTGGCTTGTGGACCTTGCCGCAGGCTGCTTTTATTAACAAAGCGTTAACCGCGAGAGACGCCGAAGCCGCATGCCCTCCGCCAGCTACTCGTTCCTCGACGTTGTCGTGCTCGATGCCGTGCGCGGCCGTTTTGCCGCGGGCGATGCGCTGGCGATCCTGTCGGCCGGCCTTGACGACGTGCTGTGGGCGAACGGGCCGGGCGCGGCCGTCCTCGGCTACGGAAACATCGAAGCCGCCGTCGGCGCCGCCACCGGCCTGCCGCCCGTGGCGCGCCGGCAGATCATGGCGACCGCCTCCTATCCCGACATCGGCGCCGACCGCGCCATCGCGCTGAGGCTGGCGAGCGGCATGACCAGCCGCGCCGTCAACTTCCTGGCCAGCGCGGTGACGATGCCGGACGGTGAGAAGGCGATCCTGCTGGCGGTTCCGGCCGCCCACGCCGCCTCGCGAGACGTGGCCGAGATCGCCGCCCACGCCATCGGCGGCTTCACCGAAGACGGCCAGTTCCTTGCCTTCGTCGACGGCCAGGGCCGCATCGAGGCGGCCTCGGACGGTTTCGCGGCACTCGGCATCGCCGGTGAGACATTGACCGGCCTCGTGGCGGAAGTTGCAGGGCAGGCCGACCGCCTGCTCAAACGCCGCATTCCGGCGGCCGGCGGATCGTTTCCCGCCGGCTTTGCCCGCCTCTCCGACGATCCGGCGCGGCATCTGCTCGTCGTGGTCGAGGAGCAGGAACTGTCTGCTGTTTCTGCGCCGCCGGCGGCTGAGCCGGAGGCGATCCCTGCCGACTCCGTGCCGACGGTCGAAGACGCGCCCGCACCGGTTGAGGAGGATCGGCAGAATCCCGAGCCGCACGCCGCCGCAGCCGATGACGACAGGGGAGAGCCGCCTGCGACAGAGGCGGCGGAAGCTCGCCCTGAGGCGACGGACCGCAGCGCGGCGCCCGTGCGCTTCGTCTGGCGCACAGACGCGGAAGGGCGCTTCAGCGCCGTTTCGCCGGAATTCGCGGCCGCAGTCGGCGAGCCCGCCGCCGCGATCATCGGCAAACGCTTCGGCGACGTCGCGACCGCCTTCGGGCTCGACCCGTCCGGCGAGATCGCCGGCCTGTTGGAGCGCCGCGACACATGGTCCGGCCGCACCGTCCTGTGGCCGGTGGCAGGCACCGACCGCGGTGTTCCCGTCGATCTGGCGGCGCTGCCGGTCTACGGCAAGGGCCGCGCCTTCGAGGGCTTTCGCGGCTTCGGCGTCGCCCGCGTCGCCGATGCAAGGCCAGATCCCGCAGGCCGGGGCCTTTCCCTGACCGAATCTGTCGCCGACGCGGCCGATATCGGGCCGGCGCCGGAAGCCGGTGGCACGCCGGACATGCCGCCGCAGGCGGGCTCGCACGACCCGTTCCAGGGCGAAGTGCCGGCGCTTGCCGTCGAGCCGAAACCCGACCGGCGCTACTCCGACAAGGTGATCCGGCTGGCCGAGCACCGCCAGCCTGCCGCCAACGACAAGGGTTCTGCCGGCGAGAAGGGTTCCACTGGCGACAAGGGCGCCCAGGCTCCCGAGCGGAGCCTGTCGAGCGTCGAGCGCAACGCCTTCCGCGAGATCGGCGAGCGGCTGCGGCGGGACGAACAGGCCGGCGCGGAAACGTCGGAGCCCGAGGCCGTATCCGATGCAGCCGAAGTCCCGGCCGGGAACGAGGCGTCCGCCGAACCGACCGAGGCCGGCTCCGTGCCGCACCACCGCGCCCTGACGCCGGCCAGCGAGCCGGGCAAGCTGGCGGACGGCCTGCCGCCCGTGATGGAAGACGGGCCGGCCGCCCTGTCGGACGAGCCGTTCGACGGCGACGCGCAGGATGACGAAACGGACGACGTCGACGACCTTGCACGCCTCGATGGCGTGATGCCTGCCGGCGACGATGACGCGGACGCGGAGCAGGCCGTCGCCGGCCGTTCCGGCTCGCTGCTCGACTACGCCGACGAAAAGGCACCGGCTGCCGGAAATGACGCCGGCAT
>JBQCHN010000208.1:0-12471 GCA_051954615.1 Mesorhizobium sp. | reverse complement strand
CGTGCCTTACGAAAACTACGTGCATCTGGCCGAGCGGCTGAATGGCATGCTGCCGGGTAATTTCGAGAAGAAGACCCTTTTCGTCACCACCGGCGCGGAAGCCGTGGAGAACGCCATCAAGATCGCCCGCCACGCCACCGGCCGGCAGGCCGTCATCGCCTTCGCCGGCGGCTTCCACGGCCGCACCTTCATGGGCATGGCCCTGACCGGCAAGACGGCGCCCTACAAGCTTGGCTTCGGCGCCATGCCGGGCGATGTCTTCCATGCGCCCTTCCCGGTGCCGCTGCATGGCGTGACGGTGGCCGATTCGCTGGCCGCGCTGGACCGCCTGTTCAAGGCCGACGTTGATCCGTCGCGGGTGGCGGCCATCATCCTCGAGCCGGTGCAGGGCGAGGGCGGCTTCTACGAGGCGCCGCGCGACTTCACCTCGACGCTGCGCAAGATCTGCGACCAGCACGGCATCCTGCTCATCGCCGACGAGGTGCAGACCGGTTTTGCCCGCACCGGCAAGATGTTCGCCATGCAGCATCATGATGCTGTGCCCGACATCACCACCATGGCCAAGAGCCTCGCCGGCGGGTTCCCACTCTCGGCCGTCACCGGCCGCGCCGAGCTTATGGATTCGCCCAACCCCGGCGGGCTGGGTGGCACCTATGCCGGCAATCCGCTGGGCATCGCGGCGGCCCATGCCGTGCTCGACGTGATCGAGGAGGAGAAGCTGGTGGACCGCGCCAACCTGCTCGGCTCCCGCCTCAAGCAGCGACTGGAATCGCTGCGCGCCGACGTGCCGGAGATCGTCGACATCCGCGGCCCCGGCTTCATGAACGCCGTCGAATTCAACGACGTGAAGAAGAACCTGCCGTCGGCCGAATTCGCCAATGCCGTGCGGCTGAAGGCGCTGGACAAGGGCCTGATCCTGCTCACCTGCGGCGTCTACGGCAACGTCATCCGCTTCCTGTCGCCCATCACCATCCAGGACAATGTGATGACCGAGGCGCTGGACATTCTGGAGGCGTCGATCCGCGAGGCGCGGGCGTAAGCGCTAGCCTTCCCGTCCCCTTGAGGGGGTGAGAAGCGGTTCGCGCAGCGGACGAAAAGCCAATTGCTTGGCTTTTCGAGCTTCGAACGCCTGAAGCGATAGCGAAGGGCGATGGCACTTGCCGGGCCCCCGCTGCTTCGCAGCGTCCCGGCGTTCGCCGGCCTTTCATCGTGCCACCGGCACGATGAATTCGCCTCCGGCGAACCGGCCGCTCACCCCCTCAAGGGGGAGGGGTGTCGGTGCTACTTCTGAAATTCCGCCAGCGCTGCCTTCAGGTCCCCGCCACTGGCAACAAGGTCCGGCGCAGGCGAGAAGCCCGTCCCCATCATCTTGCGGCCCATCATGTGGTCGGCGGGGCGGTTGACGGATTCGATGCCGAGCAGCCTGTCGCCAAGATAGTGGTAGACCGAGAATTTGTTCTCGGCCGGTTCGCCGACGACGATCTCGCGGTTGCCTCCCGCGGTCAGCCCGACCATCTGCAACTTCATGTCGCCGATGTCCGACCAGAACCAAGGCACGGCCGCATACGGCTCCTCATGGCCAAGGATGGTGCGCGCGGCGAGCTTGGCCTGGTCGGTGGCGTTCTGCACCGATTCCAGCCGCACGTCCTGCCCGGTGAACCAGTGCCGGTAGTTGACCGCATCTCCCACCGCCAGAACCTCCGGGACGGAGGACCGCATCTGCGCATCGACGCGCACGCCGTTGGCTGTCTCGATGCCGGCAGCCTCGGCAAGCTCCGTCGCGGGCACCACGCCGACGCCGACAATGACCATTTGCGCCGGCAGCCTTTCGCCATCGGAGGTGACGGCCGCTGCGACATGGCCGCCCGCATCGCCCTCCAGCCTGGAGACCGTCGTGCCTGTGAGGATGCGGATGCCCGACGTCTCCAGCCGCTGGCGCACATGGGCCGCCACCGCCGGCGCGACCGCGCGGCCGAGCAGGCGCCCCATTGCCTCGACCACCGTCACCTTGCAGCCTGCGGCCGTCAATGTCGCGGCGATCTCCAGCCCGATGAAACCGCCGCCGAGCACCACGACTTCCCGCGCGGTTGCGATCAGGTCGCGGATCAGCCGCGCGTCACCAAGCGAGCGCAGCGACAGCACGCCGGCGAGCTCGGTGCCCGGCAGTGGCAGAGTGCGCGGCCGCGAGCCGGTGGCCAGCACCAGACGGTCGAAGGGCAGCGCCGCGCCGCCGGCAAGCTCCAGCCTGTTCCCGGCGAGGTCGATGCGCTCCACCCGCGTGCCCGGGCGGTAGTCGATGGCGCTGCCGGTGTAGAAGGCCTCGCCGCGCAGCGGCTGCGGCTTGGCCTGCGGGTCCTTGATGAAGGTCTTCGACAGCGGCGGCTTGTGATAGGGCAGCGCCTCCTGCTCGTCGCCGAGCAGGATGAGCGGGCCGTCATAGCCTTCCTCGCGCAGGCTGGCCGCCGTCTGCACCCCGCCATGCCCCGCGCCGACAATGACCACGCCGTTTTTCATCGCAACCCGTCCCCGATCGTTGGCGCCGCCGCGCCGATGAAACCTATACCGAAGCGGCACATGGCGATTGCCCGACCGCGCCGCAAGGCGCCACGGGCGTCGCACCTGAGACGGTGCGCTGTCAATCGGGTTGTGGCCCGGTCGCCGCTTCCGCTGCTGGGCGAACAGCTATCGGCGGCAGCGCATAAACCTGACCATATTAGTTTAGAATAATTCTAAACTGTTGTTTCAATTGAATTTTCCTGCCGATTTAATTTGACTTTCCTTTTCTTCTCAACTTTATGGAGGGGCGCTTCTGGCGCATCCCTTTGATGTCTGGGCCTTGAACCCTTTCGATTGGAGGCTTCGGTGTTGTTCTTGCGCGCGAACCATGGCGTCGCGGCCGGTCGGCCGGCTGGGGATGCGAACTGCGTTGCGCTGTCGCCACCTTCCGCTTCCAGCTCTTTTACCGATGCGCCGGCTTCGCAGCCGGGATCGCATCCATCTGCCATTTTCGAGGAGAGAGACGAACGATGATGAGGACGAAGGTCAATGCGCGATATGGCGGCAGGCTTGCCGCGGTGGGCGCCACGGCGTTGCTGACGGCCGCCGCATTCGTGCTGCCTGCCCGCGCCGAAACCGATGCCAAGGCGGTGGTCAAGACCTATGCCGACATCGCGCTCGCCAAATACGAGGATTCGCTGACGACGGCCAAGGCGCTGGATGCCGCCGTCGATGCCTTCCTGGCCAAGCCGTCGGCCGAGACGCAAGCTGCCGCCAAGGACGCCTGGAAGGCGGCGCGCATCCCCTACCAGCAGACCGAGGTCTATCGCTTCGGCAACCCGATTGTCGACGACTGGGAAGGCAAGGTGAACGCCTGGCCGCTGGACGAGGGCCTGATCGACTACGTCGATGCCAGCTACGGCACCGAATCCGACGAGAACGCGCTCTACACGGCCAACGTCATCGCCAACAAGGAAATCGAGATCGACGGCAAGAAGGTCGACGCGTCCGAGATCACGCCGGAATTCCTGTCCGGCACCTTGCAGGAGGCCGGCGGTATCGAAGCCAACGTGGCGACCGGCTACCACGCCATCGAGTTCCTGCTGTGGGGCCAGGACCTGCACGGCACCGGACCGGGCGCCGGCGAACGCTCCTACACCGACTACGACCTCGCCAATTGCACCAATGGCAATTGCGACCGCCGCGCCCAGTATCTGAAGTCCGCCACCGACCTGCTGGTCTCCGACCTGGAAGAGATGGTGGGCGACTGGAAGGACGGCGGCGCGGCCCGCAAGCATCTGGAAGAGATCGACGCCAATGCCGGCATTTCCACCATCCTGACCGGCATGGGCTCGCTCTCTTACGGTGAACTGGCGGGCGAACGCATGAAGCTCGGCCTCCTGCTGCACGACCCGGAGGAGGAGCACGACTGCTTCTCCGACAACACCCACATGTCGCATCTGGAAGACGCCGTCGGCATCCGCTCGGCCTATCTCGCCAGCTACAAGCGCATCGACGGCACCGAGGTTTCCGGCCCGTCCGTCTCCGACATGGTCAAGGCGGCCGACGCAGCGCTCGACACCGAACTGAGGGGCAAGCTGGACATCACGGTCGCCAAGATGGAAGCGATCAAGGCGCGCGCCGACTCCGGCGAAGCCTATGACCAGCAGATCGCCGAGGGCAATACGGAAGGCAACGCCACCGTGCAGGCGGCCATCGATGCACTGGTCGACCAGACCAAGTCGATCGAGCGCGCCGTCTCGGTGCTGAAGCTCGACGCCATCGCCTTCGAGGGTTCCGACAGCCTGGACGCGCCCGACAAGGTCTTCCAGTAAACGCCAACGACAGCAAGCGGCGCGCCCGGCGCGCCGCCAGCCATCCAGAGTTGAGACATGCTGGTCTGCCATTGCAACATCATCACCGAGAAGGAGATCGAGCAGACGATCGTCCGGCTGCTGGATGAGGATCCATGGCAGCTCATCGTGCCGGCCAAGGTCTATCATGCCATGGCCAAGCGCGGTCGCTGTTGCGGCTGCTTCCCAAATGTGGTGGAAACGATCATTCGGGTCACCGAGAATTACCACGCCCGCTCGGAGGCGGGCGGCGTGGACATCGTTTCACACCTGGATCGCGTAAGGGAATTACGCGTCCAATACGGGAGCAGAACCCATGAAAGGCGACAAGCAGGTCATCGAGCGGCTTAACGAGGCGCTGTTTCTGGAACTCGGCGCCGTCAACCAGTACTGGGTGCATTTCCGGCTGCTGGAAGATTGGGGCTACACCAAGCTGGCGAAGAAGGAGCGGGCCGAATCCATCGAGGAAATGCATCACGCCGATAAGCTGGTGGCGCGCATCATCTTCCTCGAAGGCCATCCCAACCTGCAATCGGTGGCGCCGCTGCGCATTGGCCAGAACGTCAAGGAGGTCCTGGAATCGGACCTCGCCGGCGAATACGACGCGCGCACCGCCTACAAGCGTTCGCGCGAGATCTGCAACGAACTGGGCGACTACGTGTCGATGAAGCTGTTCGAGGAACTGCTGGCCGACGAGGAAGGCCATATCGACTTCCTCGAGACCCAGCTCGACCTGCTCGCGTCCATCGGCGAGGAGAAGTACGGCCTGCTTAACGCCGAATCCGCCGACAACGCCGAGATCAACCAGGACTGAGGACATGGGTAGATGCGGCGCGCCTTAGAACTGCTGCGCGCGCCGCGCTATCTCCCGTTCGGCTGCCTCATCGCCGGCCTCCTGCTGACGGCATGGCCGGCGACGATATTTGCTGACGCGTGGGCCGATCTTCCCGCCACCCGCACAGACCTGACGCCGGAAGACCTCGCCCGCGTTGAGGCTGTCACCGCGCCGACCACGGATTTCTCCAAGCCCGAAGACTACGAAACGATGCAGGGCGGTGCCGGCACGTCGAGGAAGCGCGTCAATGCAGACGCCTTCTCGCAAGCTTCTGCCAACATCACCTTCGAGCAGCAGGCCACCTTCAAGCTGGGCAACGCACTCTTTCGCAAGAACTGGGTGTCGTCGCCGTCCTCGACGCAGGCATCCGACGGGCTGGGGCCGCTGTTCAACGAGCGCGCCTGCCAGAATTGCCATCTCAAGGACGGCCGCGGCCGGCCGCCGCTTGGCACCGATGGCACCACCTCCATGTTCCTGCGGCTGGCGCGGGCGGCGAGCACGGCTGAGGAACAGGCGAAGGTCGCCCGGCACGAGGCGCTGAATTTTCCCGATCCGGTCTACGGCACGCAGTTGCAGGAACTGGCCGTGCCCGGCCTTGCCGGCGAAGGCCGCATGAGCGTGACCTATACGGAGGAACCGGTGACGTTGGGCGACGGCACGACAGTCTCGTTGCGTCGCCCCGCCTACACCGTGACCGATCTCGCCTACGGCCCGCTGAATCCGGCCACCACGCTGTCGCCGCGCCTGACGCCGCCGATGATCGGCCTTGGCCTCGTCGAACAGATCCATCCCGCCGACATCCTCGCCCAGGCCGACCCGGAGGATCGCGACGGCGACGGCATTTCCGGCCGGCCGAACATCGTGCCGGACGAGGCGACCGGCAAGCCGACGCTCGGCCGCTTCGGCTGGAAGGCGCAGGCCGCCTCGATCCGCCAGCAGTCGGCCGACGCGCTGGCGACCGATATCGGCATCTCCTCGCCGGAAGCGCCGCGCCATTGGGGCGACTGCACCGAGGCAGAGCCCGCGTGCCTCGCCATGGCAAACGGCGTGCAATCCCGCCTCGGCGACACCGAGGCGCCGGTGCCGGTGATGGAGCTGATCACCTTCTATGCGCAGAACCTTGCCGTGCCGGCGCGCCGCGACGTCGGTGGCAGGCAGGTGCTCGCCGGCAAGCAGGCTTTCTACGAGATGGGCTGCGCCGCCTGCCACACGCCGAAATTCGTCACCCGCCGCGACGCGCCCGACAAGGCGCAATCCTTCCAGCTCATCTGGCCGTACTCGGATTTCCTGCTGCACGACATGGGTGAAGGCCTGGCCGACGGGCAGCAGGTGGGCGATGCCACCGGCAGCGAATGGCGCACGCCGCCGCTCTGGGGCATCGGCCTGACCGGGCGGGTTGGCGGCGGCCACGCCTTCTTCCTGCACGACGGGCGCGCCCGCAATCTCACCGAGGCGATCCTGTGGCACGGCGGCGAGGGCACCAAGGCTCGCGACCGCTTCGCCGCCGCCGACGCCGCCACGCGCGCCGCGCTGATCAAGTTTCTGGAGTCCTTGTGATGATGGCTGATACGATGGAAACCCCCGGCTCCTTCCGCGCAAGAGGAAGGCTTTTCGCGGTCTTGACCGTTTTCCTCTCGTTCGCCGGGGTCCATCCAGCCTCCGCCGAGCCGGTGAAAACCGCCGACGTCATCGGGCGCGCCGTCGACGGCTTCGTGCGGCCGGCCTACGCCGTCTTGCACGAGAAGGCCTCCGCCGAAGCAAAAGCCGTCAAGGCGCTGTGCGCGTCGCCCTCGCAGGCCAATCTCGCCGCCGCCCGCACCGATTTCTCCGCCCTCGTCGATGCCTGGTCGACGATCGAGATCGTCCAGTTCGGGCCGATCCGCGAGGACAACCGGCTGGAGCGCATGCTGTTCTGGCCGGACCGCAAGTCGATCGGGCTGAAGCAGGTGCAGGCCGCGCTCGCCGCCAAGGACCCGACGGCCGCCGATCCCGCCGCCATCGCCGGTAAGAGCGTCGCCATGCAGGGGCTGGGCGCGCTGGAATACATTCTCTACGGCATGGGCGCCGATGCGCTGTCGAACACCGACGGTACCTATCGCTGCGCCTACGGCGCGGCGGTTGCCGGCAACATCGAGACCATTGCCGCCGATGTCGAAGCGGCCTGGAACAAGCCGGACGGCTTTGCCGCGATCTGGCAGAACCCGGGGCCGGACAACCCGGTCTACCGCGACGGGCCGGAGGCGGTGACGGACCTGCTCGGCGTCCTCATCGACGGGCTGGAACTGGTCCGCGACGTGCGAGTGAAGGGCTTCCTCGGCGCTTCGCCGGAAGCCGACAGGCCGAAACAGGCAATCTTCTGGCGCTCGGGCAAGACGGCGGATTCGCTCGCCGCCAACCTCGACGGCATGGACCGGCTGTTCACCGTCTCGCGCATTGGCGAGGCGTTGTCCGACGACGCACGCTGGATGGCCGAATCGACACATATCCAGCTCGCCAACGGCGTCGCCGACGCCCGCGCCGCCTCCGGCCCCATCGATGCCATGCTGGCCGACCCCGAAAAGCGGGCGAAGCTGGAACATTTCCGCCTCGTCACCAGCAGCCTCTCCGGTCTGGTCGGCACGCGCATGACCGCCGAATTCGGTTTGACGGCAGGGTTTTCCTCGCTGGACGGGGATTGAGGATGCGCACGCCGCTGATCGACCGCCGCGATTTCCTGCGCGCCGCCGGTGCCGGCTTCGCGGCGGCCATGGCGCCGTCCGCCTGGGCCGCGACGCTTGCCGCCGATGCCGTCTTCGCCACCGCCTTCGTGCGCCGCGACGGCAGCTATGGCGCCGGTATCCTGTCGGAGGAAGGCAAGCTTCTCTACGCCGTGGACCTGCCCGACCGCGGCCACGGCATGACCTTCGACCCGACCTCGCGCCGTGCCATCGTCTTCCCGCGCAAGCCGGGCACGCTGGCCGTCGCCTTCGACCATGGCGGCAAGGACGAACCGGTCACCATCGCCGCACCCGCCGGACGGCATTTCTACGGCCACGGCGTCTTTTCGCCGGACGGCGCGCTGCTCTATGCCACCGAGAACGATTTCGACGCGGGGGCGGGCATGGTCGGCGTCTACGACGCGAACGACCGCTTCCGCCGTGTCGGCGAGTTCGCCACCCATGGCGTCGGTCCGCACGAAATGGTGCTGCTCGGCGACGGCCGCACGCTTGCCGTGGCCAATGGCGGCATCGAGACGCATCCCGACTTCGGCAAGGCCAAGCTCAACCTCGCCACCATGAAGCCGTCCTACGTGCTGATCGACCGGCTGACCGGCGATCTCGTCGAGAAGCATGAACTGCCGGCCGACCTGCACCAATTGTCCATCCGGCACATGGATATCGATCGCGACGGCGCCGTCTGGTTCTCCTGCCAGTACGAGGGCGCGACGGTGGATCGGCCGCCGCTGGTCGGCAAGGCCGCGCGCGGCAAGGAACTGCAACTGCTCGACATGCCGGAAAAGGTGCTGAACGGCCTGCGCAACTATATCGGCGCCATGGCGGCCAACCGCGAGGCCGGTACGATGGCCGTGTCCTCGCCGGCCGGCAACAGCTACGTCGTCTTCGACACCGCAAGCGGCAAAGTCGTCTCGGCCACGACGCTGACCGAAGTGTGCGGCATCGCGCCGGACCGCACCGGCTTCATCGCCTCCTCCGGCGCCGGCGCCATCGTTGCCCCGGACAGGCCGGCGGTGTCGGAACCGGACTATGTGTGGGACAACCACATGCTCAGGATCGGCGCGGCCTGACCCTCCGTTGGTAGCGAGGAGCAGCAGTGCCGCCGTCGTTCCTCCTCCCCCTCGATGGTTGAGAAACGGTCCGCGCAGCGGACGAAAAGCCAACCGTTTGGCTTCGAGGGACGAACGCCTGAAGCGATAGCGAAAGGCCTTGGCGCGGGTGCCCCCTCCCCCTCGAGGGGAGGGTGGCCGGGCGAAGCCCGGTCGGGAGGGGTCGCCTCAACCGCTCCGACGTAAAGAGGAAGTCGCGCTCTACGATCAGCGACCCCTCCCACCTCGCTTCGCTCGGCACCCTCCCCTCAAGGGGAAGGGGGAGTCGCACCTCATCATCGCCCGCCCTGCTTTCGCAGTCTGGCCATTGTCAAAGAGCTGACCTCTTTTGCTTGAGGTCGGGAAGCGGGCGCGGGGGCCGTGCCTGCTAAGTTAAATACTGGCGCGACATCCCGCGCCCGCCGGTGTTCTTGCCTCCCCGAGGGTCGCTGCCGCCTTTCTGGGGCGGCCCGCTGGCTCGGTCGAGGCCCGGACTTGGGGGCTCATCACCCAGCAGCGCACCGTTACGCCGCCAGCCCGGCACCGTCTCCCGTCACAAGCGCCCGGTTCGCGACCCGCGTTCCCGCACAGGAGATGGTGAGAAGTATGAGGTGGGTGGCAAGGGCGGGGATAAGTTTGGCGAAGATTTTTGCGGAAGGCATCTCGCCTTCGTCATCCCGGCCAAGCAAGCTTGCGAGCGCAGAGCCGGAATCCAGTCCGTGACCTTGCCGATGTTCTGGGCCGATTTTCCGGAATGGATCCCGGATAGCCGATCCTTGCTTCGCCCTGTTCGGCTTCCGGGATGACGAACGCGCGGCGCGTCCGGGGCGCCCGCTCATCCGGCGCGGGCAAAGCCTTCCGAAGCCTTCAGCAGGCGCTTGGTGTAGTCCTTCTCGACGCGGTGCGCGGCGAGATCGGGGGCGGCGAGCGTTTCGACCACCTCGCCGTTCTGCATCACCGCCAACCGTCCGCACATATGGGTGACGACGGCGAGGTCGTGGCTGACCATCAGGAAAGTGAGGTGGCGGTCGCGGCGGACCTGCTCCAGAAGGTTCAGCACTTCGGCCTGCACCGAAGCGTCGAGCGCCGAGGTCGGCTCGTCGAGCAGCAGGATCGACGGTTCGAGGATCAGCGCACGCGCGATCGCCACGCGCTGGCGCTGGCCGCCGGACAACTGATGCGAATAGCGGAAGCGGAAGCCGGACCCCAGCCCCACCTCGTCCAGCGCGCGGCGGATGCGCTGTTCGCCGTCGCCGATGCCGTGGATGGCGAGCGGCTCCTGCAACAGCCGGTCCACCGTCTGGCGCGGATGCAGCGAACCGTAGGGGTCCTGGAACACCATCTGCACCTGCCGGTAGAAGGCCTTGTCGCGACGGCGGCCGAGTTGTTTGCCGTCCAGCGCAATGGTTCCGGCGGTAACCGGCGCCAGCCCGGCGACGGCCCTGAGCAGCGTCGACTTGCCGGAGCCGGATTCGCCGACGAGGCCGAAAGATTCGCCGGGCTGCACGGCGATGCTGACGCCCTTGAGAGCGCGGAACCGGTCGAAGACGACTTCCAGGTCGGTGACGGCGAGGGCGGCGGTCACTGCGCCCACTCCGCCTGCCGCTGCAGCACCGGCAGCGGGTGTCGGTCGGCGCCGATCTTCGGCATGCAGTCGAGCAGGCCGCGCGTATAGGGATGCTCAGCCTGCGACAGTTCCGACGCCTTCAACTGCTCAACCACCTTGCCGGCATACATGACGACGACGCGGTCGCAGAAGGAGGAGACCAGCCGCAGGTCGTGCGAGATGAAGATCAGTCCCATGCCGCGCTCCGCCACCAGCCTGTCGAGGATGGCGAGCACGTCGAGCTGTACGGTGACGTCGAGCGCCGAGGTCGGCTCGTCGGCGATCATCAGTTCGGGATCGGCGATCAGCATCATGGCGATCATGGCGCGCTGGCCCATGCCGCCGGACACTTCATGCGGGTGCAGGTCGAAGACGCGTTTGGGGTCGCGGATCTGCACCGCCGCCAGCATGTCCAGCGCCCGCTCGCGCGCCTCGGCCTTCGAAACCTTCTCGTGCGTGCGCAGCGTCTCGACGATCTGCCGGCCGATGGTCATCACCGGGTCTAGCGAATATTTCGGATCCTGCAGGATCATGGCGATGCGCTTGCCGCGCAGCGCGCGGCGCTCGCGCGGCGGCAGCGCAAGCAGGTCGAGTCCGTCGAAGGCGAGTGTCTTCGCCGAGACCTCGGCCTGCGGCGGCGTCAGTCCCATGATGGCGCGGCCGGTCTGCGACTTGCCGGAGCCGGATTCTCCGACGATGCCCAGCCGCTCGCGGCCGAGCGCGAAGGAGACGCCGCGCACCGCCTCGATGCGGCCGGTGCGCGTCGGAAAGGTGACGCGCAGGTCGTCGACCTCAAGCAGGTTCCCGCCGCTCGTCGCCTCCTTGCTCATTGGTCGCCGCTCCGCGGGTCGAGCGCGTCGCGCAGGCCGTCGCCGAGCAGGTTGAAGCCGAGCGAGACGATCAGGATGGCGACGCCGGGCGCGCCGGCGACCCACCACTGGTCGAGGATGAAGCGGCGGCCGGAGGCGATCATCGCGCCCCATTCGGGCAGCGGTGGCTGTGCGCCGAGCCCCAGGAAGCCGAGGCCGGCGGCGGTGAGGATGATGCCGGCCATGTCGAGCGTCACGCGCACGATCAGCGAGGAGAGGCACAGCGGCATGATGTGGCGAAGCACGATGCGGAAGGGCGAGGCGCCCATCAGTTCCACCGCCTTGATGAAGTCGGAGTTGCGCACCGTCAGCGTCTCCGCGCGCGCGATGCGCGCGTAGGGCGGCCATGATGTGATGGCGATCGCCAGCACCGCGTTCTCGATGCCGGGGCCGAGTGCCGCGACGAAGGCCAGCGCCAGCACCAGCTTGGGGAAGGCGAGGAAGATGTCGGTGATGCGCATCAGAACGGCGTCGATCCAGCCGCCGGCATAACCGGAGACGGTGCCGACGGCCAGGCCGACGGGAGCCGCGATGACGGCGACCAGCACCACGACGAAGAGCGTCAGCCGCGAGCCGTGGACGATGCGCGAATAGATGTCGCGACCCAGGTCGTCGGTGCCGAACCAGTAGTCGGCGGACGGCGGCAGGAGCCGCGCGTTCTTCAGGTCGCCGACATAGGGCGAATGGGTGGCGAGCACGTCGCGCAGGCCGTCGCCGAGGAGATTGAAGCCGAGGCCGGCGATGCAGATCGCCATGCCGGGAAAGAATGCCACCCACCACTGGTCGAGGATGAAGCGGCGCCCCGAGGAGATCATCGCCCCCCATTCGGGCACCGGCGGCTGCGCGCCCAGGCCGAGGAAGCCGAGGCCGGCGGCGGTGAGGATGATGCCGGCCATGTCGAGCGTCACGCGGATGATGAGCGAGGAGGTGAGGAGCGGCAGGATATGGCCCCAGATGACGCGCAGCGCCGAGGCGCCCTGCAACTCGACCGCGGCGACGTATTCGGCCCG